>NZ_JAUQWJ010000007.1:0-359968 GCF_036857595.1 Streptomyces sp. AHA2
GTGTTCCTAGACAGCTCCACCACATCGGAGGTCTTCGCCATGTTCAAGACCCGCCAGTGTCAGCAACGCTCGTGATCAATACACCTAGGACCTGCCGTCCGGATCAGGTCGGCCGAGAGTCACTGCGTCGTCGCGTCGACGCCGGGCACGATCCGAACGACGGGCGCCCGGCCGCGGCCCGACAAGAGCGAAGCGCCCGTCCCCGACTGCACCTCGGGGGCGGGCGCTTCTCGCGCACACGGATTCTCGCGGGTCGGTTTCTCGACGAGGGCCGAGGTCACTCCCCGATAAGGGCGTCAACGAACGCCTCCGGCTCGAACGGCGCGAGGTCGTCCGCGCCCTCGCCGAGCCCGATGAGCTTGACCGGGACGCCCAGCTCGCGCTGGACCGCGACCACGATGCCGCCCTTGGCCGTGCCGTCCAGCTTGGTGAGCACGATACCGGTGATGTCCACGACCTCGGAGAAGACCCGGGCCTGGACGAGGCCGTTCTGGCCGGTGGTGGCGTCCAGGACGAGGAGCACCTCGTCGACCGGGGCCTGTTTCTCCACGACGCGCTTGACCTTGCCCAGCTCGTCCATCAGACCGGTCTTGGTGTGCAGGCGGCCTGCGGTGTCGATGAGCACGACGTTCGCGCCCATCTCCTTGCCCTCCTTCACCGCGTCGAAGGCCACGGAGGCGGGGTCGCCGCCCTCCGGTCCGCGCACGGTGTAGGCGCCCACGCGCTCGCCCCAGGTCTGGAGCTGGTCGGCGGCGGCGGCCCGGAAGGTGTCGGCCGCGCCCAGGACGACGCTCTGGCCGTCGGCGACCAGGACGCGGGCGAGCTTGCCGGTGGTGGTGGTCTTGCCGGTCCCGTTCACGCCGACGACCATCACGATGCCGGGCTTGCGGTCCTCCGGCTCGGTCTTCACCGCGCGGTCCATGTCGCGGCCGACCAGGGTGATCAGTTCCTCGCGCAGCAGGGTGCGCAGGTCCTCGGGGGTGCGGGTGCCGAGCACCCTGACCCGCTCGCGCAGGCGCTCGACGAGTTCCTGGGTGGGCTGCACGCCGACGTCGGCGGTGAGCAGCGTGTCCTCGATCTCCTCCCAGGTGTCCTCGTCGAGGTGCTCGCGGGACAGCAGGGTGAGCAGGCCCTTGCCCAGGGCGTTCTGCGAGCGGGAGAGCCGGGCCCGCAGCCGGACCAGGCGGCCGGCGGTGGGTTCCGGGATCTCGATCTCGGGGGCGGGCGGCTCCTCGACGACGACCGGAGCCGAGCCGTCCGGAAGATCCACCTCCTCTATCGTGCGCCGCGGTTCCTCCCGCGGCGTCTCGGCCTCGTCGCCGACGTGCGGCTCGGCCGGTGGGGCGGTGATGTCGGGCGCCGCGGGCGGGGGCGGCGGCAGCTGCTTCGTGCGCCGGCTGCCGACGATGAGCCCGCCGAGCGCGCCGAGCACGACCACGGCGATGACTACAGCAAGGATGACGATGTCCATAACGCGTCCAGTATCAGTCATGCACCCCCCGCCCACCCCGCTCGCACCGCCCCGCGGGGCCGCGGCCGCCGGATCTCCACACCCCCGGCGTCTCCCACACCGCCCGCCGCCCGCCCCCGGATCCCGCCGGCGAGGCAGGCGCCGGCCCGATGACGGCGGAGACCGGCCCGGCGGGGCGGACGCCCGCCGGGTAGCGCCAGGTGCCAGGGGAGACGTCCGCCCGCCAGAAGGGACGTCGTCGTCAGGCCCGCCCGGGCCGCCGCGGCTGCGGCGCTCACGCGCCCGCGGGCGGCCGGGATGCCCGAAACCCGGCGCACAACCGCCCCCGCCGCGCCCGCGCGGTGATCCACTGGGGGCGTTCCTGCGCGAGGTGGCCCCGCCGCGGACCGGCTCGGCGCGAACACCGAGGGCACGCGGGGACGCGGGAGTTCGAGGGGCACCGGCGGGGACCGACGAGGGCGGCTGCCGAACCCGGAGGTGGCGGTCCTGCCCGCCCGGGTGATCCAGGGCCGGCGTCGCCGTCCGGTGAGACGGCAGACCGCCGCCCCGGCTCGGGCAGTGGCCGGGCCGGGGCGGCGGCGGGTTACGGGGAGAGGGGCAGCGGGGACTTTGGCCCTTCTCCCCGAGCGGGTGGGACGGGCTCAGCCCATCTCCTCCAGGGACTTGCCCTTGGTCTCCTTGACGAACTTCAGGACGAACGGGATCGAGAGCGCGGCGAAGGCCGTGTAGATCACGTACGTCGCGGAGAGGTTCCAGTCGGCCAGTGACGGGAAGCTCGCGGTGATGGCCCAGTTGGCGATCCACTGTGCGGCGGCGGCCACACCCAGGGCGGCGGCCCGGAGCCGGTTGGGGAACATCTCGCCGAGCATGACCCAGACGACCACGCCCCAGGACAGGGCGAAGAAGAGGACGAAGACGTGCGCGGCGATCAGGGCGATCCAGCCCTGCGCGGCCGGCAGCCTGCCGTCGACGAGGTGGTGGGAGAACGCCCAGGCTTCCAGCGCCAGGCCGACGACCATGCCGACCGAACCGATGATCGCCAGCGGGCGGCGGCCGACGCGGTCGACGAAGATCATCGCGATGACGGTGCCGACGATGTTGATGATCGACGTGGTGAAGGAGTAGAAGAACGAGTCCGTCGGGTCCACGCCGACCGACTGCCACAGCGTCGAGGAGTAGTAGAACGCGACGTTGATGCCGACGAACTGCTGGAAGACCGACAGGCCGATGCCGATCCAGACGATCGGCTTGAAGAAGAAGCTGCCGCCGAGCAGGTCCTTGAAGCTGGAGCGGTGCTCGCTCTTCATGGCGCCCTCGATCTCGGCGACACGGGCGTCGAGGTCGACGTCCTTGCCCTCGACCTCGGCGAGGATCTCCCGGGCGCGCTCGCGCTTGCCGACGGAGATCAGAAAGCGCGGGGACTCGGGGATCGCGAAGGAGAGCAGGCCGTACAGGACGGCCGGGACGACCATGACGCCCAGCATGACCTGCCAGGCCTCCAGGCCCATCAGCTTGCCGCGCTGGTCGCCGTCGGCGGCGTTGAGCAGACCCCAGTTGACCAACTGCGACACGGCGATGCCGATGACGATGGCGGCCTGCTGGAAGGAGCCGAGCCGGCCGCGGTAGGCGGGCGGGGCGACCTCGGCGATGTAGGCCGGGCCGATCACGGACGCCATGCCGATGGCGAATCCGCCGACGACCCGCCAGAAGGCGAGGTCCCACAGCGCGAACGGCAGCGCGGAGCCGACGGCGCTGATGGTGAACAGGACCGCGGCGATCTGCATGCACCGGATGCGGCCGATGCGGTCGGCTATGCGCCCGGCGGTGGCGGCGCCGATGGCGCAGCCGATGAGGGCGATGGCGATGACCTGGGCGAGGGCCGCGGAGCCGACGTCGTAGCGGTCACGGATGGCCTCGACGGCGCCGTTGATCACGGAGCTGTCGTAGCCGAAGAGGAAACCGCCCATCGCGGCCGCCGCCGCGATGAAGATGACGTGCCCGAGATGATCGGGGTGAGCCGTCCCGGCTCCTGACTTGGGTGCCTGCGCTGTGCTGGTCACGTGTACTCCTCGGGCCACCGGCAACGCTGCCGGAGGGGGTCAGCCCTTCGAGGTCCACCTGAAGGTACCTGAAGGTAAAAGGAACGTTGCCGAGACTATGCCTTCAAGTTTCGAAGTCAATAGGGCGGCTGCTGTGAATCAGGCGCAGGAGTGTGCGAGCAATGTGTTCAATAAATGAAGCTACACAGAGGTGCAGGTGAGAAAGGTGTAGACCGCACGCGTCTACCGGAGACGCTGGGAGATGACCTTCGACACACCGTCGCCCTGCATGGAGACGCCGTAGAGCGCGTCGGCGACCTCCATCGTGCGCTTCTGGTGCGTGATCACGATCAGCTGCGAGGCTTCCTGGAGCTCCTGCATGATCCGGATGAGCCGCTGGAGATTGGTGTCGTCGAGGGCGGCTTCGACCTCGTCCATCACGTAGAACGGGCTCGGCCGCGCCTTGAAGATCGACACGAGCATCGCCACGGCGGTCAGCGACCGCTCCCCGCCCGAGAGCAGCGACAGCCGCTTGACCTTCTTGCCCGGCGGACGGGCCTCGACGTCCACACCCGTGGTGAGCATGTTGTCGGGGTCGGTCAGCACCAGCCGCCCCTCACCACCGGGGAACAGCCGGCTGAAGACACCCTCGAACTCGCGGGCGGTGTCCCGGTAGGCCTCGGTGAAGACCTGCTCGACGCGCTCGTCGACCTCCTTCACCACCTGCAGCAGGTCCGCCCGCGTCCTCTTCAGGTCCTCGAGCTGCTCGCTGAGGAACTGGTGGCGTTCCTCCAGTGCCGCGAACTCCTCCAGGGCCAGCGGGTTGACCTTGCCGAGCTGCTGGTAGGCGCGCTCGGCGGCCCTCAGCCGCTTCTCCTGCTCGGCGCGGACGAAGGGCCTTGGCCGGTTGCGCGGATGCTCCGGATCCTCCGGCAGCTCCTCGCCTTCGGCGGGGGGCGAGGGCGGCACGAGCTGACGCGGACCGTACTCCGCCACCAGCCCGGCCGGTTCGACACCCAGCTCCTCCAGTGCCCTGGTCTCCAGCTGCTCGATCCGCAGCCGCTTCTCGGCGCCGAGTACCTCGCCGCGGTGGACCGAATCCGTCAACTTGTCCAGTTCCGCCTTGAGATCGCGCCCCGCGGCGCGCGCCCGGGCCAGTTCCTGCTCACGGTGTGCCTTGGCGGCCTCGGCCGCGGCGCGCTCCTTGTCCGCCCGGGCCAGGGAGACCTCGACGTGCGCGAGCAACTGCCGGGCACCGGATCCGACGGCCTCGGCGACGGCCGCCTCGTGCCGCAGCCGGGCCCGCCGCTGCTCGGCACGCGCGCGTGCCTCGCGCTCCGCCCGGGCGGCCCGGTCCAGCGCATCGGCCCGGCCGGCCAGCCCCTTGACCCGTTCCTCGTGCGTACGGACCTGGAGCCGGGCCTCCATCTCGGTCTGCCGCGCGTTGGCGCCGTCGGCGGCGAGCCGGTCGCGCACGGAGGTGTCCGGCTCCTCCTCCATCGGCATCTCCTCCGCGACGGCGAGCCGCTCGGCGAGTTCCTCGACCTCCTGCAGCGCCCGTTCGAGGGCGTCCTGGGCCCGGGCCGCGGCGGCGGCGGCGCGCTCGGCCTCACCGGTGGCGCCGCGCGCCTGCCCGGCGAGCCGCCCGAGCTGCTGGGCGACGGCCGACTTCTCCCGGTCGGCGGCCCGGCGCCGCTCTCCCAGTTCCTCGACCAGCGCGGCGGCGTCCCTTCGTCGGTCGACGGCCGCGTGCTGGACCTCGGTGAGCTCCTCGCAGCGGACGGCGAGCTCCTCCAGCTCGGCCGCCGCCTCGTCGACGGATGCCTGTACCTCGAGGAGGCTGGGGGCGCCGGCGGAGCCGCCGTGGGCGAAGTGGGTGCCGAGGACGTCTCCCTCGGCGGTGACGGCGGTGAGGTGGGGGTGGCCGTACACGAGGTCTTCCGCGTCTTCGAGGGTGCCGACGACGACGATGCCGTGGAGCAGCCGACGGACGGCCGGCATCAGATCGGAGGGGCCACGGACCAGGTCGGCGGCGTAGGTGTGCCGGGCGTCCGCGGGCGCGTCGTGGCCGGTCACGCGGTCCCCCTCGCCCCTGGCAGGGCCATCTCCTGCCAGGAGCAGGGTGGCCCTGCCCCCGTCCTGTTTGCGGAGGAGCCTGATCGCGTCCGCCGCGGAGGCCGGGGTCGTGACGGCGATCGCGTCGGCTGCCGCTCCGAAGGCCGCCGCGACGGCGGCCTCGTGGCCCGGGGTCACCGTCAGCAGCTCCGCCGCCGGGCCGAGCAGTCCGGAGAGGCGGTCCTCGGCCGCGAGCAGTGTGCCGGTGCCGTCCTTGCGGCGCAGGCCGAGGGCGAGTGCCTCGTGGCGGGCCTGGGTGGCGGCCCGCCTGCGTTCGGCCGTGGTGAGTTCCTCGCGGGCGGCCGTGAGGGCGGCCTCGGCGTCGGTGAGCCGCTGCCTGGCGGCCTCGTGCTGCTCGGCGAGTTCCGCGTCGCCGGCGTCGAGGCCGTCGACCTCCGCCTTGAGGGCCTCGTACTCCTCCTGGGCGGTGACGGCACGTTCCTGCGCCTCGTCGCGGGCCGCGGCCAGGCGTTCGATCTCGGCCTGGGCGGAGGCCGCGCGGGAGCGGGCCGCATTGACCTGGCCGCTGAGCCGGGCCAGCCCTTCACGGCGGTCGGCGATGGCCCGGGCCACGTCCTTGAGGCGCCGTTCCTCCTCGGTCAGGGCGCGCTCCAGTTCGGCGCGGTGGGCGACCGTGTCCTCCAGGGCGCGCTCGGCCGCCTCCAGGGCCGCCTCCAGCTCGGCCTCCTGCTCCCGGATGCGGGCGGCCTCGCGCTCCATGTCCTCGGGGTCGCGGCCGCGCCGCTCCTCGGGGGGCGCGGAGGTGGCGCTCTTCACGCGGGCGTCGGCCAGCGAGATCGTGCCGCGCACGCGCTCGGCGAGCTGGGAGAGTTCGTACCAGGTCTGCTGGGCACGCTGCAGCCGCGGGGACAGCCTGCGCACCTCGTCCTCAAGGAGCGCCTCGCGCTGCAGGGCCTTGCGCAGCTCCTGCTCGGCGGCCTCCTTGCGCTCCTTCAGCGCGGCCTCGTCCGCGATCTCGGCGTCGAGGGCCTCCCGCAGCCGCACGAGGTCGTCGGCGAGGAGGCGCAGACGGGCGTCGCGCAGGTCGGCCTGGATGACGGCGGCCCGCCTCGCCACCGCCGCCTGCCGGCCCAGCGGCTTGAGCTGGCGGCGCAGCTCGTCGGTGAGGTCCTGCACGCGCGCGAGGTTGGCCTGCATCGCGTCCAGCTTCCGCAGCGCCTTCTCCTTGCGCTTGCGGTGCTTGAGGACTCCGGCGGCCTCCTCGATGAAGGCCCGGCGGCCCATGGGGTCGGCGTGCAGGACGGAGTCCAGCTGGCCCTGGCCGACGATGACGTGCATCTCGCGGCCGATGCCGGAGTCCGAGAGCAGTTCCTGGATGTCGAGGAGACGGCAGGTGTCGCCGTTGATCTGGTACTCGCTGCCGCCGTTGCGGAACATGATCCGCGTGATGGTGACCTCGGCGTACTCGATGGGCAGGGCCCCGTCGGAGTTGTCGATGGTCAGGGACACCTCGGCGCGGCCCAGGGGCGGGCGGCCGGTGGTGCCGGCGAAGATGACGTCCTCCATCTTGCCGCCGCGCAGCGACTTGGCGCCCTGCTCGCCCATGACCCAGCTGAGCGCGTCGACGACGTTGGACTTGCCCGAGCCGTTCGGTCCGACGACGCACGTGATCCCGGGCTCGAACCGGAGGGTGGTCGCGGAGGCGAACGATTTGAACCCGCGGAGGGTCAGGGCCTTGAGGTGCACGCCGCCGGACTCTACCGCCCGGTTTCGTCTCACTCCATGAACCCGCGGTTTCGCCGTTGAACACGGAGGGCAGACCAGACGTTGAAGACAGTGAAGGACTCACGGGGGAAAGAGAGAAGGGACGCCGGTGGCGTCCCTTGCACTTCTGACAACTTGGCGGTTGTGACGGGCGGCCCAACCACTGCTGTGCCGATGTGGAGCGGTGCAGTGATCAGGTGAGCGCAGGCTCCGCCTGGTGTGCGTCAACGCTCTCCATGATCCTGTCGTGAGAAGCGGCAGCCGTCAGCGCCTCGTTCTCCGCCTGGATCCGTACGAGCTCGGATTCCAGGTCCTGGACGCGCTGCTGGAGCCGTCGCATCTCGGCGAGGAGTCGAGGGTCGGAGCCGCCGACGTAACCGAGAAGCGCCTTTGCCATGATGGATGGTCCTCCACAATGAGTGACCGACCGATGCGGTGTGGGTCGTGAGGGATTCGCACCCGCAGTCTTGGCAGGGCCTGGAGTTGTGCTGCCGTTCAGCCATGCCAAACAGCTAAGGTGCGCGGGGTGCTTTCAGCGTCTCACCAAAAAGTTTGACGGTCAACACGATCACGCCCCGTATTGGCGGGTGGCCCGGGCGCGCACGGCCTTCGACGGCGGCGCGGCGACTTCAGCGGGCCCTGGGGGCGTGGCGATCATCCTTGCCGCCGGAGCCTTCCGGCGCAAGGGGTTCTCGGCGACCACCAGCGAGTTTCCGTTCCCGGCGGCGGCCGGACGCCGCACCCGGCGCCCCCCGAGGGGCCGCCGGGTCGCCCCGGTCAGCGGATGGCGAAGCCCTCGTAGCCGCCGCGCGGTGTGTCCCACATCTCGGTGACGCCGTCCACGCGCCCGGGCGTGTCGCCGCCCTGGAGCCAGGTGAGCAGACCCTCACAGCTGTCGCGGGAGCCTTCGGCGACCACTTGGACCCGCCCGTCGCCCAAATTGAGAGCAAAGCCACTCAGGCCGCCGATCTCCAGGGCCTTGGCCCGCGTGAACCAGCGGAAACCCACACCTTGGACGCGTCCCCGCACCCAGGCGACCAGTCGCACATCCTCGCTCATGGGTGCAACCTAACCGCGCGAACCCGCTCCGGGCACTTCCTCCCCACCCGCCATGCGGTACCGTCCCCCCTCAACGCATCTCATATGAAACTCACACGATCGAGTGAGTTTCGTGTTGATCTCGAGGACGAGTCGACCGCCAGGACGAGGAAGGCCAGGACATGGGACGCCACCGACGCTCCGCCGACGGCCGCGCCGCCGAGGGCCGCGCCACGGGGTTCGCCCACGCCGACGGCTTCGCGGAGGGCCACGGCCCGCTGCACTCCACCACGGACGACGCTCCGACGATGGGCATCGCGCCCTACCTGAACCCGGAGGCGTACGCCGGCACCTACGCCAGCACCGAGGCCTACCTGTTCGGGGCGCAGCAGGAGCCCGAGGCGGACGACCGCTTCGTGGAGACGACCGCTCTCGCGAGTGACGGGTTCCGGGGCGACGGCTTCGGCGGCGACGCCTTCGGCAGCGACGGTTTCACGCCCGGCGGCGGTGCCCGTCGCGCGGGCGCGCACCGCCGCCGCAAGAAGGCCGCCCGTCCGGTGCGCACCGGGCTGCTGGGCGTCTCCGCGGCCGTCGCGCTCGGTACGGTGGCGGTCGCCACGGGTGCGGTGCCCGGCCTGGAGAACTACAAGCTGGGCGGCAGCAGCGGCACCGACAAGGTGCAGGCCGGTGACACGCCGACGAACACGCCGGCCGAGCAGGGCGGCACGTCCGGCAGCGCCGAGGGCCGTGAGAGCGCGCCGACCAGCCGGGACGCCCGGCGGACGGCGTCCCCGTCGCCGTCCGCCTCGAAGACTTCGGCGGCACCGAGCAAGACGCCGGAGAAGGCGGAGAAGACCCAGGACGAGAAGCCGGAGAAGAAGAAGCCGGCGGCCACGCCCAGCGAGAAGCCGGACGACACGCCCTCCCGCACGGCCACGAGCGCACCGAGGAAGCCCAGCGCCTCCGCGTCGCTGTCCGGGGAGTCCTCCGCCGCCGCCCAGGTGCTCGCCCTGGTGAACGAGGAGCGGGCGAAGGTGGGCTGCACCCCGGTCGCCGCGAGCAGCGCGCTGAAGGACCTCGCGCAGACCTACAGCGAGGACATGGCGGCGCGGGGCTTCTTCGACCACACCGACCCCGACGGCCGCACGCCGTGGGACCGGGCGGAGAAGGCCGGGATATCCAACCTCGGCGGCGAGAACATAGCCCGCGGCCAGGCCGACGCCGCGGCCGTGATGGACGCCTGGATGAACAGCCCCGGCCACCGCGCGAACATACTGAACTGCGACTTCAAGACCCTGGGCGTGGGCGTCGAGTTCGGCTCGGGCGGCCCTTGGTGGACGCAGAACTTCGGCTACTGAGGCAGCCGCAGGTCAGCGGCCCACTTCGGGAGCCGTCCCTGCGGACGGCTCCCACCGGGCGCCGCCCCCGGCTGCCTCCGGATCGAAATCCTGGGGCAGGAGGTGACGCCCCGTATTCCGGTGGAGGAACTCCTCCAGCCGTGACGGGGCGATCGCATCGGCCGGGAGGTCGCCCGCACGAGGGCGGTAGAGGTCGACCAGCCGCGTCGCCGGCTCCTCGTCGAGCGGGAGGGCCTGGTAGCGGTCGATCGTCCCCCGGTAGAAGAGCCGGCTGTTCAGCCGACCGGCAGGGCAGCGGCCGCGGCCCGCGAGAGGGACCTCGGGCTCGTGCTCGTCGCCGTAGGCACCGACGTAGAGGTACGCGGCACTCGCAGGACCTCGTCGAGAACAGACGTCGGGTCGGGCCTTGCAGCGCCGCAAGACTCGGGCCTCGGCCTCGGGACGGGGTCCGGGACGGCCGCCGACCACACCGGGTGGATCAGTTCCCTTGCGCAGTCCGGCAGCCCCGGGGTGCATCCGAGAAGCGGTCAGAGGTCCGGCCCCGCGGCTCCCCCGTCACCGGCCCCCGCTCACGCCGCGGCCAGCCCCCGCAGGAACACGCGCGCCGTTTCCGTCACCCGGCGGCCCAGGTGTTCCGCCGTGGCGATGTCGGCCTTGTGGACGGCCTCGGGGCCCTCGTCCGCGTTGGTCTGGGCGGCCGCGCCCGCGAAGACGCCCAGGCGGTTGAGGTCGTTCTCCGAGCCGGTCGTGCTGTTCCAGCCGGGCAGCAGGCCGAGGTTGACCCAGTGCATGCCGAGCTGCGCGGCGAGGATCTGGAAGAACTGCAGGGTGTGCAGCTTGTCCCCGCTCTTGGAGGCCGAGTTGGTGAAGCCGGCGGCCAGCTTGTCGCTCCAGGCCTGCGTGGCCCAGCGCTTGGAGGTGGCCTCCGCGAAGACGTGGAAGGCACCGGAAGCCGTACCCATGTAGGTCGGCGAGCCGAAGACGATGACGTCGGAGCGGTCCAGCACCGCCCACTGCTCGTCGGTGATCTCGTCGACCTTGATCAGGTGCACGTCGGCGCCGGCCTCCAGGGCACCGGCCCGGACGGCCTCGGCGAGGACGGCGGTGTGGCCGAATCCGGAGTGGTAGGCCAGGGAAACGACAGGGGTGGTCACGGGAGAGCTCCTTGATTGAGCAGGTCGCTGACGATGACCACAGGAAAGCACTAACTTCTAGTTAGTGCAACCTACTGGATAGCGCTGCGCTGGCGTAGGCTGGTCGCATGACCACGACCCAGGAGTCCACGGAAGGGCTGGACAGCCTCCCGTACAGCGTGTTCGCCAAGGCCTGCCCCTCGCGCGGCACCCTGGAACACGTCACCGGCCGCTGGGGCGGACTCACGCTCGGCGCCCTGTACGAAGGCTCGCTGCGCTTCAACGAGCTGCGCCGCCGCGTCGACGGCGTCAGCGAGAAGATGCTGTCCCAGACGTTGCACGCGCTGGAGCGGGACGGCCTGGTGCACCGCGAGGCGCAACCGACCAACCCGCCCCGCGTGGACTACGAGCTGACGCCCCTGGGACGCGGCGTCGCCGAGCGCCTGCTGACCCTCATCCACTTCGTTGAGGGGCGGATGGACGACGTGCTGGAGGCCCGCCGGCGTTACGACGAGACGCGCGGCACCGGCTGACACTTCGGGCAGAAGTAGCTCGACCGGTTCATCCACGGCCGCCGTCGCATGGCCGTCCCGCAGCGCCGGCACGGCAGACCCTCCCGGCCGTACGCGTCGAGGGACCGGTCGAAGTAGCCCGACTCGCCGTTGACGTTGACGTACAGGCTGTCGAAGCTGGTGCCGCCGACGGCGAGGGCCGCGTTCATGACGTCCCGCACGTGGGTGAGCAGTTGCAGCGTGCGCGGACGGGTGAGGGTCGCCGTCGGGCGCTCGTAGTGGAGGCGGGAGCGCCACAGCGCCTCGTCCGCGTAGATGTTGCCGACTCCGCTGATCAGCGACTGGTCGAGGAGGGCCCGCTTGATCGTGGTCCGCTTGCGGCGCAGGGCCTGGTGGAACGCCTCGTCGTCGAAGAGCGGGTCGAGCGGGTCGCGGGCGATGTGCGCGATGACGTCGGGCAGCCCGTCCGGGGTGGTCTCGTGCAGCGACAGGCCGCCGAAGGTGCGCTGGTCGACGAAGCGCAGTTCGGTGTCCGCGGTGTCGGTGAAGCGGACCCGGATGCGCAGGTGCTTCTCGTCGGGCGCGGTGCGCGGCTGGACCAGCAGCTGGCCGCTCATGCCGAGGTGCGCCAGGATCGACTGGTCGGTGTCCTCCAGGGGCAGCCACAGGTACTTTCCGCGGCGGCTCGGGACGCCGACGCGGTGTCCCGCCAGGCGCTGCGCGAAGTCCTCGGCGCCCGCGAGGTGGCGGCGCACCGCGCGCGGGTGCAGCACCTCGGCGCCGGCGACGGTGCGGTGGGCGACCCACCGCTCGAGTCCGCGCCGGACGACCTCGACCTCGGGCAACTCGGGCATGGGACTCCCCCGTCACGAACGTGCGGACGATCCGAGCGCCCGCCCCGGCCGGGGCGGGCGCTCGGATGCGCTGTGCTGTGGCCGGGCGCCCCGTGCGGGGCGGCCGGTGCGTCAGCCGCCGACGCCGCTGCCGTCGACGGCCGCGTGGGCGGCCTGGACCGCCGCCGTCTGCGTCGCCTCGGCGTCCTTGGCCGCCTTGGCGCGCTCGTCCGCCGCGGCCCGGATGGAGCGCCAGGCGGACTCGGCGGCCTGCTGCTCCGCCTCCTTCTTGCTGCGGCCGGTGCCGGTGCCGTACGAGACGCCTCCGACGCGGGCGGCAGCAGTGAAGGTCTTCTCGTGGTCGGGGCCGGTCTCCGTGACCAGGTACTCGGGAACGCCGAGCCCTTCGGTCGCGGTGAGCTCCTGGAGGCTGGTCTTCCAGTCCAGGCCGGCTCCGAGGTTCGAGGACTTCTCGATCAGGGGGTCGAACAGGCGGTGCACCAGCTCCGCCGCCGAGTCCAGGCCCTGGTCGAGGTAGACCGCGCCGATCACCGCCTCCAGGGTGTCGGCCAGGATGGACGCCTTGTCCCGCCCGCCCGTGCCCTCTTCACCGCGGCCGAGCCGGATGAAGGAGCCCAGGTCGAGCCCGCGGCCCACCTCGGCGAGCGCACGCGAGTTCACCACCGCGGCCCGCAGCTTGGCCAGCTGGCCTTCGGGCAGGTCCGGGTGGGTGCGGTACAGCGTGTCCGTGACCACGAGACCGAGTACGGAGTCCCCGAGGAACTCCAGGCGCTCGTTGGTCGGCAGACCGCCGTTCTCGTATGCGTACGACCGGTGGGTCAGTGCGCGCACCAGAAGGGCGGACTCGACCTGGTAGCCGAGCCGCCCTTCCAGAAGCGTGTGGGACGAGGCCTGGTTGTCCGCCGGAGCACTCCCGCTCACGCGGGAAGACTTGTTCTTAGGCGTGGACACAGTGCCTCTCACCAGCCGCTCAGACCTCGAGGACCTGGCGCTTGTTGTAGGTGCCGCACGACGGGCACGCGATGTGCTGCAGCTTGGGCTCGTGGCAGCGCTCGCACGCAACCAGGGTGGGGACCGCAGCCTTCCACTGCGACCGGCGGTGGCGCGTGTTGCTGCGCGACATCTTCCGCTTCGGAACAGCCACGGCTACTTCTCCTGCTTCTCGTCGACGCCCGCTTCGGCGCCGCTCATCTCGTCCTTCTCGCCGTCCGACATGGTGTCGGCGAGTCCCTGCAGTGCCGCCCAACGGATGTCGACGGCGTCATGGTGGTGGTCCGGGTCGTCCGCCAGCCGCGCGCCGCACTCGGCGCACAGACCAGGGCAGTCTTCCTGGCACACCGGCTGCATCGGCAGTGCGAGCACCACCGCATCACGCAGCACGGGCTCGAGGTCGAACAAGCCGTCCTCGAGGAAGAGCCTGTCCTCGTCGTCCTCGGCGTCGTCGCCCGGTTCCGCGATCACGCGGCCCCGGTCGTCGGCGTCAGGGTACGAGAACATCTCCTGGAAGTCCGCTTCGAGCTCCAGCTCGAGCGGCTCCAGACACCTTACGCACTCCCCTGCGGCCGTGGCACGGGCGGTGCCTGTGACGAGCACCCCTTCCATGACCGACTCCATGCGGAGTTCCAGCTCCACCGGAGCACCCTCGGGCACTCCGATGACTCCCTTGATACCGAAGTCCTTGGGAGCGTCGACCGTGCGGGACAGGCGCTGCAGCGCACCAGGCCGCCGGCCCAGCTCGTGCGTGTCGAACACGAGGGGGTTGCGGTGGTCGAGGCGGGCGTTCAGGGCCATTCCTGCTTTCGGTCTGCTGGGCTCAGGGGGGACGCCGCCCTCGGTGTTCTGCGGGCAGCGTGGATCGCGGACGTATACGCAGTCAGCGAAAGCGCACGCGCGACCGAAGAGCCAGGATACTGGACCTTTCGCTCTCGGCCCAATCCGGTGCTCAGCCCTGGCCGCGCCCCTGCTCGTAGGCGCGCAGCTGCTCGGCGCTGATCATGCTGGTGTCGAAGAGGCTGGTCTCGTCGAGGGCGTACCCCTGGGCCTGCTGCGCCTGGTGCACCTGCTGCTGGGCGTGCTGCGCCTGCTGCTGGGCCCGGTGCGGATCGTAGGCCGCCTGCTGCGGGTCGTAGCCCTGATACGCGTAGGGATCGGCCTGCGGGTAGCCGTACGGGTCCTGCTGGGTCGCGTACGGCTGCTGCGCGTAGTCGCCGTAGGGGTCGGGCTGCTGCCCGTAGCCGTACGCCGGCTGCGGCTGCGGGTACTCCTCCTGCGGCGCGGCCGGCCGCTCGGCCGGGGGCTCGGCGGTGAGGGCGGCCAGGTCGGCGAGGTAGTCGGCGTCGCTGGAGTGCTGGACGGTGCTCGTGTCGTCGGCGAGGGCGCCGAGGTCGTCGGTGGCGATCCGGCCGTGCAGCTTCTGCCGGCCCCGGCCGACGGCCTCCAGGGTCTTGGCGAGGACCGCCTCGAAGGCGCCGAGCTTGGCGTCGACGTACTCGTCGGCAGTGCGCCGCTGGGTGTCCGGGTCGTGGCTGCGCTCGGGGGCGTCCTCGTCCTCGTAGCCCTGCTCGTCGATGCCGGGGCCGGTGCCCAGGAGCTTCTCGCGGCCGCGGCCGACGGAGCCGAGGGTCTTGGTGAGGACGACCTCGAAGTTGGCGAGCTTGGAGTCGACGTATTCGTCGGCCTCCGCGCGGACCTCCTCGGCCTCCTGGCGGGCCTCGGCGAGGATCCGGTCGGCCTCGGCCTGGGAACGGCGGGCGATCTCGGTGCCGGAGATCAGCGAACCGCGCTCGGCGTGCGCGCTCTCGATGATCCGCTGGGCCTCCTGGCGGGCCTGCTCGACCATCTGCTCACGGCCGCCGATCAGCTCCCGGGCCTCGGCGAGGGAGTCGGGCAGCGCCGCGCGCAGCTCCTCCAGCATCGCGAGCAGTTCGGCGCGGTTCACCACGCACGAGGCCGACATGGGCATGGACCGGGCGCCGGAGACCGCGGCGACGATCTCGTCGAGCTTCTTCTGCACGTCCACCGTGTGCTCGCCACTCTCTACAGATGCGTTGGAGACGGACGGGACGACTGTACGGCCAGGGGGCCCCGGGGAACACCGGGTGACGGACCGTCAGGTCAGTGACGGGGCGCCCGGGACCCGGTCAGTTCTTCCGCAGGCGCTCGGTGAGCACCTCCAGGACCTCCGCGGGCACCAGGTGGGAGACGTCGCCGCCCCAGGTCGCCACCTCCTTGACCAGGGAGGACGACAGGAAGCTGTAGGTGGGGTTGGTGGGGATGAAGAGGGTCTCCACCCCGGACAGGCCGTTGTTCATCTGGGCCATCTGCAGCTCGTAGTCGAAATCGCTCACCGCCCGCAGGCCCTTGACGATGGCGGGGATCTCGCGCTGCTTGCAGAAGTCGACGAGCAGGCCGTGGAAGGCCTCCACGCGGACGTTGCCGTACTCGGCGGTGACCCGGCGGATCAGGTCGATCCGCTCCTCGATCTCGAACAGGCCCTTCTTGGACTGGTTGATCATCACCGCGACGTAGACCTCGTCGTACAGCCTGGAGGCGCGCGAGATGATGTCGAGGTGTCCGTTGGTGATCGGGTCGAACGACCCGGGACAGACGGCGCGGCGCACTTGTGATCCCTCGCTCTCCGGTCCGGTCATCGTGCGTCTTCGCACGTAGAGGCGGCGCGACCGTACCAAAACGTTCCCTCGCCGTAGCGACGGGCCCGCAGGGGTGCGAAACCGTCGGGCCACCGGAATTCCCCGCCTCTGGTGCTGCGCTCCACGGTGACGAGGGCTTCTGCGGCGAGCCAGCCCTCCGAGCGGAGTGTGAGGAGGATCTCCCGGAGATCGTCGTCCGTGACGGCGTACGGCGGGTCCAGGAACACCAGGTCGTACGGCTCGGCGGGGGGTGCGGTGCGGATGACCTGTTCCGCTTTGCCCGCTCTCACCTCGGCGCCCGGCAGGCCGAGGTTCTTCACGTTCTCCCGGACCGTGCGCACGGCTCTGGCGTCGGCTTCGACGAGGAGGGTGTGGCCGGCGCCTCGGGAGAGCGCTTCCAGGCCCACGGCTCCTGATCCCGCGTAGAGGTCGAGGACACGTTCGCCGTCCAGGGGGCCGCCGAGGAGGGATTGCCAGGTGGAGAAGAGGCCCTCTCGGGCGCGGTCCGATGTGGGGCGGGTTCCTGTGCCGGGCGGGACTGCCAGGCGGCGTCCGCCGGCCGTGCCGGCGATCACGCGGGTCATCTCGGGTCCTTGGTCGTGGGTCGCATCACGGTTCAGTGTGGCCGGTCGCGCCCTCGCGGCGGTAGCCGCATACGGATTACGCGCCACGCCCCCGGGCGGGCGCCACTCACCCCTTGTCCAGGTACTGCTCCCTCTCCTCGTCCAGAAGGGCGTCCAAGGCCGTCCTGAGTGCGGGCAGGTGCGTCAGGTCCGGGTCGGCGTCCACCACCGCCGCGGCTTCCTCCCTCGCCTCCGCGATGATCTCCTCGTCCTCGATGACCGCGAGCATTCGCAGGCTGGTGCGGGCGCCGGACTGGGCCTGGCCGAGGACGTCGCCCTCACGGCGCTGCTCGAGGTCGATGCGGGACAGTTCGAACCCGTCCAGCGTGGAGGCGACCGCGGCCAGGCGCTGGCGGGCCGGACTCGCCTCCGGCATCTCGGTGACCAGCAGGCACAGCCCCGGGGCCGAGCCGCGGCCCACGCGCCCGCGCAGCTGGTGGAGCTGGGAGACACCGAAGCGGTCGGCGTCCATGATCACCATGGCGGTGGCGTTGGGGACGTTGACGCCGACCTCGATGACGGTCGTGGCGACCAGCACGTCGGTCTCGCCGGCGGCGAAGCGGCGCATGACGGCGTCCTTGTCGTCCGGGTGCATGCGGCCGTGCAGGACCTCGACCCCGAGCCCCTGGAGGGGTCCCCTCGCCAACTGGTCCGCCACGTCGAGCACGGCGAGCGGGGGCCGCTTGTCCGCCGCGTCCTCGGGGGCCTGCTGCGCCTTCTTCCCGCCGGCCTTCCCCGGGGCGTCCTCCTCGTCGCCGATGCGGGGGCAGACGACGTACGCCTGGTGGCCGTTGCCCACCTCCTCGCGGACCCGTTCCCAGGCGCGGGCGAGGAAGTGCGGTTTGTCGGCGGCCGGGACGACGTGGCTGGCGATCGGCGAACGGCCGGCGGGGAGCTGGTCCAGGACGGAGGTCTCCAGGTCGCCGAAGACCGTCATGGCGACCGTGCGCGGAATGGGCGTGGCGGTCATGACCAGCAGGTGCGGGGGCTGTTTGCCCTTGCCGCGCAGGGCGTCGCGCTGCTCGACGCCGAAGCGGTGCTGCTCGTCGACGACGACGAGGCCCAGGTCGTGGAACTGCACCTTGTCCTCGATGAGCGCGTGCGTGCCGATGACGATGCCGGCTTCGCCGGTGGCGAGGTCGAGCAGGGCGTGGCGGCGGGCGGCGGCGCCCATCGAACCGGTCAGGAGCACGACCTTGGTGCCCTGCTCGGCCCCGCCGAGCATGCCGCCCTCGGCCAGCTCGCCCATCATCTCCACGATGGACCGGTGGTGCTGCTGGGCGAGCACTTCGGTGGGCGCGAGCAGGGCGGCCTGCCCACCCGCGTCGACGACGGCGAGCATGGCCCGCAGGGCGACCATCGTCTTCCCGCTGCCCACCTCCCCCTGCAGCAGCCGGTGCATCGGGTGGGAGGTGGCCAGATCGTCGAAGATCTCCCGGGAGACGCGCTGCTGGCCGTCGGTGAGGGTGAAGGGGAGGCGGGCGTCGAAGGCGGTGAGGAGACCGTCCGGGGCGGGCTTGCGGGGGACGGCGGGGAGCTGGGCGTCCGCGTGGCGGCGGCGGGCGAGGGCGACCTGGAGGACGAAGGCCTCGTCCCACTTCAGGCGGGAGCGGGCGTCCTCGATGTCGGCCTTGGTGTGGGGGCGGTGGATCTTCAGCAGGGCTTCGGGCAGGGGGACGAGCCCGCGGCCCTCGCGCAGGGAGTCCGGGAGCGGGTCGACGGCTTGCCGAGCGGTGGGCAGGACCGTCTGGACCGCCTTGCCGATCTTCCAGGACTCCAGCTTCGCGGTGGCCGGGTAGATCGGGATGAGGGCGCCCGCCCAGGACTCGACGGACGCGCTGGGCTCGTCGGGGTCGCCGCGCAGCAACTCGTACGCGGGATGCGCCAGTTGGAGGCGGCGGTTGAAGACGGAGACCTTGCCGGCGAACATCGCGCGCGTGCCCGGCAGGAGCTCCTTGTGGGGCTTGTGGACGCCGGCGCCGAAGAAGACCAGCTGGAGCCGGCCGCTGCCGTCCGTGATCGTGACCTCCAGGCGCTGGCCCTTGCCGCGCGGGGCCTTGGCTGAGGCGAAGGTGTGCAACCGGGCGTCGGCGACCTGGGCGACCACCGTGACGTGCTCGTCCATGGGCAGGTCGGCGAGGTGGGTGAGCTGCCCGCGCTCCTCGTAGCGGCGCGGGTAGTGGTGGAGCAGGTCTCCGACGGTGTGCAGGCCGAGGTGCTCGGCCATCACCTTCGCGGTGGCGGGGCCGAGCACCGACTTCAGCGGTTGGCGCAGGGGTTCTTCCAGTGCGGGCACGAGATCCATTGCACACCACGTCACTGACATCGGCCTGCAGGGCCCCGGGCGCCGCTGTCGTGAGGATCCGGGAATCCGCTGCTCAGGCGGTCGACGAGGGCCCTAGGATGGCGCGTCACCGGCTCTTTCTCCCGCGGTCACCGCCTCACCCCGGGCCGCCCGACCTCGCGCCGTCGGAGTCCCCGCCGGCGCCGTGAAGATGGATTCCCAGAGATCACAGCCCTCGCCGGCATCACCGTCGCCCTTCTTCCGTCCTGCCTTCCGGGCCGGCCCGCGCGGTCCGGTGCACCTGCCTTCCGATTTCCCCCGCCCCGGGATCCGGCTGCCCGACCGGGCGTCCGCCGGCCTGCCGGAGGAGCCCACCCACCGTGAGGACGAACACGCATGAGCGGGATCGCGGACATCGACGCCCTGCGCCGGGCCATGGCGGACAACGCCGGGCGACCGGAGGGAGCCGGCCGCAACGCGCGCGCCCAGGAGCTGGTGGCCGCGGCCGAGGCGCTCGGCGAGCCGCTCGCCGTGATCGAGGCGCTCGGGCACCAACTGCGGGTCCGCCACCACAGCGGCGAGCGGAGCGGGATGTCCGCCCCCTTCTCGCGCCTGCTGCGCATGTGGGACGAACGGCCCGGGGACTTCGACGCGCACGAGGCCCACTGGCTGCACCGGGTGCTCGAATGGGTTTCCGTCGGCATGCTCGACCAGCCGGACGTGCCGCTCGCCTCGGTCGAGGAGTTCCTCGACGAGATGGAGCACCGCTACCGGCTCGCCGGGTACTCCGAGCGGGCCGTGCGCGGTGCCGAGCACCGGGTGGCGGCGCACCTCGGGGACCTGGAGCGGGCCGGGCGGGCGTACGCCGCGTGGCTGGCCGCCGACCGGGACGGCATGACCGACTGCCCGGCGTGCGAACTGCACGGGCAGGGCTGGTGGCAGGCCGAGCGGGGCCGCGACGCGGAGGCGCTCCGGCTGTGGCGGCCGGTGCTGGAGGGCGAGTACGCCTGCGCCCGCGAGCCCCACACGGTCCTGGCGTCGTCCCTGCTGCCGCTGGTGCGGCTGGGCCGCGTGGACGAGGCCGGGGCGGGCCATCTGCGGGGCTTCCGGCTCGTCCGGGGCATGGAGAGCATGCGGGGCGCCTGCGCGGAGCACGTGGAGTTCTGCGCGCTGACCGGGAACGAGGCACGGGGGCTGGAGCTGCTGGCCGAGCGCCCGGCGTACTTCACCGACGACGGGAACCCGCGCAGCAGGCTGGAGTTCCTGAGCGTGGCGGCCCTGCTCATGGACCGTCTGGTGCTGCTCGGACTCGGCGCGCTGGACGTGCCGGGCCCGGCCGGCCGGGAGTGGACCGCCCGCGAACTCGCCGCCTACGCGCGTGCGGACGCCCTCGCCCTGGCCGCGCGCTTCGACGCGCGCAACGGCACGGCGTACGTGGGTGAGCGGACCCGGGCCCGGATGGCCCAGGAGCCTCTGGCGGACCGGCTGCCGCTGGGAGTGCGCCCGGCCCGGCCCCTTCCGGTCCCCGCTCCGCCGGCGGCCCCGGCTCCCGCCGCCGCGCGGCCGGACCTGCCCGCCCTGCTGGCCGAGGCGCGGCGGCTGTCGGACACCCTGCGGCCGAACGCCGTGGAGGCCTGGGCCGCCGTCGCGGAAGCGGCCGGTGCCCTGGGCGCCGAGCCGGCCGCACGCGACCGGGCCGAGATCGCCGAACACGCGGCGACGAGCCTCGGCCCGGAGGGTGCCGAACTGTTCGAACAGGCCGCCGAGTTGTACGCGGCGTCCGGCGATCCGGGAGAGGCCCTGGCCGCACGCGTGCGTGCCGCGTACGTACGGGCCCTGTCGGGGGACACCGGCGCTGCGGCCGCCGCCGTGGCCGGCCCGTACGAGGAGGCCCTGGCGCTGTACGCCGCGGACGGCACGGGCCTGCGGCAGACGGCGTCGGTCCTGATGGGCCGGGCGCGGGTGCTGCTGCGCGCCGCGCACGAGGCGGCGGGGCCCGGGGCCGGGGCGGCGCGGGCCGAGGCGGAGGCGGCGGTCCGTGAGGTGCTGGCGCTCGTCGACGGGCGGGGCGACGGGGACGTGCGGCTGGCGGCCCGGGCCGCCGAGGCACGGGCCATGCTCGGCGAACTGGCCGAACTGGCCGGGGACCTGCGGACGTCGGCGGAGCTGTTCGCCCAGGGTGCGGCGGCGTTCGTGGCGGCGGGACTGCCCTGGTTCGCGGTGGAGTACGAGGCCCGGCTCGCCACCCTGGCGCACCGGCTCGGTGACACCGCGGGGACCGAACGCGCGCTGCGGGCGGCCCTGGAGCACGGCGGAGCCCAGCTGGAGCCGCCCGGACGGGCCCGGCTGCACCTCCAGCTCGCCGAGGTGACCGGGGGCCGGGGCGACGCCGTGGAGGCCGCGGCGCACGCCCTCCGGGCCGCGCACTGGGCCGACGAGGCCGGGGAGAGCGCGGCGCTGGGCGCCTGGGCGCGGCAGCAGCTCGGCGGTTTCCTGCTGCTGCAGGGCCGGTGGGCCGAGGCCGCGGAGGTGCTGGAGTGCGCGCTGCCCGACCTGGACGCCGGAACGCACGGCGAGGAGGTGGTCGTGCAGACGCTGTGGTGGCTCGGCGACTGCCTGGGCGAGCTGGGCGAGCACCGCGCGGCCGCCGAACGGCGCCTGCGGGCCGCCGAGATCGCCCGCACGTGGCCGGAGCAGCACGACCACGCGACCCTGGTCCACCTGGCCGGGGAATCGTTCGGGCAGGCCGGACTGACCGCCGAGGCGGACCGCGCCTACGCGCGTGCGGGCGGCCTCTGGCGCCGTCTGGGCGATACTGCGGGCCTGGTCCGCGCCCTGCGCGCCCGCGCCTGGCTGGTCGCGGACGCGGACGAGGGACCGGCCGGGGCACGGAAGCTCATGGCGCGCGCCGTCCGGGAGTGCGAGACGGCACTCGACGCCGCCGCGGACGAGGAGACCAGGCACCTGCTCACCGCCGAACTCGGGGACAGCCTCCGCCAGTTCGGCGACCTGCTGGCCGGGTCGGTCACCGGCGGGGATTGCGGGGACCTCGAAGACGGTGCTGCGCGCCCGGCGTTGGAGGACGCCCTGGCCCGGCTGAGGCTGGCGGTGGGGGCCTTCGCCTCCCTCGGCGAGGACGCCCTGCACGACCGCACCGGCGCCGAACTCGCCGCCGGACGAGCGGAGGCCGGGCTGGGCCGCACCGCCGAGGCGAGGGCACGCGCGCGTGGCGTCCTCGCCGCGTACGACGGATACGACGCCTACGGCGGCTGCGGCGACGGGGACGGGGACGGCCCGGACGGATCCGGGAGCGAGCGGGAGACGGTGGCGGCCCGGCGGGCGGAGGCCGAACGGCTGCTGCGGCTCCTGGCGGACCGGCCGGTCTGACTCCGGTCACCGCTCCGCTCCTACTCCACGCCGATGAGGAGCAGGGCCCCCTGCCGTCCGCCCCGGTACACGACGGTGTCGACGGCGAGGTATCCCTCGCGGACCCGGCCCTCCAGGTACCGGGCGACGGTGTCGGGGACGTCCTCGCCCAGCACGAGGGTGACCATCTCGCCCCCGGCGGCGAGCATCCGTTCCAGGACGGTCTCGGCGGTCGTCGTGAGGTCCGGGCCGATCACGGCCACGTCCCCGTCGATCAGGCCGAGGACGTCCCCGGCCTGGCAGATGCCGGCCATGGTCCAGGACTCGTGCTCGGCGACGGTGACCTCGGCGTAGCGGGTGGCTCCGGCCGCCGAGGTCATCGACACGACGTCCTCGTCGAAGCGCCGCTCCGGCTCGTGCACCGCGAGTGCGGCGATGCCCTGGATCGCCGACCGGGTCGGGATCAGGGCCACGCGGACGCCCTCCGTGCGGACCTGCTCGGCGGCCGCCGCCGCGGTGTGGCGCAGCTCTGCGTCGTTGGGCAGCAGGACGACCTCGCGCGCGTGGGCCCGCCGCAGGGCCTGGACGAGCTCTCCGCTGGCCGGCGGCTCCCCGGGGCGGGCCAGCACGGTCGTCGCGCCGGCCTCGGCGTAGAGCCCGGCCAGGCCCTCGCCGGGCACGACGGCCACCACGGCCCGCTGGGCACGCTCCCGGGGCGGCCGCTCGGCGCCGGTGGTGTGCACGTCCCCGGCGCCGAAGTGGGTGATGCGGATGCGGTACGGCCGCCCGGCCTCGATGCCGGCCTCCACTGCGGCGCCCGGGTCGTCGACGTGGACGTGGACGTTCCAGAGGCCGTCGCCGCCGACCACGACGAGTGAGTCGCCGAGGACGTCGAGCCGCTCCCGAAGCCGCACGACCGCCGCGTCCTCGGCCTCCAGGAGGTAGATCACCTCGAAGGCGGGCCCGTCCTGGCCGGCCGCGTCCGCGCCGCCGGGGCCTTCTCCCGGCTCGGCACAGACCGCGACGGCGTCTTCCCGCGACGTCCCGCGCGCGTGCGAAGCGTTCCCGCTGCCGCCGCGCGCGCCCGGCTCCCCCGGCACGCCCTGCTCGGCATCGGCCGTGACGTCCGGCACACCGGTCCCGGCGTGCCCGGTGCCGGGAGTCGCGGGAGGCCCCTTCGGGACCGGCCGGGCCGGCACGCGCGCGTGCTCCCCGGGTGCGTCCACCGCCGCCGGCTCGGCCCCGGCGACCCGCACCCTCTCGGCCGCCTCGACCGCCCCGGCAGCCCTCTGCCGGGAGCCGCGGGCCTCCGGGACGCGCCCCGCATGCGCCGCCGGTCCGCGCGGCCGCTCCCCCGTGAAGGTCTCCACCAGCGCCCCGAGGACCGCGACCAGCCCCCGCCCGCCCGCGTCGACCACCCCGGCCCGTTCGAGGACGGGCAGCCGGGACGGGGTCTCGGCGAGGGCCGTGCGGGCTCCCGCGTAGGCCGCCCGGGCCACCGTCCCGCAGTCGCCCTCGGTGGACTCGGCGGACGCGGCGGCGGCCGAGGCGACCGTGAGCACGGTGCCCTCCACGGGGTGGGCCACGGCGGCACGGGCGGAGTCGGCCGCGTGCCGCAGGGCGAGGCGCAGATCACGGCCGCCCGCCTGCGGGCTCTCACAGCCGGCCAGCACCTGGGCCATGCCGCGCAGCAGCTGCGCGAGGATCGTGCCGGAGTTCCCGCGGGCCCCGATGAGCGCCCCGTGCGCCATCGCCCGGACGGCGTCGGCGAGGGTCGGGCCGTCGGGGCGGCCGCCCGCGCTGCCGGGCGGGCCCGCCGCGTGCCCCGCGAAGACCGCCTCCACGGCACCGGCGGCGGACTCGACGGTGAGGTACAGATTCGTGCCGGTGTCCCCGTCCGCCACCGGGTAGACGTTGATGGCGTCGATCTCCTCGCGCGCCCGTCCCAGGGTCTCCAGCGCGAGGCCGCACCAGGTGCGCACCGCGAGAGCATCGAAGAATGTCTGCGGCACCTGCGCCACTGCGCCTCCCTGAGCTGCTGGACGTGGCTGGCAGCGTAGACCCCGGGGGCGCCGTCCGACCGGCGGAGGGCCGGGGCGGGCCCCTGAGCTGCCATGGTAGTTTCGCTCTACGGGTGCAGCCGTTGTATGCTGCTCCGGTTGCCCGATCCGATCGGGCCTTCCCCCTGGCAGCGCCACTCAGATCCAGCCGGCTCCCGTAGCCCAAGGATCTCGATCCCGGCATGCCGGGATCAACCGTAAGTGCATCTGAAGTCTTTGGAGTGACCCGTGGCTGCCAACTGCGACGTCTGCGGCAAGGGGCCGGGCTTCGGCAACAACATCTCGCACTCGCACCGCCGTACGTCCCGTCGCTGGAACCCGAACATCCAGCGTGTGCGTACCGTGGTGGGCGGGACGCCGAAGCGCGTGAACGCTTGCACCTCGTGCATCAAGGCCGGCAAGGTCTCGCGCTGACGCTCAGCTAGCGCGCGGCCACTGCTGGTTCGCTGCAGAGCCGGTCCACCTCCGGGTGGGCCGGCTTTTTGCCGTGCCCGGACGCGGGCCCCGCGCACGCCCGCATCCGCGTCCCGTGGGCGGCCCTCAGGATCCGGTCCGGAACCGCCAGCCGTGGTCCACCGGCCCGATGCCGCCGCCGAGCGCGAAGCCGGCCGCGATCGCCCCGGTGACGTACTCCTTCGCCGCCGCCACCGCCTCGGGTACGGAGTCGCCCTTGGCGAGCTGCGCGGCGATCGCGGAGGCCAGGGTGCAGCCGGTGCCGTGGGTGTGGCGGTTGTCATGCCGCGGCGCACGCAGCCAGTGCTCCTCGGACCCGTCCGTGAGCAGGTCCACGGCGTCCCCGGACAGATGGCCGCCCTTGATCAGCACCCAGCGCGGGCCGTGGTCCAGCACGGCCGCCGCGGCGTCGCGCAGCTGCCTCTCCGACTCGACGCGCACGCCGGTCAGCTGCGCCACCTCGTCGAGGTTGGGGGTCGCCACCGTCGCCACCGGCAGCAGCATCGTGCGCACCGAGTCCAGCGCGGAGGCGGCGAGCAGGGAGTCGCCGTGCTTGGAGACGCCCACCGGGTCGACGACCGCCGGGGCGTCCGTCCCCGCGAGCAACTCGGCGACCGCCTCGACCAGTTCCGCCGAGGCGAGCATGCCGGTCTTGACCGCCCGTACGCCGATGTCGTCGACGACGCTGCGGTACTGGGCCCGGACGGCCTCCACCGGCAGTTCCCAAGCGCCCTGCACGCCGAGGGAGTTCTGCGCGGTCACGGCCGTGAGGACGCTCATGCCGTGCACACCGAGCGCCAGCATCGTCTTGAGATCGGCCTGGATGCCCGCGCCTCCGCCGGAGTCGGAGCCCGCCACCGTGAGGACGTTGGGGATCATGAGTCGAGGTCCCCGAAGTGGTCCCAGCCGCCCTTGCTGGTCCACGGCGCCCCGTCGACCGTCACCTGGGGCAGCGCGGAGGGGTTGAGGACCTCGCCGATGACCTTCCAGCGGGCGGGCAGCTTCACGTCGGGCGGGAAGGTCGCCACGATGGCGTGGTCCTCTCCCCCGGTCAGCACCCACTGCATCGGGTCGACGCCGACGGCCTGCCCGATGTCGTTCATCTGCGACGGGATGTCGATGGCCTGGGAACGGATGTCGATGCGGACCTTGCTGGCCTCGGCGATGTGCCCGAGGTCGGCGATCAGCCCGTCGCTCACGTCGCACATGGCGGTCGCCCCGAGCCCGGCGGCGGCCGGGCCCGCGTGGTACGGGGGTTCCGGGCGCCGGTGGGCCTCCACGAACGCCCGGGGCGAGCGGAAGCCGCGCGAGAGCACCGCGTAACCGGCCGCGGACCAGCCGAGCCAGCCGGTCACCGCGACGAGGTCGCCGGGCTGGGCGCCCGCCCGGGTCACCGGCTCCTGGTTGCGCAGGTCGCCCAGCGCGGTGATCGACACCATGATCGAGTCGCCGCGCACGACGTCGCCGCCCACCACGGCGGCACCCGCGACCTGGCACTCGTCGCGCAGGCCGTCCATCAGCTCGCTCGGCCAGGTCACCGGCAGTTCGGCCGGGACGACCAGGCCCAGCAGCAGCGCGGTCGGCACGGCGCCCATGGCGGCGATGTCGGCGAGGTTCTGCGCGGCCGCCTTGCGGCCGACGTCGTAGGCCGTCGACCAGTCGCGGCGGAAGTGCCGGCCCTCCACCAGGATGTCCGTGCTGGCCACGACCCTGCGGTCGGGCGCGGCCACCACGGCGGCGTCGTCGCCGGGGCCGACCCGGACGGCCGGTGTGGTGGTCAGACGGGAGGTGAGCTCCCTGATGAGCCCGAACTCACCGAGCTCACCAACAGTGCCCTTCATTGCCCTTGCTCCCCTTCTGTCCCTGTCCGTGCCCGGTCGCGGGGCGTCTCGGTCCTCGCTACCGTCGAGGTGACCGTCAAGTTCTGCCGGACACCGGCCCCGGCGCGCAAGACCCGGGTCCCGCGGGTCTCCCCGCGGCGAGCGGCGACGCGATACCGTGGCGTTCCTTTTCCCCACATGATCCTCGTGGCCGCCCTGGAGGTTCCGTGGTACAGGCGTACATCCTGATCCAGACGGAGGTCGGCAAGGCGTCGACCGTCGCCGAGACGATCACCAAGATCCCTGGGGTCATCCAGGCCGAGGACGTGACGGGACCGTACGACGTGATCGTGCGGGCGCAGGCCGACACCGTCGACGACCTCGGCCGCATGGTGGTCGCCAAGGTCCAGCAGGTGGACGGCATCACCCGCACCCTGACCTGCCCGGTCGTCCATCTGTAGCCCCCGTCTACCCTGGGCCGGTGAACTCCTTCCGCCACCGGCACCGTCCTGTTCTCCGCCTGTCCCGCCTGCCCGCTCTCGCGCTGTTGATCACTGCGGCGGGCTGCTCCTCAGCAGACGACAGCGCGTCGGCGGCGGTTCCCAGTCCGGACGCGAAGGTCGCGGAACTGTGCCGGAACCTGGACAAGGTACTGCCCGCGGAGGTGGACGGTGAGCGCCGCGGGGATCCCGAGCCCGCGTCGGCGCTGACGGCGGCCTGGGGCAGCCCGGCGATCATACTGCGCTGCGGTGTGCCGCAGCCGCCGAAGATGGTCGATCCGAAGGTGGCCGAGGGGCGGGACTCCGACGCGGTGGCCGGCGGGGTGAACGGCGTCGACTGGCTCATGGAACGGCAGGGCGGCGGCCACCGGTTCACCACCGCCAACCGCGAGGCGTACGTCGAGGTGCAGGTCCCGGAGGGGGTCGACGGCTCCGCCGCCCTGATCGACCTGGCCCCGGCCGTGAAGAAGGCGATCCCCAAGGGGATCGCCTCCTGACATCGTGCGGCCGGGCGCGCGCCCGGCCCGCCTGTTCAGCGCAGGCCGGTCGGGCGGCGCAGGGCCGCCTGCACCAGCCGGTCGATCAGCTCGGGGTAGCTCACCCCGCTCGCCTGCCACATCTGCGGGTACATCGAGATGGGCGTGAAGCCGGGCATCGTGTTGATCTCGTTGATCACGAAGTCGCCGTCCTCGGTGAGGAAGAAGTCCGCGCGGACCAGTCCCTCGCAGGACGCCGCCTCGAAGGCGTCGACCGCCAGGCGCTGCACCTCGGCCGTCTCCTCGGGCGTCAGCGGCGCCGGCACGATGCCGGGCGTGGAGTCGATGTACTTGGCCTCGAAGTCGTAGTAGGCCTGCGCCTCGGGCGGGGGGATCTCCGCGGGCAGGGAGGCCCGGGGGCCGTCCTCGAACTCCAGGACGCCGCACTCGATCTCGCGGCCGCGCAGGGCGGCCTCCACGAGGATCTTCGGGTCGTGGCGCCGGGCCTCGGCGATCGCCTCGTCGAGACCGGAGAGGTCGTCGACCTTGGTGATGCCGATGGAGGAGCCGGCGCGCGAGGGCTTCACGAACAGCGGCCAGCCGTGCTCGCCGGCGAAGTCCACGATCTTCTTGCGGGCCGCGGCCTGGTCGCCCTCCCACTCGCGCGGCCGGATCACCGCGTACGGGCCGACCTTGAGCCCGAAGGAGGTGAACACCCGCTTCATGTACTCCTTGTCCTGGCCGACGGCCGAGGCGAGCACGCCCGACCCCACGTACGGGACGCCGGACAGCTCCAGCAGGCCCTGCAGGGTGCCGTCCTCGCCGTAGGGGCCGTGCAGCACCGGGAAGACCACGTCGACCTCGCCGAGCGCCTTGGGCACCGATCCCGGCTCGCTGTAGACGACTTCGCGGTTGGCGGGGTCGACCGGGAGGATCACTCCGCCCTCGTCGGACTCGGCGATGGCGTCCACGCTCGGGGGCCGCCGGTCCACGATCGCCATCCGCTCCGGTTCGTCCGCCGTGAGCGCCCAACGGCCGTCCTGGGTGATGCCGATCGGCAGGACGTCGTACTTGGTCCGGTCGATGGCCTTCAGGACGGCGCCGGCGGTGACCACGGAGATCCCGTGTTCGGAGCTGCGGCCGCCGAACACGACGGCCACACGCGGCTTGCGAGGCGGCTGCTCGGGGCTCTGGGGGAGGTTCTCGGTGCTCATATCGCGATGAGAGTACCCGGTGGTAGGGCCCGGAGACAGCGCCGCCGGGCCGCGTCGCTCAGCGTCGTTCGGGCTTCGCGCTGCGCGACATCAGCTCCTTGAGGGCGACCACCGGAGGCTTGCCCTCGTGCACGATGCCGACGACCGTTTCGGTGATCGGCATGTCGACGCCGTGCCGCCGGGCCAGATCCAGTACCGACTCGCAGGACTTGACGCCCTCGGCGGTCTGCTTGGTGACCGCGATGGTCTCCTGCAGGGTCATGCCCTTGCCGAGGTTGGTGCCGAAGGTGTGGTTGCGCGACAGCGGCGAGGAGCAGGTGGCCACCAGGTCGCCCAGGCCCGCGAGTCCGGAGAAGGTCAGCGGGTCGGCGCCGAGGGCCATGCCGAGCCGGGTCGTCTCGGCGAGGCCGCGGGTGATGAGCGAGCCCTTGGCGTTGTCGCCGAGCCCCATGCCGTCCGCGATGCCGACGGCCAGGCCGATGACGTTCTTCACGGCCCCGCCCAGTTCGCACCCCACCACGTCCGTGTTGGTGTACGGGCGGAAGTACGGGGTGTGGCAGGCGGCCTGGAGCCGCTGGGCGACGGCCTCGTCGGTGCAGGCGACCACGGCCGCGGCCGGCATCCGCGCGGCGATCTCCCGCGCCAGGTTCGGGCCCGTGACGACGGCGATCCGGTCCTGGCCGACCTTGGCCACGTCGTCGATGACCTCGCTCATCCGCATGGCGGAGCCGAGTTCGACGCCCTTCATCAGCGACACCAGGACCGTGTCCGGGGCGAGCAGCGGCGTCCACTCGGCGAGGTTGCCGCGCAGGGTCTGCGAGGGGACCGACAGGACGGTGAAGTCGGCACCGGCCGCGGCCTCGGCGGGGTCCGTCGTGGCGCGGATGCCGTCGGGCAGCTCGACGCCCGGGAAGTAGTCGGGGTTGGTCCGGGTGGAGTTGATCGCCTCCACCAGTTCCGGGCGGCGTCCCCACAGGGTGACCTCGCACCCGGCGTCGGCGAGCACCATGCCGAAGGCCGTGCCCCACGAACCGGCGCTCAGGACCGCCGCCTTGACCGGCTTGACCGGCTTGCTCACGTGCCCAGCCCTTCTTCCTGCGTCGTCTGCGCGGTCTTCGACGGCGGCGCGGAGCGCACCGTGGGTTCCGGCCGCTGCCCGGCCCGGCCCGCCTGCGCCTGCGTGCGGCGCCGCTGCTCGATCCGCTCCCGGCGCGGGTCGTAGGGCGTCTCGGGTGCCTTCTCGCCGCGGATCTGCTCCAGCTGGGCGGTGACGGCGGCCATGATGACCTCGGTGGCCTCCTTCAGCAGGTCCGCGGTCATCTCCCGGCCGTAGAAACGGGAGAGGTCCACCGGCGGCCCGGCGAGGACGCGGTGCGTCTTGCGCGGCAGCAGGTGCGGCTTCTTCGCGTACGGCGGCAGCAGTTCGTTGCAGCCCCACTGCGCCACCGGGATCACGGGGCACCTGGTCTGCAGCGCGACGCGGGCGGCCCCGGTCTTGGCCGTCATGGGCCAGCCGTCCGGGTCGCGCGTGAGGGTGCCCTCGGGATAGAACGCGACGCATTCCCCGCGGTTCACTGCGTCGATCGCGGCCCGGAAGGCGCTGAGCGCGTCCGTGCTCTCCCGGTAGACGGGGATCTGGCCGGTGCCGCGCATCGCGGCGCCGACGAATCCCTTCTTGAATAGACCGCTCTTCGCGAGGAATCGCGGGACGCGTCCGGTGTTGTACTGGAAATGCGCGTAAGCGAAGGGATCGATGTGCGAATTGTGGTTCACCGCGGTGATGAATCCGCCCTCGGCAGGAATGTTTTCCATTCCGCGCCAGTCCCGCTTGAGCAGTACCACCAGTGGCGGTTTGCAGATCACCGCAGCGAAGCGGTACCAGAAGCCGATTCTGCGGCGGGACACGCGGACACCTTCCTCTAGGGCCTGAAGCGGGGGCCTCGGGGGGCCGCACAAGTGTCGCCCCAGGCCGCCGGTCTGTCGAGAACACCGTACGCCCCGGCACGCCGCGCGCCTCAGGCCGCGGGTGACAATGACCGCGACAAGAGGAGGACGGACCCCCGTGCAGTGGACCCTGGTCGTACCCCTGAAGCCCCTGGCCCGGGCCAAGAGCCGGCTCGCGGACACCGCGGACGACGGGCTGCGGCCGGGCCTGGCGCTCGCCTTCGCCCAGGACACCGTGGCGGCCGCGCTGGCCTGCCCGGCGGTACGCGATGTGGCAGTCGTCACGGACGACGGCCGGGCGGGCCGCGAGCTGGCCGCACTGGGCGCCGCGATCGTCCCCGACGAACCGGGGAACGGCCTCAACGCCGCCCTGGCCCACGGGACGGACGTCGTGCGCTCCCGCCGTCCGGCGGCCCGGGTGGCGGCGCTCAACGCCGATCTGCCGGCCCTGCGCCCCGGCGAATTGTCCCGGGTGCTGGAGGCGGCCGGGGAATTCCCGCGTGCATTTCTCGCGGACGCCGCCGCAATCGGCACGACGCTGCTGGCCGCCGCCCCGGGCCGGGAATTGCGCCCGGCGTTCGGCGCCGGTTCCCGGGCTCGGCACCGGGCGTCCGGGGCGGTGGAACTGGCTGTCGCCGGCGTCGACTCGGTGCGCCAGGACGTGGACACCGGCGCCGACCTGCGCAGCGCGCTGGCCCTGGGGGTCGGCCCTCATACGGCCGCGGCCGCCGCGCGGTTGCTGATACCCGGGCAGTAGGCTGCGGCCATGCAGGCGACCGCGTACACGTACGACCCCGAAAGCCGCAGCGGGCAGGTGCTCCTGGACGACGGCACCCCGGTGCCCTTCGACGCGGCGGCGTTCGACGCGGGCGGCCTGCTGCTGCTGCGTCCGGGCCAGCGGGTCCGCATCGAGGCGGAGGGCGCCGGTGATGACCTCAGGATCACTCTGGTGACCCTCCAGACCCTCTGACCACACGCCGAACGCGCCGCGGGCCGGACTCCCCTGGGGAGTCCGGCCCGGCGTGTGAGTACCCGGCGCCCTTACTTCTTGCGGGCGGTGGTCTTCTTGGCGGTGGTCTTGCGCGCCGTCGACTTCTTGGCCGGCGCCTTCTTGGCGGTGGCCTTCTTCGTGGCCGGGGCCGTCTTGGCGGTGGTCTTCTTCGCGGCGGTGGTCTTGGAGGTGGCCGCCGTCTTCTTGGCGGGCGCCTTCTTCGCCGTCGTCTTCTTCGCGGCGGCCGTCTTGGACGTGCCGGCCGTCTTCTTGGCGGCGGTCTTGCGCGCCGTGGTGGTCTTCGCCGCTCCCGCCGTCTTCTTCGCCGCGGCCTTCTTGCCGGCGGACTTGGCGATGGTGGGGGGCGGACCGGAGAGGCTGCCCTTGGGGGCCTTCTTGACGGCGATGTCACCCTTCGGGAGCTTCTTCGAGCCGCTGACCAGGTCCTTGAAGCCCTGGCCCGCGCGGAAACGCGGAACGGAGGTCTTCTTGACCCGAACCCGCTCGCCCGTCTGGGGGTTACGGGCGTAGCGGGCCGGACGGTCGACCTTCTCGAAGGAACCGAAGCCGGTGACCGAGACCCGGTCACCCGCGACCACCGCGCGGACGATGGCGTCCAGTACATGGTCGACAGCATCGGCGGCCTGCTGGCGGCCGCCCATCTTGTCGGCAATCGCTTCTACGAGCTGCGCCTTGTTCACGTCTTCCCCTTCGGAGACATCGCCAGAACGAAAGTGTTCAAGCTTTTTCGCACGTTAGGCAGATATATACCGCAAATCAAACACGAAACGGGCTTATCACCCTTGTGCCGCAACGAACTCGACGGTGCCGTACGGTTCAGCGTTCCTCGACGGGGAGACGTCCCTCGTCGAGATCCGCGGTGAACCGCTCCAGCCGCCTTGCCGCGTCGGCGAGATCGTGCTTGGCCGCGGCCGTAATGACCAGCAGCTTCCGGGTCAGCGCCATCCGTACGCCCTCCGGGACTTGCAGTGCGCGCACTCTTGCATGCGCTTCTTTGAGTTGGTCCGCGACCGCCGCATAGAGCTCGAGTTGGCCGTCGTGTTCCATGCACAGATTGTGCCATCTGGGGCGAGTTGTCGCCTGCGCAGGGCACAACTGCGGCCCCGGACGGCCTTTCCGGCACCTGTGGAAGTCACGGCTGCATCTCCCACCTACCCCGGCAACCACCTGCATAACGTGGGAAGTTGCCCTCGCTCCGGGGGGTGGGCAGGGCCGTTCGGGTGCAGAAACGCCCGTACCCCCGATCGGGCTGATCGGGGGTACGGGCGGGGTGTTGCGGTGGCCGAAAGTCGCCTTGCTCGGGCGCCGGGGTCCGTGCTGTGGATCAGACGGGCAGCGTCCGCGGCTTGAACGACGGGCGCTTCGCCTCGTACGCGGCGATGTCCGCCTCGTTCTGCAGGGTGATCGAGATGTCGTCGAGACCGTTCAGCAGCCGCCAGCGGGCGTTCTCGTCCAGCTCGAAGGGGGCGGTGACGCCCTCGGCGCGCACCTCGCGGCTCTCCAGGTCGACGGTGATCCGGGTCTGCGGGTCCTTCTCGGTGAGCTCCCACAGCGCGTCCACGGTCTGCTGCTCCAGCACGACCGTGAGCAGGCCGTTCTTCAGCGAGTTGCCGCGGAAGATGTCGGCGAACCGGGAGGAGATCACGGCCTTGAAGCCGTAGTTCTGCAGCGCCCACACGGCGTGCTCACGGGAGGAGCCGGTGCCGAAGTCGGGCCCGGCGACCAGGACGGTCGCGCCCTGCCGTTCGGGGCGGTTGAGGACGAACTCGGGGTCCTTGCGCCAGGCCTCGAACAGCCCGTCCTCGAACCCGTCGCGCGTGACCTTCTTGAGCCAGTGGGCGGGGATGATCTGGTCGGTGTCGACGTTGCTGCGGCGCAGCGGGACGGCCCGGCCGGTGTGGGTGGTGAACGCTTCCATGACTGATCAGACTCCAGCGGGCGTGGGGACGTCGGCGTCGGACAGGTCGGCCGGGGAGGCCAGGTGGCCCAGTACGGCGGTCGCCGCCGCCACCTGCGGCGACACCAGGTGCGTACGGCCGCCCTTGCCCTGCCGGCCCTCGAAGTTGCGGTTGGAGGTGGACGCGGAGCGCTCACCCGGGGCCAGCTGGTCCGGGTTCATGCCGAGGCACATCGAGCAGCCCGCGTGCCGCCACTCGGCGCCGGCCTCCTTGAAGACGACGTCCAAGCCCTCGGAGACGGCCTGCAGTCCGACCCGCGCCGAGCCCGGGACGACCAGCATCCGTACCCCGTCGGCGACTTTGCGGCCCTGGAGCAGCTCGGCGGCGGCCCGCAGGTCCTCGATGCGGCCGTTGGTGCAGGAGCCTACGAAGACGGTGTCGACCTTGATGGAGCGCAGCGGCTGCCCCGCCTCCAACCCCATGTACTCAAGGGCCCGTTCGGCGGCGTGTCGCTCCGATGCGTCTTCGTACGAAGCGGGATCGGGGACGGACGCCGAAAGCGGTGCGCCCTGCCCGGGGTTGGTGCCCCAGGTGACGAACGGGGACAGCTCGGCGGCCTCGATGACGACCTCGGCGTCGAACTCGGCGTCCTCGTCCGTCCTCAGCGTCTTCCAGTAGGCGACGGCCGCGTCCCAATCCTCGCCCTCGGGGGCGTGCGGACGGCCCTTGAGGTACGCGAACGTGGTCTCGTCCGGAGCGATCATGCCCGCGCGGGCGCCGGCCTCGATCGACATGTTGCAGATGGTCATGCGGGCCTCCATCGAGAGCTTCTCGATGGCCTCGCCGCGGTACTCCAGGACGTAGCCCTGGCCGCCGCCCGTGCCGATCTTCGCGATGATCGCCAGGATCAGGTCCTTGGCGGTGACGCCCTCGGGCAGTTCGCCGTTGACCGTGATCGCCATGGTCTTGGGGCGGGTCATCGGCAGCGTCTGGGTGGCGAGCACGTGCTCGACCTGCGAGGTGCCGATGCCGAACGCCAGCGCGCCGAAGGCGCCGTGGGTGGAGGTGTGGGAGTCGCCGCAGACCACGGTGGTGCCCGGCTGGGTCAGGCCCAGCTGCGGGCCCACGACGTGCACCACGCCCTGCTCGACGTCGCCCAGCGGGTGCAGGCGCACGCCGAACTCGGCGGCGTTCTTGCGCAGCGTCTCCAGCTGCACCCGGGAGACCGGGTCGGCGATCGGCTTGTCGATGTCGAGCGTGGGGGTGTTGTGGTCCTCGGTGGCGATGGTGAGGTCGAGGCGGCGCACGGTGCGGCCGCTCTTGCGGAGGCCGTCGAAGGCCTGCGGGCTGGTCACCTCGTGCAGCAGGTGCAGATCGATGAAGAGAAGGTCGGGCTCGCCCTCCGCGCGCCGGACGACGTGGTCGTCCCAGACTTTCTCCGCGAGTGTCCTACCCATCGCTGTTCCCTCCGGCCGGCGACGGTCCGCCGACCCAACTAGAGATCTTGAGGAGGCGGCGCCCGTTCCCCTGAACCCGGGCACGCACCACCAGGCCCTTACGTCACGGGCCCGTTGTGACTTCGTGATTCCAGGGTGGCGGGTTCGGAGGAAAATTGAACTTGCGTTTCACAGAGTGAGACGGGAGTATCGTTGCATGGACAACAGTAGCGGCGTCGGCGTTCTGGACAAGGCGGCCCTCGTCCTGAGCGCTCTGGAGTCCGGTCCGGCCACCCTCGCGGGCCTGGTCGGCGCCACCGGACTGGCACGACCCACGGCCCACCGCCTGGCCGTGGCGCTGGAACACCACCGCATGGTGGCGCGGGACATGCAGGGCCGTTTCATTCTCGGCCCTCGGCTGGCCGAGCTGGCCGCGGCAGCGGGTGAGGACCGCCTCCTCGCCACCGCGGGCCCGGTGCTCACTCATCTGCGGGACGTCACGGGCGAGAGCGCGCAGCTCTACCGCCGCCAGGGCGACATGCGCATCTGCGTCGCCGCCGCGGAGCGGCTGTCCGGACTGCGGGACACCGTCCCGGTCGGTTCGACCCTCACGATGAAGGCAGGCTCCTCGGCGCAGATCCTGCTGGCCTGGGAGGAGCCGGAGCGGCTGCACCGCGGCCTGCAGGGCGCCCGTTTCACGGCGACGGCCCTGTCGGGCGTACGGCGGCGCGGCTGGGCCCAGTCGATCGGTGAGCGCGAGCCGGGCGTCGCGTCCGTGTCCGCGCCGGTGCGGGGGCCGTCGAACCGGGTGGTGGCGGCCGTTTCCGTCTCCGGGCCGATCGAGCGGCTGACGCGTCATCCCGGCCGGATGCACGCGCAGGCCGTGATCGACGCGGCAGGGCGTCTGTCCGAGGCGCTGCGCCGCACCGGCTGAAGCGACGGTGCTGTCCCGGGGAGGCCGGCTCGACGCCGCGGCGGGCCTCCTCGGCGCAGCGCCGGACGGAGGCGGTACCGTCGCCGCCTGCGGGCCGTCGCTGGGTGATCGCGCAGTTCCCCGCGCTCCTTGGGGTCGGACACGAGAAGGCCCCCCACCGAAGTGGAGGGCCTTTCACTGTGTACCCCCGACCGGATTCGAACCGGCGCTACCGCCTTGAGAGGGCGGCGTGCTAGGCCGCTACACAACGGGGGCCTGGACACTGCGTTTCCGCAGGTCCGAGCTGGTCTACCTGGACTCGAACCAAGACTAACTGAACCAGAATCAGTCGTGCTGCCAATTACACCATAGACCAATGTGGTTTAGACCAGTCAGTACCCCCGACCGGATTCGAACCGGCGCTACCGCCTTGAGAGGGCGGCGTGCTAGGCCGCTACACAACGGGGGCCCTAGCAGTCCCGGGACGATCGTCGATCTGCCGATCTCCGGAACCAGTACCCCCGACCGGATTCGAACCGGCGCTACTGCCTTGAGAGGGCAGCGTGCTAGGCCGCTACACAACGGGGGCTTTGCAGATGAGCTCTGCGAGCTGGCCTACCTGGACTCGAACCAAGACTAACTGAACCAGAATCAGTCGTGCTGCCAATTACACCATAGGCCACTGGAACGCAAGCCCCTGGGGGGATCGTGTTCTAGCTGTGCGCCTGGGGTTCCGGCCTTCCGGCCCGCTCCCCGCGGCGCAGGAAGAACATTACCCGAAGGTGGACGGGGCTCCAAAACGAGTATCCGCACCCAGCACTGAGGGCAGTTCGGCCAGGGAGGCGATGCGGTGCGGTCCGGCGGGAGGGTCGATCGTGGCGTACCGGCCGCCGCGGTCGATCCACACCGACAGCAGCCCGGCGTCGGCGGCGCCCCGGCCGTCGATCTCCGGGTGGTCGCCGACGTAGGCCACCTCCTGCGGCGGCAGGGCCAGGGCCTCGCAGGCGGCGAGGAACGCGCCCGCCTCGGGTTTGGAGACCCCCAGCTCGGCCGCGCACAGGATGCTCTCGAAGCGGTCGTGGACGCCGAGGGCGCGCAGCTTGCGGTCCTGGACGTGCAGGCTGGAGTTGGAGAGCACCGCGTGCCGGTGGGTGGCGGAGAGGGCGTCGAGGACGGGCAGGACGTCCGGGAAGAGGGACCAGGCGGCCTCGTAGTGGGTGATGTAGCGCTGGAACCAGGCGTCGGCCTCGTCGTCGGTCAGCTCCCGGTCCAGGAACACCCGTACACGGTCGCGGCGCTGGGCCTCGAAGGTGGCCTCGCCTGCGGCGAAGCGGGCCCACTGCCGGTCGGTGATGTCCCGCCAGTGCTCCAGGGCCTGCTCGGCGGTGCCGTAGTCGTCGAGCAGGCCCTCGGCCAGGAGGTGGGCGCGCATGCCGATGCGATCGGCGCTGGTGTAGTCGAAGAGGGTGTCGTCGACGTCCCAGACCACGGCTCGGATGCTCATGCCCCGACCGTACCCACCCCGGAGTGCCTTCAGCCCAGGGTCATGGTGCCGGTGAGGGTGAGGTCCGGGCCCCGGCCGTCGCGGGGGTGCGCGGTGAGCTTCCAGGTGTGGGTGCCGGGCCGGGCCGTGCCACCGGTGCCGGTGCCGCCGTCCCAGGCGGGGCGCACGGCGGCCGCGGTGGAGGCGCCGGTCAGCGTGCGGACGACCTCGCCGGAGGCGTCGGTGAGGGTGAGGGTCCAGGTGGAGGGCTTGTTGAGCTGCCACACCGGGGTCCACGGGGACGCCCTGCCGATCACGGGCGGCGAGTACACCTGCGCCTCCATCTGCGCCAGGGGCGAGGTGGGCACGCCGCTCGGGAGGATCGACACCTCACCGTGGGTGTCGTCGAGACGGGCGATGTGCCCGCCGAAGCGGTCGACGGCCCAGCGGCCGTTGCTGCCGCCGGTGTTCCGGTCCGTGGCGGGCAGCCCGGTCAGGGTGCGGGTGGTGGCCGTGCCGGTGTGGAAGTCGGTGAGCAGCAGCTCGTGGGTGGCGCGGTTCTCGCGGAGCAGGAAGCCGTCGGCGAGGCGGGCCGGACCCAGGTCGGCCGGGACCGTGATCCTGCGGTTCGTGGCACGGTCGAGGACTCCGGCCGTGCCGCCGCAGGTCCAGTAGAGCCAGGTGTTGACGGCCTGGAGGTCCGTGGGGGTGCAGGGAGCGCCGGTGGTGACGGTGGCGGTCGTGCCGGTCTTGAGGTTGCGGCCGGTGACCGTGCCCTGGGTGCCGCCCGGGGTCCACAGCGTCTGGCCCCAGACCGCGGCGGCGGTGCGGTCGCGGGTGAGCACGGTCGTGCCGCCGGTGGCGCCGCGCGGGAAGTCGACGACCCGCTGCTTGCCGGAGCCGCCGTTGTGGAGCACGTACCGGCCGGTGCCGCCGGCGATGCGGCCGCCGGAGTCGCCGTCCGTGGTCGCGTCGAGGAGGGTGGTGGCGTCGGGGCCGGTGCTCACCACGGACTCCTCACCGCCGGCGCCGGTGTGCAGGTGGCCGACCCGGCCGTCGCCCAGGGCCTCCATCTGCGGGCAGGCGGCGTCGCCGCCGAGGCAGGTGGGGGCGGGCAGAGCCGGACTGCGCGGAGTCTGGGGTCCGGTGGGCCGGCCGGTGGCGTCCAGCTGGAAGCCGCTGTAGCGCAGCGAGGCACCCGGCGTGGCGCCGTGCAGGAGCAACTCGCCGCCTGCGAGGGCCAGTCCCTGCACGGCGATCGCGCCGGCGGGGACCCGGGCCGCCCGGGTGGTGGTGAGGTCCCCGTCGTCGTCGAGGCGGATGCGGTGGATGTTCCAGTCGAGGCTGGAGGGACCCGCGGTGGCCAGGGCACCGCCGTCCAGGGTCGGGCCGATGCCGCCGAACGACGAGGGAAGCACGGTGCCGGTGGCGCCGGTGGCGAGGTCGCGGGCGGTCAGGGCCGCCTCGGTGCCGCCCGGGACGAAGTCCGGGTTGCCGAGCAGGAGCCGGTCGCCCACGACCGCCTCGGGGTGCCCGCCGGTCCCGGTGAGGGCGGTGGGCTCGGTGCCGGGCTCGGAGTCCACCCGGATCGCCTGCCGGTCGGCGACGAGCCAGCGGTCGTTGAAGGCGACCTCCGGGACGGGCTCGTCGCCGGTGACGTAGGTGCGGAAGGTGCCGTCGGCGAGGTCGGCCAGGCCCACGGAGGTCGTGCCGTCCAGCACGTGGACGATCGCCAGGCGGGTGACCGAGCCGCCGGCGCGGTACTGGACGGGGCGGGCGCCCGCGGGGAAGCCGGTGACCGGGATGTCCGTGGTGCCGGTGCCGTCGGCGCGCAGGACGTGCAGGGCACCCGTGGAGTCCAGGGTCAGCACGCTCCAGCCGACGGCGGCCCGGTAGGCCTGGCCGGAGGGGACGGTGACGGTGGCGCTCACTCCGGTGGAGCGGTGCTTCTGCACGACCTTCTGCCCGTCGCGCGTGGTCATGACGTCGGTGCCGCTCGCCAGGTCGTCCGGGCCGGCGTGGGCGGGCGGGACCGTGCCGGGGTGGTCCACCGTGGTGACCGAGGTGGTCCCGGCCCGGTACTGGAAGCCGGAGGCCCCGGCCCAGGGGTAGTCGACGGTCACCCGCTTCTCCGTGACGAGCCGCACCGTGCCGACGGGGTCACCCGTCGCCGGAGCGGCCTGCGCGGGCGCGGCAAGGACGGAGCAGGACAGGGCCAGCGCCCCGCCCGCGGCCACATGGACGAGTCTTCGTGAACGGCTCAAGTCCCTCTCCCCCTGCACCTGGGCGCACACGCGCATCGTGGGCACAGGGGCATCCAACGTCCCGCCTGCGGACGGGAGTCGGCCGGAACGGTGAACTCCGGGTGACGGCCGGGCGGACACGGCGAGGGCGGCGCCCGAAGCGGGCGCCGCCCTCGTGGGGTCGTGCTCGGGCGTTACGCGGCCAGCTTGGCCAGCGCCGCGTCGATGCGGGCCAGGGTCGTCTCCTTGCCCAGGATCTCCAGGGACTCGAAGAGCGGCAGGCCGACCGTGCGGCCGGTGACGGCGACCCGGACGGGGGCCTGGGCCTTGCCCAGCTTGAGGCCGTGGGCCTCACCGGCGGCCAGGACGGCCTCCTTCAGCGACTCGGCGGAGGTCCAGTCGGCCGCTTCCAGCTTCTCGCGGGCGGTGCGCAGCAGGGCGTCCGAGCCCTCCTTCATGGCCTTGTTCCAGGAGGCCTCGTCCTCGGCCGGCTCCGGCAGGAACAGGAAGTCGACGTTGTCGGTGATCTCCGACAGGACCTTCAGCCGGGTCTGCGCGTGCGGCGCGACGGCCTGCCACTTCGCCTCGTCGAAGGCCTCCGGGGCCCAGGGGGCGAACGGCGCCTGCAGCCACGGGCGGCAGCGCTCGGTGAAGTCCTTCACGTCCAGCATGCGGATGTGGTCGCCGTTGATCGCCTCGCACTTCTTGAGGTCGAAGCGCGCCGGGTTCGGGTTCACGTCGGAGACGTCGAACGCGGCGACCATCTCGTCGATGGTGAAGACGTCCTGGTCGGCCGAGAGGGACCAGCCGAGCAGCGAGAGGTAGTTGAGCAGGCCCTCGGGCAGGAAGCCGCGCTCCCGGTAGAGGTTCAGGCTGGACTGCGGGTCGCGCTTGGAGAGCTTCTTGTTGCCCTCGCCCATCACGTACGGCAGGTGGCCGAAGGCGGGGATCTCCTTGGCGACGCCCAGCTCGATCAGCGCCTTGTACAGGGCGATCTGGCGCGGCGTGGAGGAGAGCAGGTCCTCGCCGCGCAGGACGTGGGTGATCTCCATCAGGGCGTCGTCGACCGGGTTGACCAGCGTGTACAGCGGGGCGCCGTTGGCGCGGACGATGCCGTAGTCCGGGACGTTCTCCGCGGTGAAGGTCAGCTCGCCGCGGACCAGGTCGGTGAAGGTGATCGTCTCGTCGGGCATCCGGAAGCGGACGATCGGCTCGCGGCCCTGGGCCCGGTACTCCTCGACCTGGGCGGCGGTCAGCTCCCGGCAGTGGCCGTCGTAGCCGGAGGGCCTGCCGGCGGCGCGGGCGGCCTCGCGGCGGGTGTCCAGCTCCTCCTGGGAGCAGTAGCAGTGGTAGGCGTGGCCGGCGTCGAGCAGCTTGGCCGCGACGTCCTTGTACAGGTCCATGCGCTGCGACTGGCGGTACGGCGCGTGCGGGCCGCCGACCTCGGGGCCCTCGTCCCAGTCGAAGCCCAGCCAGCGCATCGCGTCGAGCAGCTGGGTGTACGACTCCTCGGAGTCGCGGGCCGCGTCGGTGTCCTCGATGCGGAAGACCAGGGTGCCGCCGTGGTGCTTGGCGAACGCCCAGTTGAACAGGGCGGTGCGCACCAGGCCCACGTGGGGGTTACCGGTGGGCGAGGGGCAGAAACGGACGCGTGGGGGTACCCCCTGTCCGAGCGGGTTCGAGGACTTGGGGGAGGGAGTGCCGGGTGCGCTAGCCACGCTTGACAACCTTGTTGGTGAGAGTGCCGATGCCTTCGATGGTGACGGCGACCTCGTCGCCGACGTTCAGGGGGCCGACCCCAGCCGGGGTGCCCGTGAGGATCACGTCGCCGGGGAGCAGCGTCATGGCCTCGGAGATGTTGACGATCAGGTCCTCGACCGAGTGGATCATCTCGCTGGTGCGGCCGAGCTGGCGCTGCTGCCCGTTCACCGTGAGCTGGATGGTCAGGTCGGAGGGGTCGAGGTCGGTCTCCACCCAGGGGCCGAGCGGGCAGGCCGTGTCGAAGCCCTTGGCCCGGGCCCACTGCTTCTCGCGCTTCTGCACGTCGCGGGCGGTGATGTCGTTGGCGCAGGTGTAGCCGAAGATCACGTCCTTGACGCGCTCGCGCGGGACCTCGCGGCACATCCGGCCGATGACCACGGCCAGCTCGGCCTCGTGGTGCACCTCCTGGGAGAAGGAGGGGTACTGGATCTCGTCGCCGGGGCCGATCACGGACGTGGACGGCTTGAAGAAGGCGAAGGGGGCCTCGGGCACCTCGTTGCCCAGCTCGCGCGCGTGCTCCGCGTAGTTGCGGCCGAAGGCCACGACCTTGTTGGGCAGCACCGGCGGCAGCAGCCTCACCTTGCCGACCGGCACCTTCGTGCCGGACAGCTCGTAGTCCGCGAACGGGATGCCCTTGATGATGTCCAGGACGAGCTCGTCCTGCTTCTCACCCTCGATGGCGCCGAAGGCGACGTTCCCGTCGATGGAGAATCTGGCGATGCGCACGGGATGCTTGGCCCCTTGACTGACGGCTGGAGTCTGACGCTCCAGGCTAACGCGGGGAGGGCGCCGCGCCCCGCGCACATCGACGCGACGCCGTGCGTGCACAAGGGGCGCCCCCGGTGTGGGGGGCGCCCCTTCGTGGTCCGTCTTCCGGCGCCGTGAGCATCCGGCGGCCGGCGTGCGTACTCCCTGGTGTCACTCGGCGGCCGCGCCGGCCGCCACGGGGATCTCCATGAGGACGGTGCGCTTGGGGTTGGCGGTCTGGGTCGGGAGTTCGACGGGGTGCTCCGGCTGCTCCGGCGTCTGCAGTTCGGCGGCGCCGTCGAGGTGCGCCAGCGTCGTGCGCCGCGGGTTGGCGATCTTGTGGAACATCGTCGTCGTCTTCACTGTTTACTTGACCCTGTCCTGTGACGGGCGCCGGAGAGGCGCGTACACGCCCCACGCGAGCGCGGGTTGTCGGTTTTGCCATGTCTGTAAAGCGTCAGGCTAAACATCGGATTCCCGGCTCAACCGTCGGAGGCTCAGGTTCAGCGTGTGAGTTTGCTCACCAGTTGGGGGGCGAATCGGTCAATACGGACTGCCACCCCAGGGCGACGAAGCGGACATTGACTCACTGAAGCCACCATTCCGCTCCTGATCATGGCGACTGGGACACGGGCGACGGCTCGGCGACTCGCGGGCATACGCCCGAAATGGGGGAACTCCCTTTCTACGTCCGGTGATCCGCCCCTCACGTGGTGTCACCTAAGTCACGGCTCGGCCTACGGGCCTTGTTGGAGATCCTGTGCTGTGCTGGAATCTCACGGACCGCCGCAGGATCGAGCCGGCGCACAGGGGGCGCACAGACGCGCCGCGTGGCGGGTGAGAAGGGGGAGCCAGCGCCGGTCACTCACGACCACCACGGGGGCGTATTTCAGGGCGTCCCCAGAACGCCGACACCGTGCTCCGCCGTTCACACGACGGGGTGCCTGGTCCAGAGGTTGCGACGCTAGTGCAGGGACGTTTCAAGAGGGATGGCAACGCTTCGGCGGAGCCGGAGCCGCACGGCGGGACTGGCCCCATGAATGGCGGCCCCTCGCCCCAGCACGCCCAGAACCCGGGCCCGGCGGGCGACGGCGGTGACCGCCCCGGGCGTCCCGGGGCGCCGGCCGCTTCACCGGCGGCGGGCCCGGCCGCGTCGCTGAAGCCGCCGACGGGTCCCACCGGCCCCGGTCCGCGAATAGCCCTGCGCAACTGGCGCATCTCCACCCGCCTGGTGTCGCTGCTCGCGCTGCCGGTGGTCGCGGCCACCTCGCTCGGCGCCCTGCGCATCAACCAGTCCATGGACGACATCCAGCAGCTCGACAACATGAAGCTGCTGACGGACATGACCAAGCAGGCCACCGAGCTGTCCGCCGCCCTCCAGGAGGAGCGCGACCAGTCGGCCGGCCCGCTGGCGCACGGCGGCAAGGCCACCGACTTCACGGTCAAGGGCCTGCGCGAGAAGACCGACCGGGCGCTCAAGAACTTCCTCGACAGCTCCGAGGAGATCGACAGCGCCAGCAAGGACGGCAACCTCAGGGGCGTCCGCGAGTACCTCATCCAGCTCGCCGGCGAGCTGGGCGACCTGGAGCAGATCCGCAAGGGCGCCTACGAGACCGAGGGCAACTCCACGCAGACGGTCGAGGCCTACCACCGTCTGATCGAGAACCTGATCGACCTCTCCCAGGACATGGCCGAGGCGACCAGCAACCCGGACATGATCCAGCGCACGCGTGCGCTCGCGGCGTTCTCCTCCGCCAAGGAGTACTCCTCGATCCAGCGTGCGGCCCTCGCCGCCGCGCTGCCCGCCAGCAACACCACGACCGGCAAGCTCTCCTCCAACGACCGGCTCTACGCCGAGTCGGCCCTGGAGAGCCAGAAGTCCGAGATCCGCAGCTTCAAGAGCATCTACGGCGAGGAGGCCGCCGCCGAGCTGCTGAAGCCGATCGAGGACGGCGGCAACAGCACGATCAAGGCCACCGACACGTACGCGGGCCGCGTACTGGTGTCCGCGAGCGGTCTGGCCCAGCAGGACAAGCGGTCCTACCGCGACTGGCTGGACGACAGCTCCACCAAGATCCAGCAGATGAAGAACATCGAGCACACGCTGCTCGAGGAGATGGAGCAGAAGGCCCGCGAGCTGCGCAGCGCCACCGAGCGCGACGCGATCATCTCCGGTGCCCTGATCCTGATCGTGCTCGGTGTGTCGCTGGTCGGCGCCTTCGTCGTGGCCCGCTCCATGATCCGCTCGCTGCGGCGCCTGGAGGACACCGCCACCAAGGTCGCCTCCGACCGCCTGCCCGAGCTGGTCAAGCAGCTGTCCGAGTCCGACCCGCAGGACGTCGACACGTCCGTGGAGTCGGTCGGCGTGCACTCCCGCGACGAGATCGGCCGGGTGGCCGCGGCCTTCGACGACGTGCACCGCGAGGCGGTCCGCCTCGCCGCCGAGCAGGCCCTGCTGCGGGGCAACGTCAACGCGATGTTCACCAACCTCTCGCGCCGCTCCCAGGGCCTCATCCAGCGCCAGCTCTCGCTGATCTCCGAGCTGGAGTCCCGCGAGGCCGACCCGGACCAGCTGTCCTCGCTGTTCAAGCTCGACCACCTCGCCACCCGCATGCGCCGTAACGGCGAGAACCTCCTCGTCCTCGCGGGTGAGGAGCCCGGCCGCCGGTGGACCCGCCCGGTCCCGCTGGTCGACGTGCTCCGCGCCGCCGCGTCCGAGGTGGAGCAGTACGAGCGCATCGAGCTGGCCTCCGTGCCGACCACCGAGGTCGCCGGACGGGTCGTCAACGACCTCGTGCACCTGCTCGCCGAGCTGCTGGAGAACGCGACATCGTTCTCCTCCCCGCAGACGAAGGTGAAGGTCACCGGTCACGCCCTGCCCGACGGACGGGTGCTGATCGAGATCCACGACACCGGCATCGGCCTGTCGCCCGAGGACCTGGCGGCGATCAACGAACGCCTCGCCTCTCCCCCGACGGTGGACGTGTCCGTCTCCCGCCGCATGGGTCTGTTCGTGGTCGGCCGGCTGTCCCAGCGCCACGGCATCCGCATCCAGCTCCGCCCCTCCGACTCCGGTGGTACGACCGCGCTGGTCATGCTGCCCGTCGACGTCGCCCAGGGCGGCAAGAAGCCCCAGCCCAAGCAGGGCGGCCAGCCGCCGGCCGGCGGTGGCGGTCCGGCCGCCGCGCAGGCGGCGGCGGGCGCGGCCGCGGCCCGGCGGGCCGCCGGTGCCGGCCAGGGCGCCGGTGCCTCCGGTATCGCGGGTGCCTTCGGTGGCAATGGCGGCCGGCCGGCCGTCGGCCAGGGCGCGCGCGCCGCGCTGCCCGGTCGGGACGGCGACGCCGGCCGCCCGGCCGGTCCGGGTGCCCCGCGCGGACCGCAGGGCCAGGGCACCTCCATGTTCGAGCAGGGCCGTCCGAACCAGGCCCCGGCCGGTGCCGGCTTCGGCCAGGCCCCGGGCGCCCCGCAGGGCCTGCAGGCCGCGGGCTCCGGCGGGTCGCAGGGCCAGGACGCCTTCGGCGGCGGCCGCGGCCGGTCGCAGCAGGGCGGCGACGCCGAGCAGGGCAAGGGCCGCGGCCGTGGCCGTGGCCGCCGGCCGCAGCTGCCGCCGCGCGGCGGTGGTGCGCGTGCCGAGCTGCCCGGTGGCGACGCCCAGCAGCAGCGTCAGCAGCCGAGCTGGAGCGACGAGAACGCCCAGCCGCCGGTGCCGCGCGCCTCGCTGGACGCCCCGCGCGGGCACGAGGACGCGGACGGCCCGCGTACGGCCGCCCTGCCGCGGATCGACGACCGGCAGGGTCCGGGGGCCACGGCCGAGATCCCGGCCGTGCCGCGCGACGCCGGCCGGCAGAACCCCGGCGGACCCGCCGACTACGGCACCCCGCAGCAGCAGGACCCCTACGCCCACGGCGGGAACGCCCAGCAGGGACCGGGCCAGTTCGTCCGCCCGGACGTGTTCGGCACGCAGACCGGCCGCCGCGAGGCGACGCCCGCGCCCGGTCAGTACCAGGTCCCGCAGCAGTCGTACGACAACGGCTCGACGGGCCAGTACCCGGCGCCGCAGGCCCCGCAGGCCTACGACAACGGCTCGGCCGGGCAGTACCAGGTGCCCCACCAGGGCAACGGCGTGGGCCGGCCGACCCTCCCGGGTCCGGCCACCCCGGCCGACCCGGCGGGCACGGGCCAGTTCGAGCGTCCGCAGGTCGACGGCGGCCGGAACGGTGCCGACTTCGGCGCCCCGCGCCCGCCCGCCCCGCAGACCCGGCCCGTTCCGCACGAGCCCGAGGCCCTGCCGCCGGCGACCGGCCCGGGCGACGGCCGTACGCCGTTGTACGACACGCTGGAGACCAACTGGTTCCACGGGCAGCAGGAGCAGCAGAACAACGGCTCCGCTCCGGCCGCCCCGCAAGCACCGCAGCAGCCCACCGGCCCGCAGCGGTCCGCCTCCGCGGGCTGGCGCACCTCGCCCAATGACGACCTCGTCCGCCAGGCCGAGCGCGTCCGCCAGCCCGCCGCCGGCGGCATCACCACCTCCGGCCTGCCGCGCCGGGTGCCCCGGGCCAACCTCGTCCCGGGCACGGCGCAGCAGCAGACCCACCAGAGCGGCCCGCAGGTCTCGCGCGCACCCGATGACGTGCGCGGCCGGCTGACCAATCTCCGTCGGGGAATCGCACAGGGTCGTCAGGCCGGGTCCACCCAGACCGGCAGCCACCCACGGCCCACTCACCAGCAGGAGCGTTAGTTGAGTCCGATGAGCCAGGCGGCACAGAACCTGAACTGGTTGATCACCAACTTCGTGGACAACACCCCCGGGGTGTCCCACACCGTCGTCGTGTCCGCCGACGGCCTCCTCCTGGCGATGTCGGAGGGCTTCCCGCGCGACCGCGCGGACCAGCTCGCGGCCGTCGCCTCGGGGCTGACGTCCCTGACGGCGGGCGCCTCCCGGATCTTCGAGGGCGGGGAGGTGGCGCAGACGGTCGTGGAGATGGAGCGGGGGTTCCTCTTCCTGATGTCCGTCTCCGACGGCTCGTCCCTGGCCGTCCTGGCGCACCCCGAGTGCGACATCGGCCTCGTCGGCTACGAGATGGCGCTCCTGGTTGACCGCGCGGGCGCGGTCCTCACCCCGGACCTGCGAGCCGAGCTCCAAGGCAGTCTGCTCCACTGATCGGCCCCGGCACCACCCGTCTCACCACATCACCGTCCGGCCGCCACATCCCCCACACAGGCCTCTCCAGACGGCTCGACCGACCGACTTGCTGTCCCGCCCGGAGGACTCATGACCCCGCCCACCGCCTCTCATGATCCGTACGCGGAGCCGTACGAGGACGAGGGCGACCAGCCACTGGTAAGGCCGTACGCCATGACCGGTGGCCGGACCCGGCCGCGCTACCAGTTGGCCATCGAGGCACTGATCAGTACGACGGCGGACCCCGCCGCGCTCATGGGGCTGCTTCCCGAGCACCAGCGCATCTGCCACCTCTGCCGTGAGGTGAAGTCGGTCGCGGAGGTCTCGGCCCTGCTCAACATGCCGCTGGGCGTGGCCCGGATCCTGGTCGCGGACCTCGCCGAGGCCGGTCTCGTCGCGATCCACCAGCCCGGCGGCGACGAGACCACCGGCGCACCGGACGTGACACTGCTCGAAAGGGTGCTCAGTGGACTTCGCAAGCTCTGACGCGGGTCGTTCCACCACCTCCGCGAAGATCGTGGTGGCGGGCGGCTTCGGCGTGGGCAAGACCACGTTCGTCGGCGCCGTCTCGGAGATCAACCCGCTGCGCACGGAGGCCGTCATGACCTCCGCGAGCGCGGGCATCGACGACCTGACCCACACCGGGGACAAGACCACCACCACGGTGGCCATGGACTTCGGCCGTATCACCCTGGACCAGGACCTGATCCTGTACCTGTTCGGTACGCCGGGCCAGGACCGCTTCTGGTTCATGTGGGACGACCTGGTGCGCGGCGCCATCGGCGCCGTGGTCCTGGTGGACACCCGGCGGCTGGCGGACTGCTTCCCGGCCGTGGACTACTTCGAGAACAGCGGCCTGCCGTTCGTCATCGCGCTCAACGGCTTCGACGGCCAGCAGCCCTACACCCCGGACGAGGTGCGCGAGGCGCTGCAGATCGGGCCGGACACGCCCATCATCACGACGGACGCGCGGCATCGAGCCGATGCGAAGAGTGCCCTGATCACGCTGGTCGAGCACGCTTTGATGGCACGGCTGAGGTAGCACTCAAATCAAAAGCGACATACGGCAGTTGTCGTAGATGCACCGGAGCCGGCTGTGTCCTTTGACACGGTCGGCCAAGGTGTTCATAACGTTTCGGCAGAGGAATCGGGTGGTACCGCCACTCGACGCGCACACCCGGTCTCGCTGCGCGCACAACCGCCCCGCCTTTTGGCGGGGCTCGCTCTTTATGACCGTTTTATCTGGGCCTTACATCACGGGGATTCGCCGCCTCGGACTGTTTGGAAGAGCGCAGGTCGTCGTGCTGGAATGCCTGAACTGCCCAATAGTCAATGACGTACTCGTCCGTAGATGGTGCGTGGGGCTCTGAGAAACTGCGGCACAACGTTGGTGCCGACCGCCGAGAGGTTGTTGGTCGAGTGAGGCGAAGCAAGAACAGTCCCGAGCCGTCGGCCCGGGGCAACTTCACCCCGCCGCCGCGGACAGCGGCGCCCGCCCCCGTGCCCGGTTCGGAGCCGACGGCAGCGCCCTCCCGCAGCGGCGGCCGCCTCTCCCCGCGCAACTGGCGCGTGGCGACCCGGCTGAACGCGATCCTGCTCATCCCGGTGCTGGTCGGCCTCGTCATGGGCGGCTTCCAGGTGAAGGGCTCGATCGACACCTGGCAGGAGGCCGAGGACGCGGAGAACACCGCGCGTCTGGTGCGGGCCTCGCTGCTGTACGCCAACGCCCTCTACAACGAGCGCGACATCACCGCCGCCCCCCTGCTGCAGGGCAAGGGCCAGGACGACAAGACGGTGGTCGACGCCCGCAAGCTCACCGACAAGGCCGCCGACGAGTTCGACGCCGCGGCGCGGAACATGCCCTCCAAGCCCGGCCTGGTGCGCCGGCTGGACCTGTTCCACGAGGTGGAGCCGAAGCTGGCCACCCTGCGCCAGGCCGCGTACACCTCCAAGCTCAAGGGCGTGCAGACGGAGGAGGGCTACGTCGAGATCGCCCACCCCCTGACGGAGTTCGCCAACGAACTGGGCCTGGGCACCGGCAACATCACCAGTTACGGCCGGACCGTGTACGCCATGGAGCTGACCAAGGCGGCCCTGTCGCTGCAGCGCTCCATCGGCATGCACATCCTGATCAAGCCCGGCCCGGACGACGGCAACCTGGCCAGTCAGCGCATCGCCCTGTCCTCGTACGCCTACCTCGAGCGCATCGCCATCGGCGAGTACATCGGCGGCGGCACCGAGCAGGACGCGGCCAAACTCAAGACGGCCGAGGCGGACATCAAGGCCGAGGGCGCCGCCATGGCCCGCGAGGCCAAGGCCGAGAACCCGGACTACGTCGCCCCGCCGTCCAAGCCCGAGACGATGGTCGCGGCCGTCGCCACGCTGCCGAGCACCGACCCGAGCGCCCGCGCCGCCCTCGCCACGAAGGGCATCACCGCCGAGAACTGGTGGGCGGTCAACACGCTCAAGTTCAACGCGTACGAGAAGATCGAGGCGGACCTGGCCGACAAGGCCGTGAGCGAGGCCTCGGACATCGCCGCCGACGCCCAGCGCGACGCCTACATCACCGGTGCCGCCGTCGTCGTCGCCCTGCTCCTCGCCTTCATCCTGGCCGGCGCGGTCGCCCGCCAGATGAGCCGCTCGATGCGCCAGCTGCGCAACGCCGCCTTCGGCATCGCCGAGCAGCGTCTGCCGATGCTGGTCGACCAGCTCTCGCGCACCGACCCCGGCCGGGTCGACACCCGCGTCCAGGCCATCCCGATCACCACCACCGACGAGATCGGCGAGGTCGCCCGCGCCTTCGACCAGGTCCACCGCGAGGCCGTCCGGCTCGCCGCCGAGCAGGCCCTGCTGCGGGGCAACATCAACGCGATCTTCACCAACCTCTCGCGCCGCAACCAGTCGCTGATCGAGGGCCAGCTGACCCTGATCACCGACCTGGAGAACAACGAGGCCGACCCGGACCAGCTGGAGAACCTCTTCAAGCTGGACCACCTCGCGACCCGTATGCGCCGCAACGGCGAGAACCTCCTCGTCCTGGCCGGCGAGGAACCCGGCCGCCGCTGGGACCAGCCGGTGCCGCTGGTCGACGTGTTGCGCGCCGCCTCCTCCGAGGTGGAGCAGTACGAGCGCATCGAGCTGTCGGGCGTGCCGGAGGCCGAGATCCACGGCCGGGCCGTGACCGACCTCGTGCACCTGCTCGCCGAGCTGCTGGAGAACGCCACCACGTTCTCCTCCCCGCAGACCAAGGTCCGCGTCACCGCGACCCGGCTGCCCGACGGCCGCGTGATGATCGAGATCCACGACAAGGGCATCGGCCTGACCGCCGAGGACTTCGCGGACATCAACCACAAGCTGGCCAATCCGCCGACCGTGGACGCCGCGATCTCCCAGCGCATGGGCCTGTTCGTGGTCGGCCGGCTGTCCGACCGGCACGGCATCCGCGTCCAGCTGCGCCCCTCGGGCGAGCAGGCCGGCACCACCTCGCTGGTCATGCTTCCCGACGCGATCACCCACGGCGGTGGCGGCGAGCAGCACGTGGACCGCGACGAGTTCACCGTCTCGCAGATCATCCCGGAGCAGAACTTCGGCGGCGGCGGCGAGAACTTCCACCAGCAGCCGATGCGCACGGCCGCGGAGCTCGGCTTCGACGACAGCCGCTACTCCGACGTCCCCGACGACATACGGGAGCTGGACCCCGTCGGCCGCTCCCTGATGCGCGAGGAGCGCCGGGCGGCCCTGGAGGCCCAGTCGCACCAGCCGCCCGCCCTGCCCGGCCAGGGCTCCCAGGAGCCCGCCGAGACGTACGAGGAGTACAACGGGCAGCAGGGCTACGACACCGGCCAGGGCTACGACACCGGCCGGCACGGCTACCCCGAGCAGCAGCAGCCCTCGTACGACCGCCAGGCGCCGTACGAGGAACAGCAGCAGGGGACGTACGAGGACCGGCAGCAGGGTTCGTACGAGCAGCAGCAGGCGGCCTACGACGAGCAGCAGCGCTCCGCGTACGACGACCAGTACTACGCGCCGGGCGGCGGGCTGCCGCAGAACGACACCTTCTCGCCCGGCGGCGGCTACCCGGAGCCCTCCTATGCGGAGCCGGCCCAGGAGGAGTCCCCGGCACAGGGCGCGGGCGTGCCCGAGAGCTTCCCGGCCTTCGAGCAGCGGCGTCACCAGGACGACTGGCCGCAGCAGCAGGAGGGTTACCGCAACGGCTACCCGAACCAGTACCCTTCTCAGGCCCCGGAAACGGAATCTGCGCAGGCCGCTGACGCGAGTGAGCGGGACCGCGTAGGCTTCGACCGTCCGGGACAGGCCCCCTCCGCCGCCCACGCGCTGACCGACGCCGGCCTTCCCCGCCGCGGAGCCACCGCCGGCGGAGCGAACGGCACGGGTGGCGCACGGCACGCGAGCCAGGAGCCGCCGGCCTCCTCCGGGGAGAGCAACGGCGACGGCGACTGGCGCTCGGCCAACGACGAGCGGTGGCAGCAGGCCTCGCAGCTCCGGAAGCCCAAGGCGGGCGGGGTCACCTCCTCCGGCCTGCCGCGGCGGGTGCCCAAGGCCAACCTGATCGAGGGCGCCGCCGAGAGCACCCCCCAGGGAGGCCCACAGGTCTCCCGCGCCCCGGAGGACGTCCGGGGCAGGCTGAGCAACCTGCGTCGGGGCGTCCAGCGCGGACGCAGCGCAGGCAGTGAAACGAACGGCCAGGGCTTCGGTCCTGACAGCACCTACAACCAGGAGCGTTAGTGTGAGCCCGATGAGCCAGGCGGCACAGAACCTGAACTGGTTGATCACCAACTTCGTGGACAACACCCCGGGGGTGTCCCACACGGTGGTGGTCTCCGCCGACGGACTCCTTCTGGCGATGTCCGAAGGCTTCCCCCGCGACCGCGCCGACCAGCTCGCGGCCGTCGCCTCCGGTCTGACGTCTCTGACGGCAGGCGCCTCCCGGATCTTCGAGGGCGGCAGCGTGAACCAGACGGTCGTGGAGATGGAGCGGGGATTCCTGTTCATCATGTCCATCTCCGACGGCTCGTCGCTCGCGGTGCTCGCCCATCCCGAGGCGGACATCGGCCTCATCGGGTACGAGATGGCTCTGCTGGTCGACCGAGCCGGTACGGTCCTGACACCGGACCTTCGGGCGGAGCTCCAGGGGAGCCTGCTCAACTAACAGACGAACGGTGCGTTTTGGCGTCCCTTGGCCGTAAGGTCATGGGACGCGGCTCCACAGCGTTGGACGCCGGGCACAGTCGGAGGAGGAGAAAGTGGCAACACCCCCAGGTTCGTCGGGCAACTGGTCGTACGGCCCTGCCCAGGGTCAGGGCGACGGTGGCCAGAACCCGAACCATTACAACTTCCCCTCCGCGCCCAGCCACCGGCAGCCGTACGCACCGCAGGGCCCCGGCCCGTCGCCGTACGACCAGCCGCACGCCCCGCGCATCCAGCCCGTGCAGCCGCAGCGCCGCGCCCCCGAGCCGGCGCCCGCCGGGTCGTCGAACAACCCGCTGGTGCGTCCGTACGCCATGACCGGTGGCCGGACCCGCCCGCGTTACCAGCTCGCCATCGAGGCGCTGGTGCACACCACTGCGCAGCCGCACCAGATGCAGGGCCAGTTGCCCGAGCATCAGCGGATCTGCAACCTCTGCCGGGAGATCAAGTCGGTCGCCGAGATCTCGGCGCTCCTCACGATCCCTCTCGGCGTGGCCAGGATCCTCGTCGCCGACTTGGCGGAGGCGGGACTGGTCGCCATCCATCAGCCCGGCGGCGACGAGAACGCCGGCGGCCAGCCAGACGTGACACTGCTCGAAAGGGTGCTCAGTGGACTTCGCAAGCTCTAGCGGAGGGCCTTCCCGCTCCACCACCTCCGCGAAGATCGTGGTGGCTGGCGGCTTCGGCGTGGGCAAGACCACGTTCGTCGGCGCCGTCTCGGAGATCAATCCGCTGCGCACAGAGGCCGTGATGACGTCCGCTTCGGCGGGCATCGACGACCTGACCCACACCGGGGACAAGACCACCACCACGGTGGCCATGGACTTCGGCCGTATCACCCTGGACCAGGACCTGATCCTGTACCTGTTCGGTACGCCGGGCCAGGACCGCTTCTGGTTCATGTGGGACGACCTGGTGCGCGGCGCCATCGGCGCGATCGTGCTGGTCGACACGCGGAGGCTCGCCGACTGCTTCCCCGCCGTCGACTACTTCGAGAACAGCGGCCTGCCGTTCGTCATCGCGCTCAACGGCTTCGACGGCCAGCAGCCCTACACCCCGGACGAGGTCCGGGAAGCGCTGCAGATCGGTCCCGACACCCCGATCATCACGACGGACGCGCGGCATCGGGCCGATGCGAAGTCTGCGTTGATCACGCTGGTGGAGCATGCCCTGATGGCGCGTCTGCGCTGATACGGACGTGGGACAGCCCCCGGCGGCCGGTGTGCTGCCGGGGGCTGTCGCGTTGCCGGGTGCGGTTCGGTGGGGGCTCGTCGCGCAGTTCCCCGCGGCCCCGAAAAAAGCAGGCCCCTCTGTGAGGGGCCTGCTTTCTCGTTCTGTGCTAGCGCCAGCTGTGCGGGGCGCGGAAGCCGGGTTCGCGTTCCAGGCGGCGCCAGCCGGCCTTCACGCGGCCCCGGTGGGCGGGGGCCGGGTCCGTGGGGCGGGCGGCTGCGCGGGCCAGGAGGAGGGCCGTGATGGCGGCGACCTCCTCGGGCTCGGCGTGGCCCTTCTCGACGCGGATGTCAGGAGTGTCCATGGGTGTCAGTCTCCGTGGCTGAGATGTCCGCCGGGTTACTGCGGCGGGTTGCCGTGCTTGCGCGACGGCAGATCGGCGTGCTTGGTCTGGAGCATCGCGAGGGACCTGACGAGCACCTCGCGGGTTTCCGCGGGGTCGATGACGTCGTCGACCAGGCCGCGTTCGGCCGCGTAGTAGGGGTGCATCAGCTCGGACTTGTACTCCTTGACCATGCGGGCCCGCATGGCCTCGGGGTCCTCCGCCTCCGCGATCTGGCGCCGGAAGATGACGTTGGCCGCGCCCTCGGCGCCCATGACCGCGATCTCGTTCGTCGGCCAGGCGTAGGTGAGGTCGGCACCGATGGACTGGCTGTCCATGACGATGTACGCACCTCCGTAGGCCTTGCGCAGGATCAGGGAGATCCTCGGCACGGTCGCGTTGCAGTAGGCGTAGAGGAGCTTCGCGCCGTGGCGGATGATGCCACCGTGCTCCTGGTCGACGCCGGGCAGGAAGCCGGGGACGTCCAGAAGGGTGATGATCGGGATGTTGAAGGCGTCACACATCTGGACGAAGCGGGCCGCCTTCTCGGAGGCCTCGATGTCCAGGACGCCCGCCAGCACCTGCGGCTGGTTGGCGATGATGCCGACGACCTGGCCGTCCATCCGGCCCAGGGCGCAGATGATGTTGCGGGCCCAGCGCTCGTGGACCTCGAGGTACTCGCCGTCGTCGACGATCTCCTCGATGACCTTGGTCATGTCGTAGGGCCGGTTGCCGTCCGCGGGGACGAGGTCCAGCAGGACGTCCGAGCGGCGGTCGACCGGGTCGGAGGACTCGGCGCGGGGCGGGTTCTCGCGGTTGTTCTGCGGGAGCAGTGACAGCAGGTAGCGGACCTCGGCGATGCAGGTCTCTTCGTCGTCGTAGGCGAAGTGGCAGACGCCGGAGGTCTCGGCGTGCACGTCGGCGCCGCCCAGGCCGTTCTGGGTGATCTCCTCGCCGGTGACCGCCTTGACGACGTCGGGGCCGGTGATGAACATCTGCGAGGTGTCGCGGACCATGAACACGAAGTCGGTCAGGGCGGGGCTGTAGGCCGCGCCGCCCGCGCACGGGCCGAGCATCACGCTGATCTGCGGGATGACGCCCGAGGCCTTGGTGTTGCGCTGGAAGATGCCGCCGTAGCCGGCAAGGGCCGAGACGCCCTCCTGGATGCGGGCGCCCGCGCCGTCGTTCAGCGACACCAGCGGGGCCCCGGCCGCGATGGCCATGTCCATGATCTTGTGGATCTTCGTGGCGTGGGCCTCGCCCAGCGCACCGCCGAAGATGCGGAAGTCGTGGGCGTAGACGAAGACCGTGCGGCCCTCCACCGTGCCCCAGCCGGTGATCACACCGTCGGTGTAGGGCTTCTTGGTGTCCAGCCCGAAGCCCGTCGCCCGGTGCCGGCGCAGCTGCTCGACCTCGCGGAAGGAGTCCGGGTCCAGGAGAAGTTCGATGCGCTCGCGCGCGGTCAGCTTGCCCTTGGCGTGCTGCGCCTCGGTCGCCTTCTCGCTCGGTCCGGCCACCGCCTGCGCACGGATCTCGTGCAGTTCGGCCACGCGTCCGCGCGCGTCGGTCGGCTCACCCGGCGCCTCATCCAAAACGGTCATGTAGCGACCTTACGAAGCCGACCGAGGAATGGGGGCCGTCGACTCCTCACAGTCTCCGGCGTGTTTTCCTGGTACCCCTGAACAGAACCATGGCCGGGTGCAGCCCTTCTCACTGCTCAGGGGGCTCGCGGCTTGTAGGGGTCGTACAAAGTCGTCAGCCGAGAGACACCTCACAGACGTGGGTGGCACATGCCTCCCCCGGGGTGACGCGCACGCGCAGACGGGTGCCCGTGGCCAGGACGCGGACGGTGGCGTCGGCGCGGAGCACCCGGCGCACCGGGCGGTCCCAGACGATCTCCAGGGGCTCGCCCGTGCGGGGCGGCTCGCTCACGCAGAGCGTAGCGGTACGGTCCCGGCGGACGGTCAGCACGCTCGCGCCCGCGGAGGCGGTGAGCGGGCCCGCCGTGCCGGCCTGCCAGAAGTTCGCCGCGGTGAGGCCCAGCGAGGGCACCGCGACGGCCTGGCGCCGGGCGTCGTTGGCGAGGACCGACAGCCAGGGGCGGTCGGCGGCCCGGCGGGCGACGGCTCGGCGGGACGCCCCGGGCATCAGCAGGTAGGCGTACGTGGCGTCGTGCGGGTCGATGCCGTGGTCGAGCCAGAGGGTCTGCCAGCGGCGGGTGCGGCGCTCGGCCGTGCCGCCGGTGTTGATGTCGGACCAGGCACCGGTGCGGTCCTCACGCAGTGCGTGTGCCTCGCCGTCGAGGAGCACCCAGCCGCCGTGCCGCTCCAGGTGGGCCCAGCGCGGGCCCCGGGTGAAGCGCTGGGTGCCGGACTGCCCCAGGTTGCGGTTGTCCACGATCGTCTCCACGGGGACGCCGTCGGCGCAGCTGATTCCGGCGCCCAGGCAGATCACCGCGTCGTGGGCGAAGAACCAGGACTTGCGGGCCCGCAGTGTGGAGCCGAGACCCCGCAGGTCCTGGCCGAGGGCCGCGTACCGGCCGTCGGTGGTGCCGCCGACCCAGCGGGCGGCGGGGCGGGCGGTGCCCCACTCGCCGCCCTCCCGGTCCGCGAGCCGCTTGGTGGAGACGGTGGTGCCGGGCAGGCGGTACCAGTCGACGGTCGGCCAGTACCAGTCGGTGTACTGGTCGCTCGCCCCGGCCCACCAGGCGGTCATGCCGGAACCGGTGTGCCAGCCGCGCGGGTTCTCGCCGTTGCCGCACTCGTAGTGGGCGATGCGGTCGCTGGCCATGGCGACGTTCACGGTGAAGCCAGGACCGCGGTGGACGGCGCGGTCCATGGCGGCGAAGAGGCGGTGGCCGGGGGGTTCGGGTGCCGCCGGGACGGGTGAGGCGGCGATCGCGTGCAGCCGGGTGAGGTCGGCGACGCCGTACTGGGGGGCCGTCAGGATCGGGGCCACGGTGTTCCGTTCGATCCAGCCCTTGACGCGGGCGTGCCAGCGGTCGCGTTCCGCGGGGCTCGCGACGGCCGCGAGGAGGGCGATGGCCGCGATGAGCTGCTGGCCGTGGTAGTGGTCGCTGCGCATGATGCGGCGGTCGTCGGCGGCGAGGCAGCCGCGGCTGATGGCACGGCCGTTGACGCTGTCCATGACGAGTCCGTCGTGGACGAGCGGCGCGAAGGCCCGTTCGACGCTGTCGAGGACGATCTGCCGGTTCGGGTCGGTGACCTCCCAGTCGGACCCGGCGAGCAGGGCGAACAGGCGGCCCAGGCCGTCGAGCAGGACCTGGCCGTAGGTGCCCGAGTAGGCGACCCAGGTGTGCTGGACGAAGGAGCCGTCGGCGTGGAGCCCGTCGCCCCGGGTGACATGAGGGAAGACCGGGGAAAGTGCGTCGCGGGCCAGGGCGATCTTGGCCGGGGTTCGGCCGAGGACGCCGCGCAGTGCGACGGAGCGGCACAGGTCGACGCGGTTGGCGCCGGTGGAGGTACCGGTGTAGTCGCCGAGCGCGGAGTCGGGGACGAAGTGGTCGACGGCCGCGCAGGCGGCCCGTACGCGGGTGTCGCCCAGCCGGTCGTGGAGGGCGGCCGTGATGTCCATGAGCAGGCGGGGGCTTCCGATCTGCCACTCCCACCAGTTGCCGTAGGGGGCGGTGGCGGGGTGGTAGACGGTGGCGGAGAGGTGGTCGAGGCCGCGCAGGACACCGGCGAGCAGGTCCGGATCGCCGGTCGAGCCGGTGCCCGGTTGGAGCCACGCCTGCGTCATGGTCCACAGGCGGCCGTAGCCGAGGGTGATGCCGGCCGGCGGGTCGAAGGGGTGGCCGGGCCAGAGGGAGTCGGCGGCCGGGGACATGGTGCGGCTCAGCTCCCGGGCGAGGGCACCGGTCCGGGCGAGCCGGGACGCGTACGGCTCTGCGGCCGGGTCGTATCCGCTGCCCAGGGAGAGGTCGAGCCAGCGGCGGCGCAGGGTGTCGTAGGGATCGCCGGCACCGTCCCGGAGGGAGGCGGCGCCGGCGGGAGCGGGCAGCGCGCCGCCGGCCGCCGCGAGGGCGGCGGCCGTCAGCAGCAGGGTCCGACGGGTGGGCCGGGGCGGGGGGCCACCCCCAGGCAGGGCGCGGCGCTGGGCAGTCATGCCCATGCCCTACCACGCACGGACGCCCATCCTGAACGCCGGAACCAGCCGGATCGCCCACACGAGGGACAGTGAGACAGCTTCGAGGAGGGCTCCCCCTCGGACTGACTCCCCTGCGGGGCCGGACCGGGCCCCGACGCCGAGGGCGGCCGCGGCCGCCGGGCAACCCGCAGGGACAAGGGCTCACCTCCGGACGCCCCCGCGGCCACACTGGGCCCCGGCATCGGCGGGGAACCCGGGCCGTCGAGGTGCCCCGCAGGGCAGGACTTCCTTAGGGCGTCCCCCGCGTGGCCGGACCCGGCCCCGACGCCGGGTGAGGGCTGGGTGGCGGCCCGCAGGTGAGCCGGTGAGCCGGTGAGCCCGGCGACGGTCACCGTCCGGGCGGTACGGTCCGGGGTCCTTCCGGTCAGTCCGGGCGACTCGTCAGCCGGCGGAACAGGCTCGGCGCCAGGTCGCGCACGCGGTCCGGCAGACTCGCCCGGGCGGGCGCACCGGCCTCGTCGCGGTCCTGGGAGACGGCCTCCCAGATCCGGGCGGCCACGTGGCTCGGCGACAGACGGCCGGTGCGATCGCCCTCGCGCGCGGGGAAGCCCGCCCCCACCGGGCCGGGCTCGACGAGTGTCACGCCCACGCCCGTGCCGCGCAGTTCGCGGCGCAGCGCCTCGGCGAAGGCGGCGAGGCCGGCCCTGGCGGCGGAGTGCACCGCCTCCTGCGGAACCCCGGCGCGGCCCGCCGCCGCACCGAGCAGCACCACCCGGCCGCGCCCGGCGGTGATCATGGACGGCAGCACCTCGCGCACGAGGTGCAGCGTGGCGTTGAGGTCCAGGGTGAGCACCCGGTCGATGTCGGTGTGGGGCATGGCGGCGAAGGGCCCGGTCCAGCCGAGTCCCGCCCCGGCGACCAGGGCGTCGATGCGGCCGGTCGTGTGCAGGGCGGACCTGGCCAGCAGGCGGGGCCCGTCCGGTGCCGCGAGGTCGGCCGGGAGCACGACGGCCGACGTGCCGGACGCCGTCCGCTCCAGGCCGTGCCGGTCGCGTCCGCTGAGCAGCAGGTGCCAGCCGTCCATGGCGAAGCGCCGCGCCGTGGCCGCCCCGATGCCCGAGGAGGCCCCGGTGACCAGGGCCACGCGCCGGTCGAGTCCGCGTGCCGGGCCGTAGGCCCCGGGCCGGGCCGGGGCGGGGGTCACGGTGCGTATGGCTGGGTCCGTCCTGGGGTCGTGGGCCGAGCCGGAGCCGGTGAGTGTCACGAGTCGCTCTCCCCTGCGCTGTGCGTCCGCCGTGGTCTCGTTCGTCGGGTCTCCATGGGGTCCCCTGCAACGGAACCCCGTCTTCCGGGACGCCGCCACCGCACGCCGCCCCGGTCCCGCGCCCCTCCGGCGGGCCTCCGCGGCCCCGTCCCCGGGCGGGGCGCGGTCCGTGGCGTCTCCACCGGAATCCGCCGGCACCCGGGGGGCGGGCCGGTCGATGCCGCCATCCGGGTGGACGGACGGCACCGGATCCGGACGGGGCGGAAAACACGCCCACCAAGGATGTTGAATGTTGAACGGAATAGGTCTACGGTGGGTCGCGTTGAGGTAGTTCAACGTTCAACAGAAGCCCAGGAGGCGTACGCCATGAGCATCTTCAGCCGCAACACCACCACCGCCACCGCGACCACCGCTGCTGCCGTGAACCCCGAGCTGGCCGCCCTGACCGGCGACTACACGATCGACCCGGCGCACTCCACGATCGGCTTCACGGCCCGGCACGCCATGGTCACCAACGTCAAGGGCAGCTTCAAGGACTTCACCGGCACGCTCCACCTGGACGGCAGCGATCCCTCGCGTTCCACGGCCACCCTCGACGTCGTGATGGACAGCATCGACACGGGCAACGCGGACCGCGACGGCCACCTCAAGAGCGCCGACTTCTTCAAGGCCGACGAGTTCCCGGCCATGACGTTCCGCTCCACCGAGGCGGAAGCGCTCGGCGGTGACGACTACCGCATCACCGGCGACCTGACGATTCTCGGCACGACCCGGCCGCTGACGATCGACCTCGAGTTCAACGGCGTCGCGAAGGACCCGTTCGGCAACGAGCGCGCCGGCTTCGAGGGCAAGGCGGAAATCCTGCGCTCCGAGTGGGGCCTGACCTGGAACGCCGCACTCGAGACCGGCGGCGTCCTGGTGTCCGACAAGATCAAGCTCAACTTCGACATCTCGGCCATCAGGAACGCGTGAGCCCGCGCGATCGGCCCGGCGGCACACCGCCGGGCCGGTCTGGCCGGAACCCGCCCCTTGTGGAAGGACCGTCGGCGTTCTCATAATCCAGCAGCAGAATTTTGACCAGTCCATGCCAGTCCATGGACGTTCTTTTTGCCCATGCTGCTGTCATGCACTCGTCAATCTGATGCTCCGGTTGCACCTCCCCAGTCAACCCCCCACGGAAGGCATCACGTTGAAGAGACTCCTCACGGCCCTCAAGAGATGCGCCGTGCTCGGCGCCGCCGCGCTCGCGATCGCCAGCCTGCAGCCCGTCTCCGCCGCGCAGGCCGCCCCCTCTCCCGTGGTCGGCGGGACCCGCGCCGCGCAGGGCGAGTTCCCGTTCATGGTCCGGCTCTCCATGGGCTGCGGCGGCGCGCTCTACACCCAGCAGATCGTGCTCACGGCCGCGCACTGCGTGGGCCGGTCCGGCAACAACACGAGCATCACCGCGACCGCCGGGGTGGTGGACCTCCAGTCGACCAGCGGCCGGGTGCAGGTGCGCTCCACCAAGGTGCTGCGCGCCCCCGGCTACAACGGCACCGGCAAGGACTGGGCGCTGATCAAGCTCGCCCAGCCCATCAACCTGCCGACCCTCAAGATCGCCACCACCGCGCAGTACAACACCGGTGACTTCACGGTCGCCGGGTGGGGTGCCAACCGTGAGGGCGGCGCCCAGCAGCGCTACCTGCTCAAGGCCACCGTGCCGTTCGTCAGCGACGCGGCGTGCCGGGCCTACGGCGGCTCGTACAGCGGTCTGGTCGCGAACGAGGAGATCTGCGCCGGGTTCGACGCGGGCGGCGTCGACACCTGCCAGGGCGACTCCGGCGGCCCGATGTTCCGCAAGGACAACGCCGGCGACTGGATCCAGGTCGGCATCGTCAGCTGGGGCGAGGGCTGCGCCCGGCCCCAGGCCCCCGGCGTCTACACGGAGGTCTCGACCTTCGCCTCCGCCATCGCCTCGGCGGCGTCCACGCTCTGACCGGCCGTCCCGGGCCCGGCGCCGTGTCGGCGCCGGGCCGTCACGCGCGGGGGGCACCGGGTCCCACGGCACGGGCGCGTCCGGGCCCGGTCCGCGCACCGGCCGCCCTCGTCGGCGACCGGCCCGAAGCATCCCGGGTGCCCGGCTCGACCCGCCGGCTCCGGACTCCCAGCGCCCCGGCTGCCCGGCTCGACCCGCCGGCTCGGGGCGCTCAGCGGTCACGGCCCGGCCCGGCCCTGCGGCTCCGCATGCCCAGCGGTCAGCGGCCCGGCTCGCCGCGGACCTCCAACGCCGAGATCGCGGCCGCCACTTGGGCCTGCCGCGCCTTCGCCGTCCGGGCGCGCAGGACACCGAGCATCGCCAGGTAACGGTCCGTGCGGCCGAGCGCCCGGAAGGCCGCCGCGGCCCGCGGGCTGCGCTCCAGTGCCGCCGCCAGGTCGTCGGGGACCTCGGCCTCCTTCTGCGACGCGTACGCCGCCTCCCACCGTCCGTCCGCCCGCGCGGCCGCCACCTCCCGGAGCCCGCCCGGACGCATCCGGCCCTCGGCGGTGAGCTCCGCGACCCGCCGGACGTTGACCACGGACCAGAGGCTGCCGGGCCGCCGGGGCGTGATCCGCTGGAGGTAGCGCTCGGCGTCGAGTCCCTTGCGCTGCCCGGTGATCCAGCCGTGGCACAGGGCCACGTCGTTGACGTCGGCGGCACTGACCGAGGGGATGCCCGAGCCCTTCTTCGCGATCTCGACCCACAGCCCGGGATGCGGGGCCGGATGGGCGGTCAGCCAGGAGTCCAGCTCGGCCACGGTCGCGAAGGCGAGGGGGCCGGTGTCGTCGGAGACGGTCATGGCACCACCGTACGGAGGCAGTAGGACGGATTCCGTCCGCTACGGGAGCAGAGCGCGGGCCTGTTCGCGCGCGGCCGCTGCGGCGTCCGGGAAGATGCCGAGGCCGTGGGCGACGAGGGCGCCCTCGTGGAGCAGCATCAGCGTCCGGGCCAGCTCGCCCGCCCGGTCGGGGGCGATGTCCCCGGCGAGGCGGGTGAACAGGTCGAGCATCCAGCGCTTCTGCCCGGTGATGACCGGGTGGGCCGGATGGGTGGGGTCGCTGATCTCCGCGTGGGCGTTGACCATGCTGCAGCCCTTCGGGCTGAGGTCCACGGCCCAGGCGCCCGTGGCGTCGAAGACGGCCAGGACGCGGTCGCGCGGGTCGGGCCCCGCCGCCTCCAGCCGCTCGGCGAGGAAGGCTCGCCAGCGCTCGTCGCGGTCGGCCAGGTACTCCACGACGATCTGCTCCTTGGAGCCGAACCGGTCGTAGAGCGTCTTCTTCGTCACCCCGGCCTCGGCCGCGATGAGGTCGACGCCGACCGCGTGGATGCCGCGCTCGTAGAACAGCCGGGCGGCGGCATCGATGGCACGGCGGGCGGCGGGCGTCATCACGATGCGGCGGGGGGTCTCGGTGGTGCCCATGCCCTTGACTATACCGATCTGTATAGTGGGCGGGGAACGGGTAAACCGATCTGTCTAGTCGGAGGGGTGGCGCCGTGAACGTCCTCCTGTCGCTCGCCTTCGTGCTGTGCTGGAGTTCCGGCTTCATCGGCGCCAAGCTCGGCGCGGGCAGCGCGTCCGCGATCACCGTGCTGATGTGGCGGTTCCTGCCGCTGGCCGTGGTCCTGGTGGCCGTCGCCGTCGTCGCGCGCGGCGCCTGGCGGGGACTGACCGCCCGGGACCTGACCCGCCAGGCCGTCGTCGGCCTGCTGTCGCAGAGCGGCTACCTGCTGAGCGTGTACCACGCCATCCAGCTCGGCGTCTCCAGCGGTACGACGGCCCTGATCGACGGGGTCCAGCCCCTCGTGGCGGGGGCGCTCGCGGGGCCGCTGCTGGGACAGTACGTGTCGGGCCGGCAATGGGTCGGCCTGGTCCTGGGCCTGAGCGGCGTCACCGTGGTGACCCTGGCCGACGCGGCGGCGGGGGCCGGTGTGCCCTGGTGGGCCTACGCCGTCCCGCTGCTCGGCATGTTCTCGCTGGTCGCGGCGACGTTCCTGGACAGCCGGTCCCGCCCGCGGGTCGCGCCGCCGGTGTCGCTGACCGTCCACTGCGCCACCAGTGCCGTCCTGTTCTCCGCGCTCGCCGTCGGGGCCGGCGCCGCCGCACCGCCCGCCGAGGGCGGGTTCTGGCTGGCGGTGGTCTGGCTCGTGGTCCTGTCCACCTTCGGCGGGTACGGGCTGTACTGGCTCCTGCTGAAGCGCTCCGGCGTCACCGCGGTGAACACGCTGATGTTCCTCATGGCACCGGTCACGGCCGTGTGGGGAGCGTTGATGTTCGGGGAGCCGTTCGGCGTGCGGACCGCACTCGGGCTGGCGGTCTGCCTCCTGGCCGTCGTCATCGTCGGACGCGGCGAGGGCGGGCGGGACAGGAGCGCGGCGGCGGCCCGGGGCACCCGCGAGGACGGACGGCGCCGGCGCTCCGACTCCCCGGAGCACGCCCGCAGGTAGGCGTCGTGCCGTTCCCCCCGCGTGCGCCCGCCGCCGGGCGCCGTACGGCTCCCCGAACGCGCCGGCCGCTGGGCGCCGTGCCCGCACGGCGGCATCGGCCTGTGGGACGCGCAGGGCGGCGCTGCGGCTCGGGTCAGAAACCGCCCCCGAAGTCGCCGCCGCCCCCGCCGAAGTCGCCGCCGCCGCCGAAGTCGCCGCCGCCGAAACCGCCGCCGAAGTCGCCGGTGTCGAAGTCCGCGCCGGAGACGTCGCCGCCCTCGTAGCCGCCGAAGTCCCCGTAGCCGGAGCCGTAGTCGGCCGCGTAGGCGGGGCCGGCCATCATGCTGCCGAGGGCCGTGCCGACCAGGAGGCCGGGCAGCAGGCCGCCACCGAAGTAACCGCCGGCCCAGGGGCCGTACGCCGGGCCCGCCTCCCAGTACGGGCGGCGGCCGTAGTCGGTGTCGACCTCGCGCACCGCCGGGTCGCGGCCCTCCGCGAGCCGGACCCGGTCGGCCGCGCACACCGGCACCTCGCGGGTGGTGCCGCCCTGCGGCGTCCAGCTCGCGTCCACGACCGAGGGGCCGTGGCGCGGGTCGAAGAAGCACGGCGGGCGGCGCTCCGGGAGCGCCCTGCCCTCGCGGCGGGCGGCGAGGGTGGCCAGGGAGAACCGGCCGTCCTCCACGGCCTGGGTCACGGACCGGACGTCTTCCGGTTTCGCCGCGGCCGCCATCAACGACTTCGCCCGGTCGTAGCAATCCAGGGCCCGCTCGTAGTCGGCGCGCATGGCGTCGTCGGCGCCCTGTTCCCCGGGGTGGAAGTCGAGGCGGTCGAGTTCCTCGCCGAAGGCGGTGATGTCCTCGTCGACGACCACTCGCAGCTTCTCCAGCGCGGCCCGCTGCTCCTCCTCGTGGCGGCGGCGGTTGCGCCGGACCAGGGCGTAGGCGCCCGCGCCGCCGGCCGCGACCAGGGCACCGACCGTGATCAGCCCGCCGGTCGGCACGTCGCCGCCGGAGTCACCGCTCCAGCCGCTGGGGGCCGTACCGCGCATGTTGCGCAGGGCGTCGTCGACGAAGTCGTTCAGCTGGGCCTTGGTGTCGCCCGCGCCGCGCACGGCCGAGACGAGGTTGGACACCGCCGGGCGGCTCATCACCGCGCTGTCGGCGCGGGCGTCGAACCGGTCGCCGAGGCGGATGCCGTACAGGCCCGTGACGCCGGTCTCGGTGCGCAGGTTCCGGAACAGGTCCTGCGTGGGATAGCCGGCCGGGAGGACCGCCACGAAGACCGGCTTGTCGGCGTCCTTGATCTTGTCGGCGAGCGCCTCGGCGTCCGACGCGGACAGCAGGTCGGAGGCGGCCGGATCCACGTAGACGGGGTTCTCGCGCAGCTCGGCGGCGACTTTCGACAGGTCGGTGGCCGCGTGCGCACCCGGCGCACCCGCCACGAGCACCGCCAGCACGGCGGCGACCGGCACGATCAGCAGGCGTATGACGGTACGCACCAGATGGGCCTTCATATGTTCGAAGCTACCCGAATCGGCACACAAAGGGAGATCGTCCGGAGCCCGGTTTTCGGCGGGCCACTGCGCCCACGGTGCCTGGGACGTACCGCCGCGGGCCGCCCCGGCCCGTCGGCCGGGGCGGGAGGGCGGGGACGAAGGCGTGCTCGGGCGGCGCGGGGCCCCGGACCTGACCGGGTCCGCCCCGGCCGAGCTGCGGGCGCTCGCCGCACTGCCGGGCATCGTCGGCGCGCCGACGCCCCTGGTGCACGCGGCCGCACCGGCAGTCGTCGTGCAGCCCGAACGGGGTTCGTGTTCCTGGCGGCCGGTGCGGGCTGCGTCCTGTTCGACCGGATTGTCGGCTGCTCGGCCTCCCGGACCCGGTACGTCCGCTCGCAGCCGGTACTGCAGCAGCAGCTGAAGGAGGCGCTGCCTGGCGTGATCGACGGCTGCGCACGGACACCCACCGGATCATCGAGGAGGAGGGGTCGGCATGGGGCGGCTGTCCGGCCGACGGCGTCGAGGAGCCGACCCGCTCCCCCTCCCCGGCCACCGCCCGGCGCCCGAACGGCGCGGGCCGCCTCCGCCTGGACCGCGCGCCCGGCCGCGGCCGGGGCGGGGAGGATCCGGGCCCCCACTCCCGGGACACGGCGATGTGGCCGGGCCGCGACCGGCCGCGTCGGCGGCGGCCCGGAACAGCGCCCCGCCCGCGCTACTCGGCCGGGATCACCCCGGCCCGGAGCAGGCCGTAGGTGTACGCGTCCTCCAGGGCCTGCCAGCTCGCCGCGATGACGTTGTCGGCGACGCCCACCGTGGACCACTCCCCCGAGCCGTCCGACGTGGAGATCAGCACGCGGGTCGTGGAGTTGGTGCCGTGCTTGCCCTCCAGGATGCGGACCTTGTAGTCGACCAGCTCCAGCTTGGCCAGCTGCGGGTAGATCCTCTCCAGGCCGACGCGCAGGGCCCGGTCCAGGGCGTTGACCGGGCCGTTGCCCTCCGCCGTGGCGACGATGCGCTCCCCCTTGGCCCACAGCTTGACGGTGGCCTCGTTGGCGTGGGAGCCGTCGGGCCGGTCCTCGACGATGGCCCGCCAGGACTCGACCTGGAAGTAGCGCAGCGGCTTGCCCTGCACCTCGGTACGCAGCAGGAGTTCGAAGCTCGCGTCGGCGGCCTCGTAGGTGTAGCCCTTGAGTTCGCGCTCCTTGACCCGCTCGACCACCCGGCCGACCAGTTCGCGGTCGCCCCCGAGATCGACGCCGAGTTCCTTGCCCTTGAGCTCGACGGAGGCGCGGCCGGCCATGTCGGAGACCAGCATCCGCATGGTGTTGCCGACCCGCTCGGGGTCGATGTGCTGGTACAGGTCCGGGTCGACCTTGATCGCGGAGGCGTGCAGGCCGGCCTTGTGGGCGAAGGCGGACAGACCGACGTAGGGCTGGTGGGTGGAGGGGGTCAGGTTGACGACCTCGGCGATGGCGTGCGAGATCCGCGTCATCTCCCGCAGGTGCCCCTCGGGCAGGACCCGCTTGCCGTACTTCAGCTCCAGGGCCGCCACGACCGGGAAGAGGTTGGCGTTGCCGACGCGTTCGCCGTAGCCGTTGGCGGTGCACTGCACGTGGGTGGCGCCGGCGTCGACCGCGGCCAGGGTGTTGGCGACCGCGCAGCCGGTGTCGTCCTGGGCGTGGATGCCCAGCCGGGCGCCGGTGTCGGCGAGGACGGTGCCGACGACCGCCTGGATCTGCGCCGGGAGGAAGCCGCCGTTGGTGTCGCACAGGACGACGACGTCGGCGCCGGCCTCGGACGCGGTGCGCACCACCGCCTTGGCGTACTCGGGGTTGGCCCGGTAGCCGTCGAAGAAGTGCTCGCAGTCGACGAAGACCCGGCGGCCCTGCTCCGTCAGGAAGGACACGGTGTCGCCCACCATCGCGAGGTTCTCGTCGAGCGTGGTGCGCAGGGCGAGTTCGACGTGACGGTCGTGCGACTTGGCGACGAGGGTGATCACCGGGGCGCCGGACTCCAGCAGGGCCCTGACCTGGGGGTCCTCGGCCGCGGTGGTGCCGGCGCGGCGGGTGGAGCCGAAGGCGACCAGCTGGGCATGCCGGAAGTCGATCTCCTGCCGGGCCCGGGCGAAGAACTCGGTGTCCCGGGGGTTCGCGCCGGGCCAGCCGCCCTCGATGAAGCCCACGCCGAAGTCGTCCAGGTGCCGGGCGATGGCGAGCTTGTCGGCGACGGTGAGGTTGATGCCCTCCCGCTGGGCGCCGTCGCGCAGGGTCGTGTCGAAGACGTGGAACGAGTCGTCGGGCTCGCTGGTCTCGGTCATGGTCTGAAAAGCTCCTGGGGATGGGATCTCGGTCGTACCGGAATGACCGGCTCCACCGCCCTCACATATTCCCTCGCGCTCTCGCCTTCCGGCTGCGGGTGGGCCAGAAATGCGAAAAACCCCTCGCGGGTGCGAGAGGTCTGCGCGCGGGTCGAGGACGACGGTGTCCGCCCGTACCTGGTCGTACGTGCGGTCACTGCGGACCGGCGCGCCTGCTGCCAATAATCATGGCGAACGAGAGCACGCGGGCAGTCTGGCACAGTCGCCGTGCCCCGCTCACCGCCGTCTCAGGATGCGGTCGATCAACGCCGGGTGGCGGACACACCACCTGCGGGTGCTTCCCCGTGCGCCGGAGCGGGTCCCGGCGCCGTTCAGCCGTCCGCGGGCGGGCCGTCCGCGAGGAGGCCGTCGGCGAGGAACTCGGCCACGTGCCGCAAAACCTGATCCCGGCCGGTGCCGCGCAGGCCGATCGCGACGTGGATGGACAGCCCGTCCAGCAGCGCGCGCAGACGGGCCGCGAAGCGGTCGGGGTCGACGCGGCGGAACTCCCCGCGCGAGATGCCCTCGGCGAGCAGGGCGACCAGGTCGCGGTGCCAGGCGCCCTCGATGGCGGCCTGCCGGTCGCGGGCGTCCGCGTCGGCGTTCTGCGACCGGGTCCACACCTCCAGCCACAGCGTCCAGTGCGGGTCGCGGTGGCCGTCGGGGACGTACAGGTCGACGTAGGCGCGCAGGCGCTCCCGGGCGGGGGCCGCCCGGGTCAGCAGCCGGGCGCGCTCGGCGCCGAGCCGGCCCTCGCTCCACTCCAGGGTGCGCAGCAGCAGTTCGTCCTTGGAGCCGAAGTAGTAGAGCAGGTGACCGCTGCTCATGCCGACCTCGCGGCCGAGCGCGGCCATGGTCAGTTTCTCCAGGCCCCGCTCGGCGATCATCTCCATGGCGGCGGCGAGCACGTCCTCGCGGGGCGGGGCCTGCTTTCGCCCACCGGCCATGTGCGCTCCTAGGGCCTGTCGTTCGGATCGGGTCGCAGAATATCGGCGGTTCTCGTCAGCCCCGCGTCTGCGGCTGATCCGAACGGCGGACCCGGATCGTCGGTTGCTGCTGGGTGATGCAGTGGATGCCGCCACCGCCCGCGAAGATCGTACGGGCGTCCACGAGCGTCACGGTCCGCTCGGGGAACAGGCGGCGGAAGATGCCGGCGGCGATCTCGTCGCGCGGGTCGTCGAAACCGCACAGCACGACGCCGCCGTTGCACAGGTAGTGGTTGATGTAGGAGTAGTCGGCCCAGTGGCCGTCGGCCTCCAGGACGGTCGGCGCGGGGACCTCGACGACCTCCAGGCGGCGGCCCCGGGCGTCCGTCTGCGCCTTCAGCAGGCCGATGACCTCCCGGGTGACCTCGTGGTCGGGGTGCGCGGGATCGGGCTGGGAGTGCGCCACGACGACACCGGGGCGGGCGAAGGCGGCGACGATGTCGACGTGGCCCAGGGTGCCGAAGCCGCGGTGGGGGTACCCCCCGCTCGCACGAAGCCGAGAGCCGGTGGAAGGGTAGTCGCCGGTGAGGCCGCGCGGCAGCCAGATCGCCTTGCGGGTGCCCAGGTGGGCGTGGATCTCGGCCTCCACCCGCTCGCGGCTCCAGCCGGGGTTGCGCTCGGGCCCGAGCTGGACCGTCTCGGTGAGCAGGACCGTGCCCTCGCCGTCGACGTGGATCCCGCCGCCCTCGTTGACCAGTTCCGAGGAGTACGTCCGCGCCCCGGCCAGATCGGCGACCTGGGCGGCGATCCTCGCGTCGTGCTCCCAGCTCGCCCACTCCTGGGCGCCCCAGCCGTTGAAGGTCCAGTCGACGGCGGCCAGCCGGCCCGTGCCGTCGGTCAGGAAGGTCGGGCCGATGTCGCGCATCCAGGCGTCGTCGAGGTCCCGCTCGACCGTGTCGATCCCGTCGCCCAGCAGGGTCCGTGCGTGCTCCGACTGGCCGGGGCCGCACACGACGGTCACCGGCTCGAAGCGGCGGACCGCCCGGGCGACCGATGCCCAGGCGATCCGGGCGGCGGCCAGGTCGTCGGGGGAGTCGAAGGTGGCGTTGGGGCCGGGCCAGGCCATCCAGGTGCGCTCGTGCGGAGCCCATTCGGCGGGCATGCGGAAGCCGTCGGCGGCTGCGGACATCGTTGATCCTCAGAGGAAGTAGAGACGGTTCAGGGAGACGGAGTCGGCCGGTTCGGAGCGCAGCGGCTCGCCGTCGAGGGTGACGAGCCCGGTGCGCCCGTCCACGTCGACGGTCCCGGTACGGCAGTTGAGGAGCAGATCGGCCGGGCCGATGCCCCGGGTGCCGCGCACGGCGACCCGGCGGCGGCGCGTGGGCAGGGTGTCGTGCCCCTGGTCGAGGGCGGCCTGCGCCACGAACGCCACGGAGATGTCGGCCGGTGTGGCCCCGTGCGCACCGAACTGCGGCCCCAGCACGAGGGGTTCACAGGTGTCGGTCGCCGCGTTGGGGTCGCCGGTGACCCCGTACGCCGGGAAGCCGGCCTTCAGCACGAGCTGCGGCTTGGCGCCGAAGTACTCCGGGCGCCACAGCACGATGTCGGCGAGCTTGCCGGTCTCGAGGGACCCGACCTCGTGCGAGAGGCCGTGCGCGACGGCCGGGTTGATGGTCAGCTTCGCGATGTAGCGCAGGACGCGCTCGTTGTCGTGCCCGACGCCGGGGTCGCCCAGCTCGGCCTTCATCTTCCCGGCCATGGCGAAGGTGCGGCGGACGGTCTCGCCGGCGCGGCCCATGCCCTGCGCGTCCGAGGAGGTGATGCCGATGGCGCCCAGGTCGTGCAGCACGTCCTCGGCGCCCATGGTCCCGCCCCGGATGCGGTCGCGGGCCATGGCGGCGTCGCCCGGCAGGTCGGTCTTGAGGTCGTGGACGGACACGATCATGCCGTAGTGCTCGGCTACGGCGTCCCGGCCGAAGGGCAGGGTCGGGTTGGTGGAGGAGCCGATGACGTTCGGCACGCCCGCCATCTTCAGGACGTTGGGGACGTGCCCGCCGCCGCAGCCCTCGATGTGGAAGGCGTGGATGGTGCGGCCCTCCAGTACGCGCAGCGTGTCCTCGACCGAGAGACACTCGTTCAGGCCGTCGCTGTGCAGGGCGACCTGGACGTCGTGCTCCTCGGCGACGCGCAGGGCGGTGTCCAGGGCGCGGGTGTGGGCGCCCATGTCCTCGTGCACCTTGAAGCCGGACGCGCCGCCCTCGGCGAGGGCCTCGACCAGGGGCGCGGGCGAGGACGACGAACCGCGGCCCAGGAAGCCGATGTTGACGGGCCAGGCGTCGAAGGCGCCGAAGGCGTGGCGCAGCGCCCAGGGCGAGTTGACCCCGACGCCCCACACGGGCCCGAACTCCTGCCCGATGATCGTGGTCACGCCGGAGGCGAGCGAGGCCTCCATGATCCGCGGCGACAGCAGGTGGACATGGGTGTCGACGGCACCGGCGGTCGCGACGAGTCCCTCGCCGGAGACGATCGAGGTGCCCGTGCCGACGACGACGTCGACCCCGTCCAGGGTGTCGGGGTTCCCGGCCCGCCCGATCGAGCAGATCCGCCCCTCGCGGATGCCGATGGAGACCTTGCGCACGCCCTGGACGGCGTCGATCACCACGACGTTGCTGACGACGACGTCGCAGGTCTCGCGGACGGCGGCGGCCTTCAGGTGGAGTCCGTCGCGGGCGGTCTTGCCGAACCCGGCGAGGAACTCGTCCCCCGGGCGCTGGGAGTCGGACTCGACGCGGACGGTGAGACCCGAGTCCCCGAGGCGGATGCGGTCGCCGGCGCGGGGACCGTGGGTGGCGGCGTACTCGTGCGGGGTGAGGCGGCGGGCCTCGGCGGGGTGTCCTCCCGGGCGGCTCATCGGCCGTCCTCCTGTCCGTCCGTGTCCGTCGCGCCGAGGTAACCGCAGGCGGCGGCGCGGCGCAGCGCCTCCTCGCGGGCGCCCGGGGCGTCCAGCGGTCCGTCAACCAGGCCGGCGAACCCGACGGCGATGCGGGCGCCGCCGATCGGCACCAAAGCGACCTCGACGCTCTCCCCCGGCCCGAACCTCACGGAGGACCCGGCGGGCACGGCCAGGCGCATGCCGTAGGCCCGGGCGCGGGGGAAGTCGAGGCGGGGGTTGGCCTCGAAGAAGTGGAAGTGCGAGGTGACCGAGACGGGCACGGGCGCCGTGTTGGTGACCGTGAGCCGGTCGGCCGGTTCGGGCTCGGGGTGGCCCGGGCCGGGCAGCAGCGCGCCCGGGGCGTCGGGGCCGGAGCCGGGACCGAGGGGGTCGGAGACCACGGCGAGCCGTGAGCCGTCGTCGAACACCGCCTCGACGTGCACCTCGGTGACGACGTCGGCGACACCGGGCAGCACGTCGGCGGGGCCGAGCACCGCCCGGGCCCGCTCGACGGCCTCGGCGAGCCGGGCGCCGTCGCGGGCCGCCTCGCACACGGTGTCCGCGATGAGCGCGGTGGCCTCCGGCACGTTCAGCCGCAGCCCGCGCGCCCTGCGGGCCCGGGCCAGCTCGGCGGCGGAGAAGAGCAGCAGCCGGTCACGTTCCGTGGGAGTCAGTCTCACGCCTCGGCACCTCCTTGCCATCCAGGATTTAGAGCATCACTCTAAACCCGGGATTCCCGCAACCCGACCGTTGACGTAATGGTGTCCGCTGCACCACATTGAGCGTCGCTCTAAAACCCGGTGGCGTCGAAGGAGACCAGCCCATGCCGATCGAACAGCGCGGAGTCGACACCATCCCCGAGGAGGAACGCACCAGCGGGCCGCGGGACCTCGTCTCGATCCTCCTCGGCTCCAACCTCTGTCTCGGAGTGATCGTCTTCGGCTGGCTGCCGCCGTCCTTCGGCCTGGACTGGTGGTCGTCCGTCGGCGCGGTGGTCGCGGGCACCGTCGTCGGGGTGGCGTTCACGGCCCCGCTCGCCCTGGTCTCGCTGCGCACGGGCACCAACCTGTCGACCTCCTCCGGCGCCCAGTTCGGGGTGCGCGGGCGGCTGGTCGGCTCGGTGGTCGGCCTGCTGCTGGCCCTCGGCTACACGGCGCTGACCGTCTGGATCGGCGGGGACGTGATGGTGAGCGTGCTGGGCCGGCTCGCCGGACTGCCGCAGGGCGGCACGTCCTACGCCATCGTCTACGGCCTGCTCGCCGCGGCGACGGTCGCGGGCGCGGTCTACGGCTACCGGGTGCTGCTCGCGATGTCCCGGGTCCTCGCCTTCGGCATGACGGCGCTGCTGGCGCTCGGCGTGATCGCCTACGCCCCGCACTTCACGACCGCCGCGCTGCCGGAGGCGGGGGGCTATCTGCTGGGCGGGTTCTGGCCGACCTGGCTGCTGGCGGCCGTGGCGGCCGGGCTGTCCGGGCCGGTCGCCTTCATCACCCTCCTCGGCGACTACACCCGTTACATCTCCCCGTCCCGCCACTCCGCGCGCCGGGTGCTGCGCGCGACCTGGCTGGGGCTGATGCTGGGCCTGCTGGTGCCGCAGCTGTTCGGCACGTTCACGGCCTACGCGGCCCGGGCCGCCCTCGACTACGCGGGCCCGCTGGTCGACGCCGCGCCCGGCTGGTACCTGGTCCCGCTGCTGCTCGCGGCCTCGGCGGGCTCCGTCGGCAACGCGGGGCTGATGCTGTACTCGATGGGCCTGGACCTGGACGCGATCCTGCCGCGCGCCTCGCGGGCCCGGGCCACGTACACGGTCGCCGTCGTGGCCACCGCCGCCGTCTTCGCCGGGCACTACCACTCGACCGCGCAGGACGCGATGACGTCCTTCGTGCTGCTGCTGACGGCGATCGGCACGCCGTGGGCGGTCATCACCCTGATCGGCTCCGCCCGCTGCGGCGGGGTCTACGACGCGGACGCCCTGCAGGTGTTCAACCGCCGCTCCCGGGGCGGCGTCTACTGGTACCGCGCGGGCTGGAACGTGCCGGCGACGGCCTCCTGGGCGGCCGGGGCGACGGTGGGCGTCCTGGCGGTGTCCCTGCCGTCGTACCAGGGGCCGCTGCTGGCCCTGACCGGCGGGGTGGACTGCAGCTTCCTGCTGTCGGGCCTGGTGGGCGGGGCGGCCTACGCGCTGTCGGCCCCGGCAGCGGCCCGAACGGAACCCCGGGCGCAGGCGCCGGCGGCACAGCAGACGGACCCGGAGGCCGCGTCGAACCCCGCCCATTGACCCACCGGCCCCGGGGGGTGGCGTGGCCGGGCGCCGACGACCGGCCGTGGCGCACCGGGCCACCCCCGGGGACAGGGGCCGGGCACCGCTCACCCGGCGGGACGCAGAGACCGGTCCCGAGCCCAGCCGACCCGGGTCGAAGGCCGACCCGGGTCGAAGGCCGACCCGGGGTGAAGGCCGACCCGGGGTGAAGGCCGACCCGGGGACGAAGGCCGACCCGGGGACGAAGGCGGGATCGGGACGCGCGCCCGCCCGTTCGCTGCCCGGTCGCATCCCCGCCCGTCCACCCCCGGGGCCGGCCTGCGACGAGGTGAGGCCGGCCCCTTGCCCGACGGCTTCGGGTGCGGGCGGGTGATGGCCGGGGGCCGGGAAGGGCTCAGCCCAACTGGTGCATCCAGCCGTGCTTGTCCTCGGCCGTGCCCCGCTGGATGTCGAGCAGCGCCTGGCGCAGCCGCAGCGTGACCTCGCCCGGCTCGCCCCCGCTCTGCTTCCACTCGGCCCCGGCCCGCTTGACCGTGCCGACCGGCGTGATGACGGCGGCCGTACCGCAGGCGAACACCTCGGTCAGCGAGCCGTTCTCCGCGTCCCGCTGCCACTGGTCGGCCGAGATCCGGCCCTCCTCGGCCTCGTAGCCGAGGTCACGGGCGACGGTGAGCAGGGAGTCGCGGGTGACGCCCTCCAGGATCGACCCGGTCAGGGACGGCGTGACGATCTTGTTGCCGTACACGAAGTACAGGTTCATGCCCCCGAGCTCCTCGACCCAGGTGTGCTCCACCGCGTCGAGGTAGCAGACCTGGTCGCAGCCCTTGGCCGCGGCCTCGGCCTGCGCGAGCAGGGACGCCGCGTAGTTGCCGCCCGTCTTGGCGTCGCCCATGCCGCCCGGCACGGCGCGCACCCGGTCCTCGGAGACCCAGATGGACACCGGCTTCACGCCACCCGGGAAGTACGCACCGGCCGGCGAGGCGATCACCAGGAACAGGTACTCGTTGGCCGGCTTCACGCCCAGCCCGACCTCGGTCGCGATCATGAACGGGCGCAGGTAGAGGGACTCCTCGCCGCCGTGCGCCGGGACCCACGCGTTGTCCTGCGCGACCAGGGCGTCGCACGCCTCGATGAACGTCTCCACCGGCAGCTCCGGCATCGCCAGCCGCCGCGCGGACCGCTGGAAGCGCTCGGCGTTCTTCTCCGGCCGGAACGTCGCGACCGAGCCGTCGGGGCGGCGGTAGGCCTTGAGCCCCTCGAAGATCTCCTGCGCGTAGTGCAGGACCGTGGTGGCCGGGTCGAGCGAGATGGGGGCGTACGGCACGAGCTGGCCGTCGTGCCAGCCGCGGCCCTCCGTCCACTTGATCGTCACCATGTGGTCGGTGAAGTGCCGGCCGAACCCGGGGTTGGCCAGGATCGCCTCGCGCTCGCTTGCGGAGAGCGGGTTGGCGGAGGGCTTGAGCTCGATCGTGGGCGTCGTCATGGGTTGATGTCCTTCACCGGTTGTAGTGACGGGCCGCGCTCGGTACCGCTCTGGTGAGGACCAGTGCTAGGACGTCCGAGCATTCCCTCATTCCGCGGCCTCACGTTCGATTATCGCCCGGAGGCGGAGGCGGAAGGAACGGGGTGAATCCGACCCGGTGGTCGATGGTGACACCCGGCGGGGGGCATGCGGAAGCCGCCGGGTGCGGATGCGACCCGGCGGCTTGCGGAGAAGCAGCGGCGGGTCAGCCGGCTACTCGTACGGCGAGCGCGTCGCCGATCTCCGAGGTGGAGCGGGCGGGCTTGCCGGTGCGCTCGGCGAGGTCGGCGGCGACCGCCGCGTCGATGCGGTCCGCCTCGGCCTCGTGGCCGAGGTGGCGCAGCAGCAGCGCGACGGACAGCACGGTGGCGGTCGGGTCGGCCTTGCCCTGCCCGGCGATGTCCGGCGCCGAGCCGTGCACGGGCTCGAACATCGACGGGAACTCGCCGGAGGGGTTGATGTTGCCGCTCGCGGCGACGCCGATGCCGCCGGAGACGGCCGCGGCGAGGTCGGTGACGATGTCGCCGAAGAGGTTGTCGGTGACGATCACGTCGAAGCGCTCGGGCTGCGTGACGAGGTAGATCGTCGCCGCGTCCACGTGCATGTACTCGGTGGTGACGTCGGGGTACTCCGCGGCCACCGTGTTGAAGACGTTCGTCCACAGGTGGCCGGCGAAGGTCAGCACGTTGTTCTTGTGGATGAGCGCCAGCTTCTTGCGCGGGCGGGCCTGGGCGCGGGCGAAGGCGTCACGCACGACGCGCTCCACGCCGAAGGCCGTGTTCACGGACACCTCGGTGGCGACCTCGTGCGGGGTGCCCTTGCGGATGGTGCCGCCGTTGCCGGTGTACGGGCCCTCGGTGCCCTCCCGGACCACGACGAAGTCGATCTGCGGCTCGCCGGCGAGCGGGGTGGCGACACCCGGCAGGAGCCTCGACGGGCGCAGGTTCACGTGGTGGTCGAAGGCGAAGCGCAGCTTGAGCAGGAAGCCGCGCTCCAGGACGCCCGACGGCACGGACGGGTCGCCGATCGCACCGAGCAGGATGGCGTCGTGCTGCTTGAGGGCGTCGAGGTCGGCGTCGGTGAGGGTCTCACCGGTGGCGTGGTAGCGCCGGGCGCCGAAGTCGTACTCCCTGGTCTCCAGCTTCACATCCTGCGGAAGGACGGCGGAGAGGACCTTCAGGCCTTCGGCCACCACTTCCTGGCCGATGCCGTCACCGGGGATCACTGCGAGATCGATGCTGCGAGACATGCCGGCACCCTACTCCTCGTCCCATGGGATGACATGCGATGTCCGGCATGCGGACACGTCGGCATGTCCGGGCCGTGCGTCCGGCCGGGGGACGGCACTGGTCCGTCGGACTCCGTTCACCCGTGTGTGGTGCGGCCGTCGGCCCGTGCTGGGAAATTGCCCGACATGGAGATCCCCCACTTCGGCATCCCGCCCGAGCTCACGCGCCGGATGAGCATGGCGGAGCAGCACGAGTACCTGCGCATCCGGCTGTCTCGGCGGCGCACGCTGGTCACGGCGGGCGCGCTCGCGGGCGGGCTGCTGACCGGCTGCTCCGACGGGCGCCCCGGGCAGGGCGGCGCGACCGCGACCCGGGCTCCGTCGGCCGTCACGTCGAGGGCGCCCGGCGCCCTCGTCACCCCTTTCGGCCGCCACCTGGCCTTCGGCTCCGACCCGAAGACGCAGATGCGGATCTCCTGGCAGGTGCCGTTCGCCGTGAAGAGGCCGTACGTCCGCGTCGGACTGCGTCCCGACGACCTCGGCAGCAGGGTCGAGGCGGAGCTGCGCGACCTGCACACCCCGGGGCTGCAGGGCGTCCGGGCGCCGGTGGAGCAGTACTACCCGCACGCGGCCCTGGACGGTCTGCGGCCGGGCACCACGTACTACTACGGCGTCGGCCACGACGGTTTCGACCCGGCGTCGCCGCGCCACCGCTCGACCGTCGCCTCCTTCCGCACGGCCCCCGCGAGCCCGCCCGGGCGGTTCGTGTTCACCGCCTTCGGCGACCAGGGAGTCGGCCCGGAGGCCGCCCTGAACAACCGGACGCTGCTGCGCCGGGACCCGGCGTTCCACCTGCACGCGGGAGACATCTGCTACGCCGACCCGACGGGCAAGGGCAAGGAGTCGGACGTCTTCGACGCGAGCCAGTGGGACCGGTTCCTGCGGCAGACCGAGCCGGTCGCCAGGTCGGTGCCGTGGATGGTGACGACCGGCAACCACGACATGGAGGCCTGGTACTCCCCCGACGGCTACGGCGGCCAGCTCGCCCGCTTCAGTCTGCCGGACAGCGGCTTCGACGCGCGGACGGCGCCGGGCGTGTACGCCTTCGCCTACGGCAACGTGGGGGTGGTGGCGCTGGACGCCAACGACGTCTCCTACGAGATCCCCGCCAACCTCGGCTACAGCGAGGGGCGGCAGACGCGCTGGCTGGACCGGAAGCTGGGCCAACTGCGCGCCGACGCCTCGGTCGACTTCGTCGTCGTCTTCTTCCACCACTGCGCGTACTCCACGTCGACGCACGCCTCCGACGGCGGGGTGCGCGCGGCGTGGCTGCCGCTGTTCGCGCGGCACGAGGTGGATCTGGTGATCAACGGGCACAACCACGTCTACGAGCGGACCGACGCCGTGAAGAACGGCGACGTGGGCCGGCCGGTGCCGGTCGGCGGGACGACGGACCCGCGCCGGGACGGGATCGTCTACGTCACCGCGGGCGGCGGCGGCAAGGAGCTGTACGGCTTCCCGGGCGGCGTGCAGGAGAGTTACGAGGGCCGGCCCGCGAAGGACGAGCAGGTCGCCACGTTCCGCTGGACGAAGTCCCGGGACACCGAGGCGGAGTCGGTGCGGTGGTCGCGGGTGCGCTACCGCGGCTACTCGTTCCTGTCGGTGGAGGCGGTGAGCGGCACCGCGCCCCGGCTGAAGGTGGAGGCGCTGGCGTCAGACGGCCGGCGCATCGACCACTTCGAGGTGCGGCGCGGGGCGTGAGGCCCCGCACCGCGCCCCGACGGGCGGCTCCCGGTCCTGCGGCGGCTCAGTGGCCGGTGGATCCGCCGTTGTCCCTGCGGTCGAGGGCGCGCTGGAGCGCGGCGGCGGCGTTCTTGCGGTCGGACTCGCTCGTACGGGAGAGGTGGCGGACTCGGCGGCGGGCGGTCGTCTCGGCCATGGGGCATCGACTCCTTCGAGGAACAGCACGGAGTGCGGGGAAAAGAGATACGAGACGCCGGAAAGGGGCGGGGAGCACGGCCGCAGGGATTGCCTGCACGGGGCCCGGCTCACGACCGCCGTTCGCTTGGTCGAGCGAGACGTTCGGCTCCTACAAAGCTAAGGGAGGCCGGTGCGTCTGTCTCCACAATTACTCGGACTTCCTACTATCTGAGACGGCGAGTTGCGTCACACCCCTGGGACCTGGCCGGACGCCTACAGGACGTCTCCGTCCCGCCAGTCGAAGAGCAGGGCGTGGGCGGGGTCCAGGAGGTCGGCCGAGGCGGCCCGCACGAAGGTGCTCCCCTCCTCCTCGGGCAGCCGGACGTCGCCGTGCAGCGGGCTGAGGGCGTGCACCTCGCCCCGCCACACCCGCCAGCCGCGGGCCGTGTAGAGCGCGGCACCCTCCTCGCTGGCGGACAGGGCCGCGAGGTCGTAGGCGCGCTCGGCGATGCGCTCCAGTTCCGCCATGACCCGCCCGCCCAGACCTCTGCGGCGGGCGTCGGCGCGGACGGCGACGTTCTCGACGTAGCCGGTGCGCAGCCACCGGCCGCGGTGGCGCACGCGGCGCATCACGACCGCCCCGTGCGCGGCGAGGCCCGCGCCGTCGTGTACGAGGACGTGCATCCCGCCGAGTCCGTGGTCCCAGTCGTCGTCGCCGAAGTCGCCGTCGAACGCGGCGTGGAGGAGGGCCCGTACGGCGTCGAGGTCGGCCGGGGCGAGGTCGGCGGTGTGGGCGGTGCGCACGCGGGGGGTCATCGGACCAGTCTTCCCCGCGGACATGCCGACGGGCCAGGTCGTTTCCGGCGACCCGGCCCGTCGGTGCGGCTGGATGTCAGCCCATGTGCGGGTAGGTGTAGTCGGTCGGCGGGACCAGCGTCTCCTTGATGGCGCGGGTCAGGGTCCAGCGCATCAGGTTCTGCGGGGCGCCGGCCTTGTCGTTGGTGCCGGAGGCGCGGCCGCCGCCGAAGGGCTGCTGGCCGACGACGGCGCCGGTGGACTTGTCGTTGATGTAGAAGTTGCCGGCCGCGTAGCGCAGCTTGTTCGCCGTGTAGGCGGCGGCCGCGCGGTCGTTCGCGATGACCGAGCCGGTCAGGGCGTAGTCGGAGACGGCCTCCATCTGGGTGAGCATCTCGTCGTACTTGTCGTCCTCGTAGACGTGCACGGCGAGGATCGGCCCGAAGTACTCGGTGCGGAAGACCTCGTTGTCGGGGTCGGTGCACTCGATGACGGTCGGGCGGACGAAGTAGCCCTCGGAGTCGTCGTAGCTGCCGCCCGCGACGATCGTGCAGGAGGCGTCCTCCCTGGCCCGGTCGATGGCGGCCTTGTTCTTGGCGAAGGCACGCTCGTCGATGACGGCGCCGATGAAGTTCGACAGGTCGGTGACGTCACCCATCTTGATGCCGTCGACCTCGGCGGCGAACTCCTCCTTGAAGCCGGAGTTCCAGATCGAGGCGGGGATGTAGGCCCGGGAGGTGGCGCTGCACTTCTGGCCCTGGTACTCGAAGGCACCGCGGGTCAGCGCGGTCTTCAGGATCGCCCGGTCGGCCGACGGGTGGGCGACGAGGAAGTCCTTGCCGCCGGTCTCGCCGACGAGGCGCGGGTAGCCGCGGTACTTCTCGATGTTGGCGCCGACCGTCTTCCACAGGTACTGGAAGGTCTTGGTCGAGCCGGTGAAGTGGATGCCGGCCAGCTCCGGGTGCTCCAGGGCGACCTTGGAGACCTCGATGCCGTCGCCGGTGACGAGGTTGATGACGCCCTTGGGCAGACCGGCCTCCTCCAGCAGCTGCATCAGCAGCACGGCGGCGTGGGTCTGCGTCGGGGACGGCTTCCAGACCACGACGTTGCCCATCAGGGCCGGGGCGGTCGGCAGGTTGCCCGCGATGGCGGTGAAGTTGAAGGGCGTGATCGCGTAGACGAAGCCCTCCAGCGGACGGTGGTCCAGACGGTTCCACACGCCCGGGGCGTTGGCCGGGGGCTGCTCGGCGAGCAGCGTGCGGGCGTAGGAGACGTTGAAGCGCCAGAAGTCGACCAGCTCGCAGGGCGTGTCGATCTCGGCCTGCTGGGCGGTCTTGGACTGGCCGAGCATGGTGGAGGCGGCGAGCGTCTCGCGCCAGGGACCGGCCAGCAGCTCGGCGGCGCGCAGGATGATCGCCGCGCGGTCGTCGAAGGACATCGCGCGCCAGGCCGGCGCGGCGGCCAGGGCCGCGTCGATGGCGTCCTGGGCGTCCGCCTGCGTGGCGTTGCGGTACGTGCCGAGCACGGCCCTGTGGTTGTGCGGCTGGACGACCTGGAAGGCCTCGCCGCCGCCCATCCGCTTCTCGCCGCCGATGGTGCAGGGCAGGTCGACCGGGTTGTCGGCCAGCTCCTTCAGCTTGGCCTCCAGGCGGGCCCGCTCGGGCGAGCCGGGGGCATAGCCGTGCACCGGCTCGTTGACGGGGGTGGGGACCTGGGTCACAGCGTCCATGGTTTCCGTAACTCCTTACTGAGCGGTGTGGCGGTCTCAGCCCTGGTCGAGCTGTCAGCCCTTGGTGAGCATCGAACGGGCGAAGAAGCGCAGGTTGGCCGGCTTCTCCGCGAGGCGCCTCATGAAGTAGCCGTACCAGTCGGTGCCGTACGCGGTGTAGACGCGCATGCGGTGGCCCTCGGCGGCCAGCCGGACGTGCTCCTCGGCGCGGATGCCGTAGAGCATCTGGAACTCGTAGTCGCCGGGCTTGCGCCCGGCCCGGTACGCCAGCTCCTGGGCGATCGCGATCAGACGCGGGTCGTGCGACCCGATCATCGGGTACCCCTCGCCCTCCATCAGCGTCCGCAGGATCCGCACGTACGCCCGGTCGATCTCGTGCTTGTCCTGGTACGCGACCGAGGCGGGCTCCTTGTAGGCGCCCTTGACCAGGCGGACCCGGCTGCCGTCCGCGGCGAGGCGGCGGGCGTCGTCCTCGGTGCGGAACAGGTAGGCCTGGATGACGCAGCCCGTCTGCGGGAAGTCCTTCCGCAGTTCCTCGTGGATGGCGAACATCGAGTCGAGGGTGGTGTGGTCCTCGGCGTCCAGGGTGACCGTGGTGCCGATCTCGGCGGCGGCCTCGACGACCGGGCGGACGTTCTTCAGCGCCAGCTCGTGGCCGTCCTCCAGGGCCTGCCCGAACATCGACAGCTTGACGGACATCTCGGCGCGGGTGCCGAGTTCCAGCGGCTTGAGGCGGTCGATCAGCTCCAGGTAGGCGTCCCGGGCGGCGGCGGCCTGCTCCGGGCTGGTGATGTCCTCGCCGACGACGTCCATCGTCAGCTCCAGGCCCCGCTCGGACAGCTCGCGGATCACCGGGACGATGTCGTCGACGTCCTCGCCGGGGATGAAGCGGTCGACGACCTGCTTGGTCACCGGGGCCGCCGAGATCAGGCGTCGCATCCGGTCGCTGCGAGACGCGGCGAGAATCACGGGACCCAGCACGGGGCACCTCCAGGAGCACAAGCAACGTGACGGCCGGACCCCCCGCGGGCGACGCGTCGGGTACGGCACGGAGAACCACCGTGAAACCTAAGGATCCCTCCGATCGTCGGCCATCGACAGCTGTCACGCATCCGTGCCGCAGATCTCAGACAGTTGTATGAAGGGTCCCCGGTGGTGAGGGACAATGCCCGGGTGGCACCGGAACACAGGAGTGACTACCAGGAGCTGGTCGACGAGATCTCGGAGCTGCTCGGGGCGCCCGCGACGCTGGAGAACCGCGACTTCGAGCTGATCGCCTTCGGCGCCTACGACAGCGAGGGCGACCTCGACCCCTCGGCCCTGGACCCGGTGCGCACCCGCTCGATCCTCACCCGCCGCTCGACGCCCGCGGTCCGGGCCTGGTTCGAGGGTTTCGGCATCACCCGGGCGACGCAGCCGGTCCGCATCCCGCCGACCCCGGAGGCGGGCGTCTACCGCGGCCGGATCTGCCTCCCGGTCCGCCACCGGGGTGTGGTGCACGGCTATGTGTGGCTGCTGGACGACGACCCCGGGCCCAGCGAGGTGCAACTGTCCGCCGCGATGGGGGTCACGGCCCGCATCGGCGCCCTGCTCGCGGACGAGGCCCAGCACGGCGCCGACCTCAGCCGCGAGCTGAGGGCGGTCCTCACCGCCGAGCGCGGCTGGCAGCAGGACATGGCCGTGGCCGAGCTGCGCACCGCCCTCGGCTCACGTGCCGAGGGCCTGCACACGATGGTGTGCGTCGCCCCCTGGCCGTCGGCCGACCCGGACGACGCTCCCTCCGGGCGGGCCGTCCCGGGAGCCACCGCCCTGTGCACCCTGCCGTGGGGGGTCGCGTCCCAGTGCCTGGCCGTGCTGATCCGGCTGCGCTCCCCCGAGGTGCTGACCCCGGCGGCCACCGCCGCGGCCCGGCTGCTGGAGCGGGCCCGCGCCGGGGGCGGCTCCGCCGGATCGGTGCCGGGCGCCGCGCGGCACGCGCAGGGTCCCGCCCCGGCCGGCCCGGGCACAGCCGCCCCGGGCGGGGCGAGCGGGCACGCCGCCGGCATCGCCACGCCGCGTGCCGGTCTCGCCGAGCTGGGCGGCTCCTGGTCGGAGGCGTCCGCGGCGGCCCGGGCGGCACTGGCCGAGCCGCGGCTGGGGCCGGTCGCCGAGTGGGCGTCGATCGGGCCGTACCGGCTGCTGACCGCCCTGCCCCCCGAGGTCGTCCACGACCCCGTCGCGCGGACCCTGCTCGCACCCGTCCACCGCGACCTCGCCCGGACGGCCGAGGTCTACCTCGACTGCGCCGGCCAGGCCGCCCGGGCCGCCGCGGAGCTGGGCGTCCACCGCCAGACCCTGTACTACCGCCTCTCCCGGATCGAGAAGCTCACCGGTCTCGACCTGGACGACGGCGAGGACCGCCTGCTCCTGCACATGGCTCTGAAGGCCCACCGCCTGTGAGCCGGGGCGTCACTCCGCCCCGGCGGCCTCGATCACCTGGCGCAGTCCGGCCGCCAGGCGGTACGCCTCCGGCGCGCCGCGGCGTCGTCCCCGCTGGAGACGGGTGCGGAGTTCGGCGGGGCGCTGAGCATGGCGTTCCTCGACTCGACCGGTGCGGCCGTCCACCGTCACCGGATGCCGGACTCGGCGCCCTCGGCCGCGCGCGAGACCCTGGGGCTGCCCTGGCCGTGCCCGAACGGCTGACGGGGCGCGCGGGGGACGTCCCGGCGGCGGCACGCGAGGCGTTCACCAGCGGCATGCACGCGGCGGCGGTCACCGCAGCCGTCCTTCTGGCCGGGGCGGCGGCGCCGGTCCTGCGCCGGATCCGGGTACGGCAGGACGCCGGACAGGCCGATCAGCTCAGCCCGTCCGGCGTCTGAGGAGGGGCCCGGGGGCCGCGGCCCCCGGGTTCGCCGGGAGGGTCAGGCCAGGTTCACGGAGCGGGCCGACGTCGCGCCGATCTCCGCCGCCACCTCGGCCAGCACCCCGGAGGTCACCGTGTCGTCCACGGTCAGCACCGCCAGCGCCTCGCCGCCGGCCACCGCACGGGACACCTGCATCCCGGCGATGTTGAGACCGGCCTCACCGAGGATGCGGCCCACCGTGCCCACGACGCCCGGCCGGTCCTCGTACCGCAGCACCAGCATGTGGTCGGCGAGCGCCAGGTCGACGTCGTACTCCCCGACGGCGACGATCTTCTGCAGGTGCTTGGGACCGGCCAGCGTGCCGGAGACCGACACCTCCTCGCCGTCGGCGAGGGTGCCGCGCACCGTGACGACGTTGCGGTGGTCGCTCGCCTCGGAGCTGGTCGTCAGACGCACCTCGACACCGCGCTCCTGGGCGAACAGCGGGGCGTTGACGTACGAGACCGTCTCGTCGACGACGTCCTCGAAGACGCCCTTGAGGGCGGACAGCTCCAGCACCTTCACGTCGTGCTGGGTGATCTCGCCGTACACCTCGACGTCGAGGCGGACGGCGACCTCACCGGCGAGCGCGGTGAAGATCCGGCCCAGGCGCTCGGCGAGCGGCAGGCCCGGCTTGACGTCCTCGGCGATGACACCGCCCTGCACGTTCACCGCGTCCGGCACCAGCTCGCCGGCCAGGGCCAGGCGCACCGAGCGGGCCACGGCGATACCGGCCTTCTCCTGCGCCTCGTCGGTGGAGGCACCCAGGTGCGGCGTGGCCACGACCTGGTCGAACTCGAACAGCGGGGAGTCCGTGCAGGGCTCCTTCGCGTACACGTCGAGACCGGCGCCGGCGACCCGGCCCTCCTTCAGCGCCGAGTACAGCGCCTCCTCGTCGACGATGCCGCCGCGCGCGGCGTTGACGATGCGCACGCTCGGCTTGACCTTGCGCAGCGCCTCGTCGCCGATCAGCCCGAGGGTCTCGGGGGTCTTGGGGAGGTGGACGGTGATGAAGTCGGAGACCTCCAGCAGCTCGTCCAGCGACAGCACCTTCACGCCCATCTGGGCGGCGCGGGCGGGCTGCACGTAGGGGTCGTAGGCGACGACCTTCATGCCGAACGCGGACATGCGCTGGGCGACGAGCGCGCCGATGCGGCCGAGGCCGACGACACCGAGGGTCTTCTCCGCCAGCTCCACGCCGGTGTACTTGCTGCGCTTCCACTCGCCGTTCTTCAGCGCGGCGTTGGCCTGCGGGATGTTGCGGGCGGTGGCGAGCAGCAGACCGCAGGCCAGCTCGGCGGCGGTCACGATGTTCGAGGTGGGGGCGTTGACGACCATCACGCCGGCCTTGGTGGCGGCGGAGACGTCCACGTTGTCCAGGCCGACGCCGGCTCGTGCGACGACCTTGAGCTTGTTCGCGGCGGCGATCGCCTCGGCGTCGACCTTGGTGGCCGAGCGGATCAGGATCGCGTCGACCTCGGCGATGGCGGGGAGCAGTTCGGCGCGGTCCGCGCCGTTGCAGTGCCGGATCTCGAAGTCGGGGCCCAGGGCGTCGACGGTGGCGGGCGACAGCTCTTCAGCGATGAGTACGACGGGTTTCGAGCTCACGTGAGTCCTCACAAGTCCAGTGCTGCGGACGGCCGTCCCGACGGCCGCAGGCGGTGGAGGGGTGCTTGCCGCGTGGAAGACGCACGACGCTGTGGGCCTGACGCGTATGTAGTGCTGCAGTCTAGTGGCGCCGAGGGCATCATCCTGCGCCGCTGCGGAAGGATCACCCGGACGAGAAGCGCCGATGTGGAGCAGGTCCGGGGGGAAGCCCTGTGGCGGTGTCCCCCTGCCGGGGGCCACCGCCACAGGACCCGGAGGTCACGCCTCCTCGTTCACCCACGACATGAGCTTGCGCAGCTCCTTGCCGGTGGTCTCCAGCAGGTGCTCGGAGTCCTGCTTCTTGTACTCGTTGTACTTCTTCAGACCGCCGTGGTACTCGTCCATCCAGTTCTTGGCGAAGGTGCCGTCCTGGATCTCGGCGAGGACCTTCTTCATCTCGGCCTTGGTGGCGTCGGTGATGATGCGCGGGCCGGTGACGTAGTCGCCCCACTCGGCCGTCTCGGAGATCGACCAGCGCATCTTCTCCAGGCCGCCCTCGTACATGAGGTCCACGATCAGCTTCAGCTCGTGCAGGCACTCGAAGTAGGCGATCTCCGGCTGGTAGCCGGCCTCGGTCAGCGTCTCGAAGCCCGCCTTGACCAGGGCCGCGGTGCCGCCGCAGAGCACGGCCTGCTCACCGAACAGGTCGGTCTCGGTCTCCTCGGTGAAGGTCGTCTTGATGACACCGGCGCGGGTGCCGCCGATGCCCTTGGCGTAGGACAGGGCCAGCTGGAAGCCGTTGCCCGTGGCGTCCTGCTCGACGGCGGCGATGCACGGGACGCCGCGGCCCTCCTCGTACTGGCGGCGGACCAGGTGGCCCGGGCCCTTCGGGGCGACCATGCAGACGTCCACGCCGGCCGGGGGCTTGATGAAGCCGTAGCGGATGTTCAGGCCGTGGCCGAAGAAGAGGGCGTCGCCGTCGTTCAGGTTCGGGGCGATGTGCTCCTCGTAGACCTGGGCCTGGATCGGGTCCGGGACGAGGATCATGATGACGTCGGCCTCGGCGGCGGCCTCGGCCGGGGTCACCACGCGCAGGCCCTGCTCCTCGGCCTTGGCCTTGGACGTGGAGCCCTCGTGCAGACCGACGCGGACGTCGACACCCGAGTCACGGAGGGACAGCGCGTGGGCGTGGCCCTGGCTGCCGTACCCGATGACCGCGACCTTGCGGCCCTGGATGATGGACAGGTCGGCGTCGGCGTCGTAGAACAGCTCGGCCACTTTGGGTTCTCTCCTCGGGAGTGCAGGTGTTGCGTCCCACCGTATGACGGGGGGCGGAAGGGAAGCGTGAGGGTCTCGGGATACGGGCGGCCGGCGGCACGCCGGCCGCCCGTTTCGGTGCTCAGGCCGATCGGTCCAGAGCGCGCAGCGACCGGTCCGTGATGGAACGGGCACCGCGGCCGATCGCGATCGTGCCGGACTGCACGAGCTCCTTGATGCCGTACGGCTCCAGCATCTTGAGCATCGCGGAGAGCTTCTCGCCGGATCCGGTGGCCTCGATGGTGACGGCCTCCGGGGAGACGTCGACGGTCTTGGCGCGGAACAGCTGGACGATCTCGACGATCTGGGAGCGCGTCTCGTTGTCGGCGCGCACCTTCACCAGGACGAGTTCGCGCTGGACGGCCTGCGACGGCTCCAGCTCGACGATCTTCAGCACGTTGACGAGCTTGTTGAGCTGCTTGGTGACCTGCTCAAGCGGCAGGTCCTCCACGCCGACGACGATGGTGATGCGGGAGATGTCGGGGTGCTCGGTGACACCCACCGCGAGCGAGTCGATGTTGAAGCCGCGGCGGGAGAACAGGGCGGCGATCCGGGCCAGGATGCCGGGGGTGTTCTCCACCAGGACGGAGAGCGTGTGCTTGGACATGGTCTTTACGTCTCTCTCGCTCAGTCGTCTTCGTTGTCGCCGAAGTCGGGGCGGACGTCCCGGGCGGCCATGATCTCGTCGTTGGAGGTGCCTGCGGCGACCATCGGCCACACCATCGCGTCCTCGTGGACGACGAAGTCCACGACGACCGGGCGGTCGTTGATGGAGTTCGCCTCCTCGATGACCTTGTCCAGGTCCGCCGGGTCCTCGCAGCGGATGGCGTAGCAGCCCATGGCCTCCGACAGCTTGACGAAGTCGGGGACGCGGGTGCCGCGGGCCCCGGGGTTGACGTCGTCCGGGCCGGAGTGCAGCACGGTGTTGGAGTAGCGCTGGTTGTAGAAGAGGGTCTGCCACTGGCGGACCATCCCGAGCGCGCCGTTGTTGATGACGGCGACCTTGATCGGGATGTTGTTCAGGGCGCAGGTGGCCAGTTCCTGATTGGTCATCTGGAAGCAGCCGTCGCCGTCGATGGCCCAGACGGCCTTGTCCGGCGCCCCGGCCTTGGCGCCCATGGCGGCCGGGACGGCGTAGCCCATGGTCCCGGCGCCGCCGGAGTTGAGCCAGGTGCCGGGCTTGTCGTACTGGATGAAGTGGGCGGCCCACATCTGGTGCTGGCCGACGCCCGCGGTGAAGATCGTGCCCTCCGGGGCGAGCTGCCCGATGCGCTCGATGACCTGCTGCGGGGAGAGCGAACCGTCGCCGGGCTGGTCGTAGCCGAGCGGGTAGGTCTCGCGCCAGCGGTTCAGGTCGTTCCACCACATCCCGTAGTCGCCCGGGTGCCCCTCGCTGTGCTCCTTCTGCACGGCCTGGATCAGGTCGGCGATGACCTCGCGGGCGTCACCGACGATCGGCACGTCGGCGGCGCGGTTCTTGCCGATCTCGGCCGGGTCGATGTCCGCGTGGACGATCTTGGCGAACGGGGCGAAGCTGTCCAGCTTGCCGGTGACGCGGTCGTCGAAGCGGGCGCCGAGCGCCACGATCAGGTCGGCCTTCTGCAGGGCGGTCACCGCGGCCACCGAGCCGTGCATGCCCGGCATGCCCAGGTGCTGCGGGTGCTGGTCGGGGAACGCTCCGAGCGCCATCAGCGTGGTGGTGACGGGTGCGCCGGTCAGCTCGGCGAGGACCTTGAGCTCGGCGGTGGCCTTGGCCTTGAGCACGCCGCCGCCGACGTACAGCACGGGCCGGCGGGCCTGGGTGATGAGCTTGGCGGCCTCGCGGATCTGCTTGGCGTGCGGCTTGGTCACCGGGCGGTAGCCGGGCAGGTCCATGACCGGCGGCCAGGAGAAGGTCGTCCTCGCCTGGAGGGCGTCCTTGGCGATGTCGACCAGGACCGGGCCGGGGCGGCCGGTGGAAGCGATGTGGAAGGCCTGCGCGATGACCCGCGGGATGTCGTCGGCCTTGGTGACGAGGAAGTTGTGCTTGGTGATCGGCATGGTGATGCCGACGATGTCCGCCTCCTGGAAGGCGTCCGTGCCGATCGCCTTGGACGCCACCTGCCCGGTGATCGCGACCAGCGGCACCGAGTCCATGTGCGCGTCGGCGATCGGGGTGACCAGGTTGGTGGCGCCAGGGCCGGAGGTCGCCATGCAGACGCCGACCTTGCCGGTGGCCTGCGCATAGCCCTCGGCCGCGTGGCCGGCGCCCTGCTCGTGCCGGACCAGGACGTGGCGCACCTTGGTGGAGTCCATCAGCGGGTCGTACGCCGGGAGGATGCAGCCGCCGGGGATGCCGAATACCGTGTCGGCGCCGACCTCCTCGAGAGAGCGGATGAGGGACTGCGCGCCCGTGACGTGCTCGGGGGCGGAGTGCTGTCCTCCGGATCGGGGCCGGGGCTGCGGGTGATGGGCCCCGGTGGCCTGCTCGGTCATCGGCAATCTCTTCTCGGATGCTGAGGGTTTTTGCGAGGTTCGGGCGGTGCTCTTCTGCCGCACGGCAGGTGCTGGTGCAACAAAAAACCCCTCGTGCCATAAGGCAAGCGAGGGGAGCGCGCCGGGTGGGGTCGCTGAGCGGTCGAGGCCCAGCGTCAGCCGACGCGCTTTCCAAGTACGAGAATTCGGGTGCGCATGGCACTGACCCTCCCCCCGGCACGCACTCACTGTCAAGTGGGTGGGACGGGAGTCTCATTATGTGAGCGGAGGGCCGTTCCACCCCCGATGACGGCGGACATGCCGGAGCTGTACAGACGCGGGGCGCCGCCCGCGAAGGCCGGCTCGGCCGGTCCGTCGGGCACCGGGTAGTGGCCTGCGGCGAGCGCCCGGCGCAGCCGGTACTCGTCGAGCGGCCCGGAGAAGGCCATGCCCTGCCCGTGCGTGCACCCCATCGCGCGCAGGGCGACCACCTGCTCGGGCAGGTCCACCCCCTCGGCCACGGACTGCAGCCCCAGGTCGCCGGCGATCCGCAGCAGCCCGCTGGTGATCTTGTGCAGGCGCGCGGACTCGACCACGCCGTCGACGAGGTCACGGTCGAGCTTGAGCACGTCCACGGGCAGCCTCCTGAGGGCCGTGATCGCCGCGTAACCGCTTCCGAAGCCGTCGAGCGCGATCCGTACGCCCACCCGCCGCAGGGCCGCCAGACGCCGCTCCAGCTCGTCCATGGAGACCCGGGGGTCGACGTCGGACAGCTCGATGATCAGCGCGCCGGACGGCAGCCCGTGCCGGGTGAGCAGTGCCTCGATCGAGCCGAGCGGCATCGAGGTGTCCAGCAGCCGCCGGGCGCTCATCCGGACGACGACCGGCACGGTCGTACCCGTGGCGTGCCGCTCGGCGGCCTGCTCGACCGCCTCCTCGATCATCCAGCGGCCCAGTTCGGCCGTTCTGCCGCCGTCCTCGGCCACGCGCAGGAACTCCGCGGGGGTGAAGAGCACCCCCTGGGAGGAGCGCCAGCGCGCCTGCGCGGCCACCGACGTGATCCGGCCGTCCTCCAGGCACACCACCGGCTGGTGCAGCAGGGCGAACTCGCCGTCGTGCAGGGCGGCCCGCAGGCGGGTGGCCAGTTCGGCCTTGCGCACGACGTCCTGCTGCATCTGCGGCCGGTACAGCTCCACGCGCCCCTTGCCGCCGGCCTTGGCCCGGTACATGGCCAGATCGGCGTTGCGCAGCAGCTCGCCCGCGCCGAGGCCCGGCTCGGCGAAGGCGACGCCGATGGAGGCGTTGACCCGGACATCGTTGCCGTCGATGAGGTAGGGCTGCGACAGCGTGGTCCGGAGGCGGTCGGCCAGTTCCAGGATGTGCCGCTCGCGGGCGCCCCGGTCGCGGGTGTTGTCCCCGACGATCAGGGCGGCGAACTCGTCCCCGCCCAGCCGGGAGGCGGTGTCGCCCTGCCGTACGGAGTCCTGCAGCCGGCGCGCGGCCTGGACGAGCAGTTCGTCCCCGGCCTGGTGCCCGATGGTGTCGTTGACGGCCTTGAACCCGTCGAGGTCGATGAACAGCACCGCCGTGTTCCGCAGGGCCAGGCCCCGGTCGGAGGCGCGGCGGCCCGACAGCGCGTGCTGGACGCGCTTGGTGAACAGGGCGCGGTTGGGCAGGTCGGTGAGCGGGTCGTGCTCGGCGTTGTGCTGCAACTGGGCCTGCAGGCGCACCCGTTCGGTGACGTCACGGCTGTTGAAGATCAGGCCGCCCTGGTGGCGGTTGACGGTCGACTCGACATTGAGCCAGCCGCCGTCGCCCGAGCGGAAGCGGCACTCGATGCGCGTGGTGGGTTCCTCGACGGGGTGCGCGGCGAGGAAGCGCCGCACCTCGTGCACGACGCAGCCGAGGTCCTCGGGGTGGATGAGACCGGCCAGTTCCGTGCCCACCAGCTCCTCGGCGGGCCGGCCGTAGACCCCGGCGGCGGCGGGCGAGACGTACCTGAGGACACCGCTGGGGGCGGCGATCATGATGACGTCGCTGGAGCCCTGCACCAGGGAGCGGAAGTGGTTCTCCTTCTGGGCCAGTTCCTGGGTGAGGATGATGTTGTCGAGCAGCATGATGCCCTGGCGCACGACGAGCGCGAGCACGACCGTGCCCCCGGTGAGCAGGACCACGCGGTCGACGCTGCGGCCGTTGAGGACGTTGTAGAGGATCCCCAGGGTGCACACGGCTGCCGCCAGGTACGGCGTGAGGGCGGCGAGGGAACCGGCGATGGGCCGGGCCACCGCGTACCGCCCGGTCTCGTTGCCGGGTCCGGCCGGGGCGGGGTGCGCGCCGCCGCGCTGCCCGGGCACGTGCTCGTGGACCACGCGCGTGTGCCCCGCCGGTCCGTGCCGGTCCGGCCCCCGGCGGTCGCCGTCAGGGGTGCGGGGCGCGGCCCAGGGGGCGTAGGCCAGGAGCAGGGAGCCGGCGAACCAGCCCGCGTCGAGCAACTGGCCGGAGCGGTAGCCGTGGTGCAGCAGCGGAGAGGTGAACAGGGCGTCGCACATCACGGTCAGCGCGAGGGCGCCGATGGCGGTGTTGACCGCCGAGCGGTTCACCGCCGAGCGCCGGAAGTGCAGTGCGAGCACCATGCTGACCAGTGCGATGTCCAGCAGCGGGTACGCCAGCGACAGCGCGGTGTGCGCCACGCCCGGCCCTTCGGATTTCGCGGCCTGGGCGAGGGCGAGGCTCCAGGCCAGGGTCAGCAACGAGCCGCCGATGAGCCAGGCGTCCAGCCCGAGGCAGACCCAGCCGGCCTTGGTCACGGGCCGTTTGGCGAGCACGAGCAACCCGACGATCGCGGGCGGCGCGAAGCAGAGGAAGAACAGGTCGGCGTAGCTGGGACTGGGCACGGGCAGGCCCAGGACCACCTCGTACCACCCCCAGACCAGGTTGCCCAGGGACGCCATGGCCGAGGAGAGGCCGAACAGCAGCCAGGCGGGCCGGAAGCGGGTGTGGCGGCTGCGGGCGTAGAGGAAGCACGAGATCGAGGCGGTGGCGGCCGCCGCGCTCAGCCCGAAGTCGCCCATGATCAGGGCCAGTCGGTTCGAACCCCAGCCGAACGCGGCGCCGACGGCGTATCCCGCGCAGGCCAGGGCGAGGACGATCTGGAGGGCCGGGCCCGGCCGGTGGCCGGGGGCCGGTGTGCGGGGCGGCTGCGCGGTCCGGGACGGAGGCTGTGCCCGCAGCGTTCCGTCCAGCGTGGGGGTCGGGGGCGCGCTCACCGGGCCCTCCCGGTCCGCTCCGCGACCGGGTCCCGCGGATTCCGGTGGACCGGCTGGGCCTGCCGTCGGCGGGTGCCGGTCCTGCGGTGGTGGCTGTGCTGGGTGCGGTGGCCGCCGTGATCGGCGCGCCGGCCGCGGCTGCCCGCGGCCGTCCGCCCGGGTCGCCGCCGGCCGCCCCGCCCCGTCGGATCGCTCGTCCATAGGCCGTGCATCGCCTGTCGCCCCCCTCACAGTCTGAAGTGCTCGTCCCCGGCGCCGAACGGTGCCCGGCGCAACCCCTGTCGGGACGATACACCAGTCTCGTCACTCAGGGACATAGGTTCTCTACGCTCCGTGACGATCAACAGATATATGAGTACCCCCCGCAGCCGCGAGGTTGCGGACGGTACCCGAAGGTCGGTCAGTCGGTTGGTGCACCCGTCGTGAGAATCACGTTCCGGAGCGGCTCCCGGTTCACGTAACGGCTCAACTGGTCCACCAGGAGCCGCCGGGCGCGCGGGAGGAACGCGGACGTGGGGCCGCCCGCGTGCGGGCTGATGAGTACCCCCGGCGCACGCCACAGGGGGTGTTCGCGCGGGAGGGGCTCGGGGTCGGTGACGTCGAGGGCCGCGGTGATCCGGCCGCCGTCGACCTCGGCGAGCAGGGCCTTGGTGTCGACGACGGGTCCGCGGGCGACGTTCACCAGCAGCGCGCCGTCCTTCATGCGGGACAGGAAGTCGGCCCCGGCCAGGCCGCGGGTGCTGTCGGTGAGCGGGGTCGACAGGATGACGACGTCCGCTTCGGGCAGCAGCGCGGGCAGTTCGGTGAGCGGGTGCACCGGCCCGCGCGCCGTCGTGCGCGCGGAGCGCGCGACGCGCGCCACCCGCGCAACCTCGAACGGAACGAGCCGGTCCTCGATGGCGGCGCCGATCGACCCGTAGCCGACGATGAGGACGGTGCTGTCGGCGAGCGCGGGCCGGAACCCGCCGAGCCACTCGCCCCGGTCCTGCGCGCGGACGAAGTCGGGCACACCGCGCAGCGAGGCCAGGATCAGCGCCAGGGTGAGTTCCGCGGTGCTGGCCTCGTGCACCCCGCGTGCGTTGCACAGCCGCACGCCGGGACGCAGGTCCCCCAGGCCCGGCTCGACGTGGTCGATCCCGGCCGAGAGCGTCTGCACCACCTCCACCCGGCGCATCGCGGGCAGCGGGCGTACGCACAGCGCGCTGGGCTTCATGTAGGGGACGACGTAGAAGGCGCAGTCGGCCGGGTCCGCGGGGAAGTCCTGCGCACCGTCCCAGAAGTGGTAGTCCGGGCCCTCGGGGAGTCCCTCGATCTCGTCCGGCGGGATGGGCAGCCACACGTCAGCAGTCATGCTCCGGAGGCTATGTCAGGAGCGCGCCACGGCAGACGTTAGGTTGGGGTGGCCGGAACAGGGAGGGTCACGACCACGTGGAGCGCAGGACGATCGGCGCGGGGGCACTCGCGGTGGGGGCCGTCGGACTCGGGTGCATGCCCATGAGCTGGGCCTACAGCGCGTCAAGGCGGCGCGGCGACGAATCGCTCAGGGCGGTGCACCGGGCGCTGGACCTGGGCGCCTGCCTGCTGGACACCGCCGACATGTACGGCCCTTTCACCAACGAGCTGCTGGTGGGGCGGGTGCTGAAGGAGCGGCGCTCGGACGCGTTCGTGTCGACGAAGGTCGGGCTGCTCGTGGGCGACCAGCACATCGTCGCCAACGGCCGCCCCGGATACGTGAGAAGGGCCTGCGACGCGTCGCTGCGGCGGCTGCAGACGGACGTCATAGACCTCTACCAGTTGCACCGGGCCGACCCCGAGGTGCCCGTGGAGGAGACCTGGGGCGCGATGGCCGAACTCGTCCACGCCGGAAAGGTGAGGGCGCTGGGCCTGTGCGCGGTCGGCGCCCGTTCCTCGCGCAGGGGTGAGGCCCGGCCGTACGAGGCGACCGTGCGGCAGCTGGAGCGGGTGCAGCAGGTCTTCCCGGTGAGCGCGGTGCAGGCGGAGCTGTCGGTGTGGTCGCCGGAGGCGCTGCGGACGTTGCTGCCGTGGTGCCGGGGCCGGGGCGTCGGCTTCCTCGCCGCGATGCCGCTGGGCAACGGCTTCCTGACCGGCCGGTTGCGGCCCGGCGCCGGGTTCGAGGCGGACGATCCGCGCGCCCGGCACCCCCGTTTCACGGGCGAGATGATGGCGGCGAACCAGCCGATCGTGGCGGGGCTGCGCCGCGTGGCCCGCCGGCACGGCCCGGCCGTCACGCCCGCGCAGGTCGCCCTGGCCTGGGTGCTGGCCCAGGGCGAGCACGTCGTGCCGGTACCGGGCACCAAGCAGGAACGGTGGGTCACGGAGAACTCGGCCGCGGCGGATCTGCGCCTGACCACCGGTGACCTGCAGGAGCTGGCGGGCCTCCCGCCGGCCCAGGGGTCCTGGGACTGAGCCGCAGCGCCCCGGGGAAAGCGGTGTGCGCGGGTCCGCATCACGTGATCGGGAACTTCCGCGCCGCGCGCGGTGTATGACAGGGAGAGGGACCCGCCCGTCGAAGGGACCGAGATCGTGCGACGTCGAGCCGTGCCGGCCGTCCTGGCCGCCGCCACGCTCCTGCTGACCGCCGGCTGCTCCTCCGGTGACGCGGGATCCCCCGCCTTGGACGCCGGCGCCTCCGCGAGCGGGACCGGGCCGGGCACGTCCGCCCCGCCGCGGCAGTCCGCGCAGGCGCCGCCCGCCAAGGGTTCGGTGAAGGTGCTGCGCACCGTCGCCGAGGGCCTGGACTCCCCGTGGGGTCTGGTCCCCGTCCCGGGCGGCGGCCTGCTCGTCTCCTCGCGCGACGAGGCGACGATCGTGCGCGTGGACGAGAAGACCGGCGGGAAGACCGAGCTGGGCGAGGTGGCGGGGGTCTCCGCGGCCGGCGAGGGCGGCCTCCTCGGCATCGCCCTCTCGCCCGACTTCGCCTCGGACCGCATGATCTACGCGTACTTCACCTCGGCCTCGGACAACCGCATCGTGCGGATGCTCTACGACGACCGCAAGCCCGCCGGCGAGCAGCTCGGCGCACCCGACACCGTCTTCAAGGGCATCCCCAAGGGGTTCATCCACAACGGCGGCCGGATCGCGTTCGGCCCGGACGGGATGCTGTACGCCGGCACCGGCGAGAGCGGTGACACGGGCCTGTCCCAGGACAAGGACTCCCTGGGCGGCAAGATCCTCCGTCTCACCCCGGAGGGCGAGCCCGCCCCGGGCAACCCGTTCCCGGACTCGCCGGTGTACTCCTACGGCCACCGCAACGTGCAGGGGCTCGCGTGGGACGGGCGGCAGCGGCTGTTCGCCTCGGAGTTCGGCCAGGACACCTGGGACGAGCTGAACGCGATCGAGCCGGGCGGGAACTACGGCTGGCCGGAGGCGGAGGGCACCTCGGACGACTCCGGCTTCCGCGACCCGGTGGACCAGTGGTCGACGGGCGAGGCGTCCCCCAGCGGCATCGCGTACGCCGAGGGTTCGGTCTGGATGGCGGGCCTGCGGGGCAAGCGGCTGTGGCGCATCCCGCTGGACGGCACGAAGACGTCGGCGGAGCCGCAGCCCTTCCTGGCGGACGAGCACGGGCGGCTGCGCACGGTGGTCGCGGCGGGCGGCGACCGGCTGTACGTCATGACCAGCAACACCGACGGCCGGGGCAGCCCGAAGGACGGGGACGACAGGATCCTGGAGGTGCGGGTCCGGTAGCCACGCGGGGGCCGGGGACCATGCGGAGGCCGGGGATCACGCCGAGGTCGGGGACCACGCCGAGGTCGGGGACCACGCCGAGGTCGGGGACCACGCCGGGGCCGATGAGCCACGCGGGCCACGCGGAGGCCGAGGGCCGCGCGGGCCGGTGACCATGCGGGGCCGGGGGCCACGCCAAGGTCGGGGACCACGCCGGGGCCGATCAGCCACGCGGGCCACGCGGAGGCCGGGGGCCACGCCGAGGCCGGTGATCACGCCGAGGCCGATGGCCACGCGGGTGCCGATGGCCGCGCGGGCCACTCGGGGGCCGGGGGCCACGCCGAGGCCGATGCGGGTTCGGTGGCTACAGGGGGGCCGGGGGCCACGCGGAGGCCGGGGGCCACGCGGAGGCCGGGGACCACGCCGAGGCCGATGGCCACACGGGCCACGCGGAGGCCGGGGGCCGCGCGGGGTCGGGGGCCACGCGGGGCCGGGGGCCGCGCGGGGTCGGGGGGCACGCCGAGGTCGAGGACCACGCCGGGGCCGATGGCCACGCGGGTTCGGTGGCTAGCTGCAGGGCCGATGCTCCGTGGCGGCCGCCGGGTGGGGTGCGGACGGGCCGGTCCCGGCTACTCCCCCGGCTCGTCCGGCGGGCGCACGACGACCTTGCCGGAGGCCAGGTCTATCGGGCCGCGCCCGGGATCGCCGTCCCCGACGTCCTCCCGGGTCAGTTCCAGCCGGTTCTGCTCGTCCCGGGTGTGCTTGCGGCCGGGCGAGAACAGTTCCTCGAACACGTTGAACAACGATGCCTCCCGGCGCCGCGCGGACCGCGGCCTCTTCTCCAGCGTATGCCTCAGCCCGAGGGACCCGGCAGGAGCGTCTCCGCCGGGAACAGGCCCAGCCGGTGCGCCAGCGCCGCCGCCTCGCCCCGCCCGGAGACGCCGAGCTTGCCCAGGATGTTGGAGACGTGGACGCTCGCCGTCTTCGGGGAGATGAACAGCTCCTGCGCTATCCGGCGGTTGGTGTGCCCGGCGGCCACCAGCCGCAGCACGTCCCGCTCCCGGCTGGTCAGGCCGAGCGCCCCGGCCGGGTCCCCGGCGGCGGCCGCGGTGGCGGGCGCCAGCGGGAGCCGGGCCCGCTGGGCGAGCGCCCCGGCGGCGTCGGCGAGCGGCCGGGCACCGAGGTGGCGGGCTACGGCGTGGGCGAGGCGGAGCAGTTCCGTGGCGCGGGCGCGGTCGTCCTCCCCGCCGCCGGCGAGCAGCGACTCGGCGAGGCGGTACCGGACGCGGGCGAGGTCGTAGGGCCGTCCCAGGGGTTCGAAGGCGGTCACCACCCGGGACCAGCCCTCCGGGGCGCTCAGCCCCCGCGCGCGGTGGAGCTCGGCGCGGACCCACTGCTCGTGCGCCAGCCAGACGGGGGCGTTGGTGGTGAGACGTCTGACCGCCTCGAAGACGCCGTCGAGGACTTCGTCGCGGCCCTGCCGCGCGGCGGGCAGGGAACGGGCGTCGGCCTCGGCGGCGGCCGCTTCGAGCAGCAGCGGCCAGGCGTAGCGCTGGGTGCCGGGCGGGAATCCCGCGTCGAGGGTGCGGGCGAGGACGGCGCGGGCGTCGGCCAGGCGGCCCTCCCGCACGGCGACGGCGATGGTCAGGCAGGAGAGCGGCAGGTCGTGCTGGGGCATGGGATCGTGCGGGCCGTAGGCGGCCCGGCCCTCGGCCAGGTGCCGGGCGGCTTCGGCCACCCGGCCGCGGGCCAGGGCGAGGAACGCCAGGCTGTTGGCGGCCGATCCGTGGGGCCCGGCCGTCTGGCCGCGCCGCTGCGCACCGGCGGCCGCCTCGGCGGCCTCGTCCCAGCGGCCCAGGGACAGCAGCGACTCGGCGAGGTTGCTCCGGATCCAGGCCTCGGCGTCGCGCAGACCCATCCTGCCGGTGAGCCGCAGGCCCTCCCGCAGGATGCCGACGGCTTCTTCGGACCGGCCGACGCCTTCGAGGACGGAGGGCAGGTTCACATGGCTGCGCCCGACGATCGAGGCGAGGCCGCGCGCCACCACCTCCTCGCGCACGTCGTACATGTGGGCCAGTCCGGCGTCGATCTGCCCGGCGTCGACCATGAGGCCGCCGAGGGTCAGCCGGGCGTGGGAGGCGATGTCGTCGGCGCCGACCATGCGCGCGTACTCCACGGCCCGCTCGGCCGCCGTCAGCGCCTGCGGCCCGGGTTCCCGGAGCATCGACCAGTGGGCGGCGGTGGCCAGCACCTCGGCGTGCACCTCGGACGGCGGCAGGCCGCGCACCAGCTCCTGGGCGGTGGCGATCTCCTTCCAGCCGTCGCCGCGGCCCAGGCCCTGCACCAGGCGGGAGCGCTGGATCCAGAACCAGGCGGCGCGCTGGGGGTCCCCGTTGCCCGGGCGCCGGGCGGAGCCGGAGGGCGCGGTGTCGTCCTCCTCCAGCAGGCGCAGTGCCCGCTTGGTGATCTTCAGGGCACGTTCGCGTTCCCCGCAGAGCCGCCCCGCTACCGCCGCCTCGGCCAGCAGGTCGAGGTGGCGCAGGGCCGTGGTGGCCGGGTCGCAGCCGCACGGCGGGTAGACCTCGGTGTGGTCGACGGGGCGCAGAGTGCGGCGCACCTCCTCGGGCGCGGAGTCCCACAGCTCCATGGCCCGTTCCAGCAGGCGCAGTTGCTCGGCGTAGGCGTGCCGGCGGCGGGCCTCGACCGAGGCGTCGAGGACGGCGGGCAGGGCCTTGGCGGCGTCGTGGGCGTGGTACCAGTAGCTGGCCAGGCGGGTCGCGCGCTGGTCGGCGGGGACGAGGGCCGGGTCGGCCTCCAGGGCCTCGGCGTAGCGGCGGTTGAGGCGGGAGCGCTCACCGGGGAGCAGGTCGTCGCTGACGGCCTCGCGGACCAGGGAGTGCCGGAAGCGGTAACCGTCGCCGCCGGGCGCGGGGGTGAGGATGGCGGCGTTGACGGCGGCGCGCAGTGCCTCGATGAGGTCGTCCTCGGCGAGCCGGGCGACGGCCGCGAGCAGCCGGTACTCCACGGTGGAGCCGCCCTCGGCGACGATCCGGGCGATCTGCTGCGCGGGCTCGGGCATCCCCTCGACCCGCACGAGCAGCAGGTCGCGCAGGGAGTCGGTCAGGCCCGTCCGGCAGCCCTCGTGGGCGGCGACCGCGAGTTCCTCGACGAAGAAGGCGTTGCCGTCGGAGCGTTCGAAGATGGCGTCGACCTGGTCGGGGTCGGGTTCGTGCGCCAGGATGCCCGCGATCTGGCGGCCCACCTCCTCGCGGGTGAAGCGGCCGAGTTCGAGGCGGCGGACGGTGCGCAGCCGGTCGAGTTCGGCGAGCAGCGGGCGCAGCGGGTGACGGCGGTGGATGTCGTCGGAGCGGTAGGTGGCGAGGACGACGAGGCGGCCGGCGCGCAGGGTGCGCAAGAGGTAGGCGAGCAGGTGGCGGGTGGAGGCGTCGGCCCAGTGCAGGTCCTCCAGGGCGAGGACGACGGTGTGCTCGGCCGCGACGCGTTCCAGGAGGCGGGCCGTGAGCTCGAAGAGGCGGGCCATGCCGTCCTCGTCGTGCCGCCCGGCGGCCGACTCGCCCAGTTCGGGCAGCAGCCGGGCCAGCTCCTCCTCCTGGCCCCGGGCCGCGTCGGCCAGTTCGGAGGGCAGTTCCCGGCGCAGGGCGCGCAGGGCGGTGGAGAAGGGCGCGAAGGGCAGTCCGTCGGCGCCGATCTCGACGCATCCGCCGAGTGCGACCACGGCACCCCGGGCGCGGGCCGCGGCGGCGAACTCCTCGACCAGGCGGGTCTTGCCGACTCCCGCCTCGCCGCCGAGGACCAGGGCCTGGGGTTCTCCCGCGCCGCAGCGGGCGAGCGCGTCGTGCAGCGTGCCCAACTCCTCGGCGCGGCCGACGAACACGGGGCTGACGGACCTGGTCTCCACGGCCCCGAGCATCGCACGCGGTTCCGGCACCGCGGCACCGGTTTTCCGGGGAGCGGCGGCCGACGGAACGCCGTGGACGACCGGCCGGGCGGCCGACGGGGTGCCGGGGACGACCGTTCCGGCGACGGACCGGGGGGTGTGCGGACCGGCGGGGGCGGTCGACCCGGTGGCCGGCGGGATGCCCGGAACGGCGGACTCGGCGGCCGACCGGGTGCCCGGGACGACGGACCCGGTGGCCGGCGGATTGACGGGGCCGACCGACCCGGCGGCCGGTGAGGTGCCGGGGACGACCGATCCGGCCACGGACCGGGAGGTGTGCGGACCGGCGGGGGCGGTCGACCCGGTGGCCGACGGGGTGCCGGGGACGATCGATCCGGCGACGGACCGGGGGGTATGCGGACCGGCGCCGGCGATCGACCCGGCGGCCGACGGGGTGCCGGGGACGACCGATCCGGCGACGGACCAGGGGGTATGCGGACCGGCGCCGGCGATCGACCCGGCGGCCGGTGAGGTGCCGGGGACGACCGATCCGGCGACGGACCGGGGGGTATGCGCACCGACGGGGGCGATCGACCCGGTGGCCGACGGGGTGCCGGGAACGACCGATCCGGCCACGGACCGGGGGGTGTGCGGACCGGCGGGGGCGATCGACCCGGTGGCCGACGGGGTACGGGGGGCGGCCGCCGGGCCGGTGACCGGGCGGGCGCGGACGAGCGCACCGCCCCCGGGGGCTGTTCCGGGGGCGGTGCGCTTCCGGTCGGTCACCGGCTGGACGTCCCGTGCCCTGCCGTCCGGGGCCGGTCCCGGCCCGGCGTTCACGCGGGCCGGGCGGGGCGCGGGCGGCGGAAGCGGCGGCTATGGCTCTCGTGCTCCGCGGTGTCCCGGTGCGTATCGCGGCGGGCGGCGCGGCGGGCCCGGTCGGCCTCGCGGACCAGGCGTTCGTGGTCGGCCCGGCTGATGAGGTCGGCGGTGCGCAGTCGCTGGAGCTCGTACTCGTACATGGTGTGTCCTCGGTGGTGGTCGGTCACGGAGTGTTTCTCCGCGATGACTCCACTGTCGTCCCCCAGGCGGGGCGGCCACATCGGGAGACTTCCGCATCTCCTGCCACCACGGGCGCCTTAGGACACGGCTGAGGGGCCCCGGGCCGTCCGTAAGGCACTCACGGACGGTCTAAGGCCCCTCGGTGATCCGCTGCCGGCTCAGCTCGTCGACGGCAGTCCGAGCAGGACGTCGGTGTACTTCAGCACGGCCAGGATCAGGCCGATCACGCCGAGCGCGACACCCGCCCAGGCGACCGACTTGATCCAGGGCGCCTGGACGCGGCCGGGCGTGCCGAACGCGGGACGGGCCAGCGTGACGACGCCGACGACCAGCGCGGTCAGCGCGAACAGGCCGGCCCACAGGGCGGTGGTCTGCCAGGCGTCGCCGTAGACGGCCTGGATCTGCTTGGCCACGCTCGCGTTCTGCGCGGTCTCCAGCTGACCGATGAGGTTCTGGCGCGCGGCCGCCACGGTGCCGACCCAGCTGCCGGTGAGCGACACGACGCCCAGCGCGGCGGAGACCACGGCCGCCGCGCCCTGGCCGACGCCGGACGGGCGCTCCTGCTCGCTCGCCGCTTCCCCGGCCTCTTCCCGGGCCTCGTCCTCTTCCGCCCCGGTTGCGGTCACCTCGTCGGACTCGGTGGTCTTCACCGCCTTCTCCTCGGTCGTGGCCTCGGCGGCCTCGGTCTCGTCCACTGCGTTCGTTGCCATGTCTCGCACCGTAGGGTCGCTGTCTGAGAAGTCTCTTAACGAGCGTCGTGAGCGGTACGCGCGCGTGCGGCGCGCCACTCGGGCGCCAGCAGCGACCAGACTTCGAGATCGTGCCGTACGCCACGATAGGGGTGCGCCTCGCGCCGCACCCCGTCGCGGCTCATGCCGAGTCGTCGCGCCACGTTCAGGCTGGGCCGGTTGCCCGAGGCGGCGACCCACTCGACGCGGTGGATGCCGCGCTCCTCGACCGCCCAGTCGATCAGCACCCGCATCGCGCGCGTGACCAGGCCGCGGCCGGTGGCGGCGGGCTCCAGCCAGCAGCCGACCTCGCAGTTCCCGCTCGCCGCGTCGAAGTTGAGGAACAGCACCCCGCCCACGAGCGTGCCCTCCAGCCACAGCCCGTGCAGGGAGCCCGTGTCGGCGGCGCGCATGTCGGCGTACCGCTGGAGCTTCGCCCGGGCCGAGGCGAGGTCGGTCTCGGTCGTGCCGAACGGGATGTACTGGCCGATGAAGTCCCGTCCGCGCTCCAGGTGCGCCAGGAACTCGGTGGCGTGCCAGGGCTCCAGGGGCCTCAGCTCCGCGTCGTCACCCAGGGATATCGCGTACATCCCGCTGCCGCTCCTCCTCCGCCAGGACGTCCGCCACTTCGGCGTCCGTCGCGGCGGCCAGCCTCTCATGGCAGGCACGCGTCTCGGGCGGCTCGATGCTGATGCGCGGCATGCGCCGGTCGAGCCAGCCCGGCAGCCACCAGTTCGCGCCGCCGAGCAGGTGCATCAGGGCGGGGACCAGCAGGGTGCGCAGGACGAAGGCGTCCAGGGCGACCGCCGCGGCCAGGGCGATGCCGAACATGGCGATCACGCGGTCGCCGCTGAGCACGAAGGCCAGGAAGACGGAGATCATGATGACCGCCGCCGAGTTGATGACCCGGCTGGTCTCGGCGAGGCCGACGCGCACGGCCCGCCGGTTGTCGCCGGTCTCCAGCCACTCCTCGTACATGCGGCTGACCAGGAAGACCTGGTAGTCCATGGAGAGGCCGAAGAGCACCGACACCATGATCACGGGCAGGAAGGGCTCGATGGGCCCGGCACTGCCGAGGCCGAGCAGTTCGCTCCCCCAGCCCCACTGGAAGATCGCGACGACCACGCCGAAGGCGGAGGCGACGGCGGCGACGTTCATCACGGCGGCCTTCAGCGGGATGCCGACCGACCGGAAGGCCAGCAGGAGCAGCAGACAGCCCAGGCCGATCACGGCCCCGACGAAGACGGGCAGCTTGGAGACGATGACCTCGGCGAAGTCGTCGTAGCCGGCCGTCATGCCGCCGACCTGCACGTCGAGCGAGGTGCCCGACTCGGCGCGCGGCAGCACGTCCTCGCGCAGCCGGTCGACGAGGTCGCTGGTCCGCTGCGACTGCGGGGAGGACTCCGGGACGACGGTGAGGTACGCCGTGTGGCCGCCGGTGTCGAAGGTCACCGGGGTGACCGTGGAGACGCCCTCGGTGGCGCGCAGGGTGGCGTCGAGGTTGTCCAGGGCGAGCTTGTCGGCGGCGCCGTCGACCTCGGTGACGAGGGTGAGCGGGCCGTTCACGCCGGGGCCGAAGCCGTCGGCGATGAGGTCGTATGCCTGGCGGGTGGTGGTGGTCCGGGGGTCGTTGCCCTGGTCGGAGGTGCCCAGGTGCAGGGAGAAGGTGGGCAGTGCGAGGACGGCCATGACGGCCAGCGCGACCACGCCGAGCAGCTTGGGGTGGCGCTCGACGAACGCCGACCAGCGGGCCGCGAAGCCGGTGGGCAGTTCGGGCTCGGGCCCGTGCTCGGCCAGCCGGCGGCGCTCACGGCGGCTGAGGGCGCGCATGCCGATCAGGGACAGCAGGGCGGGCAGCAGCGTCACGGACGCCACGACGGTGAGGATCACCGTCAGGCTCGCCGCTATGGCGACGCCGTTGAGGAAGCTCAGCCGGAGGATCAGCATGCCCAGCAGGGCGATGCAGACGGTGGCGCCCGCGAACACGACCGCGCGCCCGGTGGTCGCGACGGCGTTGGCGGCGGCCTCGGGGACGGACAGTCCGCGTTTCAGCCCGCGCCGGTGTCTGGTGACGATGAACAGCGCGTAGTCGATACCGACGCCGAGCCCGATGAGCAGGCCGAGCATGGGCGCGAAGTCGGCGACGGTCATGGCGTGCCCGAGCAGCACGATCCCGGCGTAGGCGGTGCCGACGCCGACCAGGGCGGTGGCGATGGGCAGCAGGGAGGCGGCGAGCGAGCCGAAGGCGAGGAACAGCACGACGGCGGCGACGACCACACCGGCGATCTCTGCGAGGTGGCCGCCGGAGGACTGGGTGAGCGCCACCGCGCTGCCGCCGAGCTCCACCTGCAGTCCGTCGCCCTCGGCCGCCTTGGCGGTGTCGACGACCGCCCGGGCCTCGTTCCTGCCGATGTCCTCGGCCCGGTCGTCGAAGGTGACCGTGGCGTACGCGGTCCGGCCGTCGTCGCTGATGCGGCCGGTGCCCGGCCCGTAGGGGCCGGCGACCGAGGCGACGCCGGGCAGGTCCTCGATGCGGTCCAGGGTGCGGGTCATGGTCTGCTCGACGTCGGCGCCGCGCACGCTGCCGGAGGCCGTGTGCCAGACGACGGTGCCGCTGTCGCCGCCGAGCTGCGGGAAGCCCTCGTGCAGCAGCTGGGCGGCGCGGCCGGACTCGGTGCCGGGAACCTCGTAGTCGGTGGAGTACGCCGTGCCCACGGCGGCGGCGCCGGTGGCCACGCCCGCCAAGGCGAGGAGCCACAGCAGGACGGTGACCAGACGGCGCTGGACGCACCAGCGTGCGAGGGCTGCCACGAACGTGCTCCCGGAGTTGCCTTGGGTGGATCTTTGACCGGGATCAGCCGTCGGGGAACTGAACAGCCCGCAAAGAACGCATGAGCGATGCAAAGCCACTCTTACAGGCGAAAGAGATCGTTTGCCGCTTTCGTGGCCTTGTTCACAATGGCCACGGTCAGTCGAACTGGTCGCCCAGCGCCATGACCATCACTCCGGCTATCAGCAGCCACAGGGCCCGCCGGGTCCGTCCCCGGGAGCCGAGCACGGCGGCCGCGGCGCAGACCGCGGCTCCGCCGGCGTAGGCGGCCGGGACCAGCGCGGGCACCGAGTGGGCGAGGCGGAGCACTGCGGCGGCCAGGCCGGCCAGCGTCAGGGCGGCGCCGGCACCGGCCGCCGTCCAGCGGGCGCGGCGGGCGTCCTCCAGGGGGTCTTCGCCGTCCTGCGGACGGTCCGCGGTGTCCTGCGGAAGGTCGTCGGCCTCGTCCTGCTCCCCGGCCGTCTCCGGGGCCGCCACCTCCGGACCGGCGTCGGATTCAGCGCGTCCACTCATGGCCGGAACGGTAGCGCGCCGGCCGGCGAAAACCGGATGCGGGGCCGGTGGAGCGGCTGTTACCGTCCGCGCGTCCGGGATGGACCCGCGGCGGCCCCCGCCGCCCCCGCCGAAGCAGGTGCATTGTTTGACGGTCCGGCCGAGCTCCGACGCACACCCCTTCTTCTTCCTCGAGGACTCAAGGAGCCCGTCCACCGATGAACGACCACACGTCCCGCGCCCCGGACGTCCCCCTCGCTGACCGGGTGGGGCATCCCGGGTATCCGCGCAGCAACGGCTACGACGCCCGCTGGAGCATCGACAACCAGATGGGCCCGCACGCGCTGTGGCTGCTGGAGTGGCTGGCCCCGGCCCTGGGGCTCGACACGCTGAGCCCCGGCTCGCGCGTGCTCGACCTGGGCTGCGGGCGGGCCATGACGTCGGTCTTCCTGGCCAGGGAGTACGACCTCCAGGTCACGGCGGCCGACCTGTGGGTCAAACCCGGCGACAACGCCGCGCGCATCGCCGAGGCGGGTGTCGCCGACCGCGTCGTGCCCGTGCTGGCCCAGGCGCACGACCTGCCGTTCGGCGAGAACACCTTCGACGCGATCGTCTCCGTCGACGCCTACCAGTACTTCGGCACCGACGACCTCTACCTGCCCACCCTGACGCCGCTGCTCAGGCCCGGCGGGCGGATCGGCGTCGTGGTGCCGGCGCTGCGCGAGGAGATCGACGGCGTGGAGCCGCCGGAGCACCTCCGGCCCTATTGGGAGCCCGCGTTCTGGTGCTTCCACACGGCCGCCTGGTGGCGCCGCCACTGGACCCGCAGCGGCGCCGTTGAGGTCGAGGCCGCGGACTTGCTTCAGGACGGCTGGCGCGACTGGCTGCGGTGGAGCGAGGTCGTCGCCGGCGAGCACACCGACACCCGGCACGTCGAGATGGCGGGCCGGTCGGCCGAGATGCTGCGCCTGGACCAGGGCCGCACGCTGGGCTTCGTCCGCGTCGTGGGCCGCCGTCCGTAGACGGCGAGGAGGGGGGATGCGCCAAGTCCGGCGCATCCCCCCTCCGTCATGTCCGCTGCGGGCTCAGCCCTCGCCGACGCCGAGCTTCTCCAGGATCAGCTCCTTGACGCGGGCCGCGTCGGCCTGGCCACGGGTCGCCTTCATGACCGCGCCGACCAGGGCGCCGGCCGCGGCGACCTTGCCACCGCGGATCTTGTCCGCGACGCCCGGGTTGCCGGCGATCGCCTCGTCGACGGCCGCCGTCAGCGCACCCTCGTCGGAGACGACCTTCAGACCGCGCTTGTCGACGACCTCGTCGGGGGTGCCCTCGCCCGCGAGGACGCCCTCGATGACCTGCCGGGCCAGCTTGTCGTTCAGGTCGCCCTTCGCGACGAGCTCGGTGACCCGGGCCACCTGCTGCGGTGTGATCGCCAGCTCGTCGAGCGCCTTGCCCGACTCGTTGGCGCTGCGGGCCAGCTCGCCCATCCACCACTTGCGGGCGGACGCCGCGTCGGCCCCGGCCTCGATGGTGGCGACGATCGGCTCCAGCGCACCGGCGTTGAGGATCGCCTGCATGTCGGTGCCGCTGACGCCCCACTCCTCGCGGAGCCGGTTGCGGCGGACCAGCGGCAGCTCGGGCAGACCGGCGCGGATCTCCTCGACCCACTCTCGCGAGGGCGCCACGGGGACGAGGTCGGGCTCCGGGAAGTACCGGTAGTCCTCGGCCTCCTCCTTCACGCGGCCCGAGGTCGTCGACCCGGTGTCCTCGTGGAAGTGCCGCGTCTCCTGCACGATCGTGCCGCCGGAGGACAGCACGGCCGCGTGCCGCTGGATCTCGAAGCGCGCCGCGCGCTCCACGGACCGCAGCGAGTTGACGTTCTTGGTCTCCGAACGCGTGCCGAACTTCTCGGTGCCGTGCGGGCGCAGCGACAGGTTCACGTCGCAGCGCATCTGGCCCATCTCCATCCGGGCCTCGGAGACGCCGAGTGCCCGGATGACCTCGCGCAGCTCGCGGACGTAGGCCCGCGCCACCTCGGGGGCCCGCTCGCCGGCGCCCTCGATCGGCTTGGTGACGATCTCGATGAGCGGGATTCCGGCGCGGTTGTAGTCCAGCAGGGAGTGCGAGGCGCCGTGGATGCGGCCGGTGGCACCGCCGACGTGGGTCGACTTGCCGGTGTCCTCCTCCATGTGGGCGCGCTCGATCTCCACGCGGAAGGTCTCCCCGTCCTCCAGCTGCACGTCGAGGTAGCCGTCGAAGGCGATCGGCTCGTCGTACTGGGAGGTCTGGAAGTTCTTCGGCATGTCCGGATAGAAGTAGTTCTTCCGGGCGAAGCGGCACCACTCGGCGATCTCGCAGTTCAGCGCGAGGCCGATCTTGATGGCGGACTCGACGCCGGTCGCGTTGACGACCGGGAGCGCGCCGGGCAGGCCGAGGCAGACCGGGCAGGTCTGCGTGTTGGCCTCCTGGCCGAGCGCGGTCGAGCAGCCGCAGAACATCTTGGTCTTGGTGCCGAGTTCGACATGGACCTCGAGGCCCATGACGGGGTCGTACGACGCGAGTGCGTCCTCGTACGACACCAGGTCGGTCGTGGTGGTCACGGTGGAAGTTCCCTCTCAGCCCAGCAGGACGTCGTCGTCGCCCAGCCGCTTCAGCTCGCGGTAGAGAATGGCCAGGTTGGTGACGACGGCCGCGCCGGTCACGACGGCGTCGAGCAGCCGCAGCGTGTCGTTGTCTCCGCGGGCCTTCTTGATCTGCTTGTAGACACCGACGGCGCCGAACGCCGACGTGGCCATCGAGATGTACAGACCGGACTTGGAGCTCTTGAAGCCCTTGGCCTTGGACAGTGCGCTCACAGCGACGGAGCCTCCTCGATCAGCGGGTGGCCCCACTTTTCCACGAAGGCGGCCTCGACGGCGGCGCCCACCTTGTACAGGCGGTCGTCCTTCATGACGGGGGCGATGATCTGCAGACCGACCGGGAGGTTGTCCTCCGGGGCGAGGCCGCACGGCAGCGACATGGCCGCGTTGCCCGCCAGGTTGGTCGGGATGGTGCACAGGTCGGCGAGGTACATCGCCATCGGGTCGTCGGCGCGCTCGCCGATCGCGAAGGCGGTGGTCGGGGTCGTCGGGGAGACGATCACGTCGACCTGTTCGAACGCCTTGTCGAAGTCCTGCTTGATCAGCGTGCGGACCTTCTGGGCGCTGCCGTAGTAGGCGTCGTAGTACCCGCTCGACAGGGCGTAGGTGCCCAGCATGATGCGGCGCTTGACCTCGGCGCCGAAGCCCGCCTCACGGGTGAGCGAGGTGACCTCCTCGGCGGAGTGCGTGCCGTCGTCGCCGACCCGCAGGCCGTAGCGCAGGCCGTCGAAGCGGGCGAGGTTGGAGGAGCACTCCGAGGGCGCGATCAGGTAGTACGCCGACAGCGCCAGGTCGAAGGACGGGCAGTCCAGCTCGACGATCTCGGCGCCCAGCTCCTTGAGCAGTTCGACGGACTCGTCGAAGCGCTGGATGACGCCGGCCTGGTAGCCCTCGCCGCGGAACTGCCGGACGACGCCGACGCGCATGCCCTGCACGCTGCCGTTGCGCGCTGCCTCGACGACCGGCGGGACCGGCTCGTCGATGGACGTCGAGTCGAGCGGGTCGTGCCCGGCGATGACCTCGTGCAGCAGGGCCGCGTCGAGGACCGTGCGGGCGCAGGGGCCGCCCTGGTCCAGGGAGGACGAGAACGCGACCATGCCGTACCGGGACACCGCGCCGTAGGTGGGCTTGACGCCGACCGTGCCGGTGACGGCGGCGGGCTGGCGGATGGAACCGCCGGTGTCGGTGCCGATGGCCAGGGGCGCCATGTGCGCGGCGAGCGCGGCGGAGGAGCCGCCGCCGGAGCCGCCGGGGATCTTGGTGAGGTCCCAGGGGTTGCCGGTCGGGCCGTAGGCGCTGTTCTCGGTGGAGGAGCCCATGGCGAACTCGTCCATGTTGGTCTTGCCGAGGATGACGACGTCGGCGGCCTTCAGCCGCTTGGTGAGCGTCGCGTCGTACGGCGGGATCCAACCCTCGAGGATCTTCGAGCCGACGGTGGTCGGGATGCCCTCGGTGGTGAAGATGTCCTTCAGCGCGAGGGGGACGCCGGCCAGCGGGCCGAGCTTCTCGCCGCGCTCCCGCTTCTCGTCGACGGCACGCGCCTGGGCGAGGGCGCCCTCGCGGTCGACGTGCAGGAAGGCGTGCACCTTCTCGTCGACGGCCTCGATGCGGGCGAGGTGGGCCTCGGTGACCTCGACGGCCGTCAGCTCGCCGGAGGCGATCCTCGCGGCGGTCTCGGCGGCGGTGAGCTTGATGATGTCCGTCATGACTTCCTAGTCCTCCCCCAGGATCTGCGGCACCTTGAAACGCTGCTGCTCCTGGGCCGGGGCGCCGGAGAGCGCCTGCTCGGGGGTGAGCGACGGACGGACCTCGTCCGCCCGCATGACGTTCGTCAGCGGGAGCGGGTGCGAGGTCGGCGGTACGTCTTGGTCGGCGACCTCGCTGACGCGGGCGACCGCGCCGATGATGTCGTCGAGCTGGCCTGCGAAGTGGTCGAGCTCTTCGGGCTTCAGCTCCAGACGCGCCAGCCGGGCGAGGTGGGCGACCTCCTCGCGCGTGATGCCAGGCATGCAGCGATCCTCTGGGGTGAGTGAACGGGTTTGGCCCAATCCTATGGGTCCGGGACCGGTGACCGTGAAACGGTTTGCCGTGCCCGCGACCGGCGGCCGCCCCGGGGACCGGCGCCCGGGAAACGGTGTGCCGTGCACGTGACCGGCGGCGGCCCCCCTTCCGCGAGGCCGGGAGGATCGGCGCCCGGCGAACCAGGGGACGGCCGGGCCGCCGGACGGTCCGGCGAGCGTGACCGGGCCCCGGCGGACATCTCCTACTCGTCGGCCGTCGCCGCCGGCAGGGCGGCGCGCGGGCGCTGCCATCCCCGCGGTCCCCGCGCCCGCAGCCACGCCGTGGTCTCCTCGGGCGGCATCGCCGCCGCGACCAGCCAGCCCTGCACGGCGTCGCAGCCGAGGTCGCGCAGGCGCTCCCAGGTCTCGTCGTCCTCGACGCCCTCGGCGACGACGAGCAGCCCGAGGGAGTGCGCCAGGTCGACCGTGCAGCGCACGATCTCGGCGTCCTCGGTGTCGATCGCGAGCCGGGCCACGAAGGAGCGGTCGATCTTCAGTTCGCTGACGGGCAGCCGGCGCAGGTGCACCAGCGAGGAGTAGCCCGTGCCGAAGTCGTCGAGGGACATCTTCACGCCGTGCCCGGTCAGCGCGTTGAGGGTGTCGGCGGCCCGCTGCGGGTCCTCCAGCAGCACGTGCTCGGTGATCTCCAGCTGGAGCGCTCCCGCCGGGACGCCGTGGCGGGCCAGCCGGGCGGCGACGGAACCGGCGAAGCCGGGGGTGTGCACGTCGCGTGGGGAGACGTTCACCGCGACCGGCACGAACAGACCCTGCTCGCGCCAGCGGGCGACCTGGCCGAGCGCGGTCTCCAGCACGTACTCGGTGAGGTGCGGCATCAGGCCGGAGGACTCGGCGATGGCTATGAACTCGTCCGGCGGCACCTTGCCCCGCTCCGGGTGCACCCAGCGCACCAGGGCTTCCAGCCCCGCGACCTGGCCGTCGAAGCGGACCTTGGGCTGGTAGTGCAGGTGCACCTCGTGCGCGTCGAGGGCGCGGCGCAGATCGCCCAGCAGGCCGAGCCGGTCGGGGGTGTTGGAGTCCCGCTTGGACTCGTAGACCTCCACTCCCGTGCGGTCCCGCTTCGCCTGGTACATCGCCACGTCCGCGCGGCGCAGCAGTCCTTCGGCGTCCAGGGCGTGGTCGGGGAAGACGGCGACCCCGGCGCTGGCCTCCAGCACGAGGGTGAGGCCGTCGAGGTCGAGCGGGGAGCTGAGCGCGGCGACGAGGGTGCGCGCGACGCGGGTCGCGGAGGTGGTGGAGTCGGCGACCGGCAGTAAGACGGCGAACTCGTCGCCGCCGAGCCGGGCGGCCTCGGCGCCGCGCGGCAGGGCCACCCGAAGCCGGTCGGCGATCTGCAGCAGCAGCCGGTCGCCGGCGAGATGACCGAGGGTGTCGTTGACCGACCGGAACCGGTCGAGGTCGATCAGCATCAGGGCGGCGCGGGCGTCGATCCGCTCCGCGTCGTCCAGCGCGGTCCAGATCCGCTCCAGCAGCCACTGACGGTTGGGCAGCCCGGTCAGCGGGTCGCGCAGCTGCTCCTCCGCCCGGGCCCGGGCTATCCACAAGGTGGAGTCCAGCGCCACGAGGGGGATGGCGAACAGCGGCAGCAGGATGGGTTTGGCCACGGCGACCACACACACCAGGGGCGCGATCCCCAGCAGCGCGACCGCGACCAGGCCCTGCCGGACCAGGGCGGTGCGCGCGACGGTGGGCAGGCCGGGGCGCGGGGCGTGCAGGTACCAGAGCAGGACCCGGGTGACGGCCAGGTAGGCGACGGCGACCAGGGCGACCTGCGGGCCGGTGGCGAGGCTCCAGGAGGCGGGCTCCGACGGGGACTCGACGGAGGGCACCGTGCCGAAGGCGGCCAGCACCAGGGCCCCGGCGCCGATGCCGAGCAGGTCGACGGCCCCGTGCAGCACGCCCTGGCGCCAGCGGTTGCGCCGGGCGACCCCGACCAGGACGACGACGGTGAGGCTGACCATGCCGGCCGGGACCCAGCCGTACAGCAGCAGCACGGCGAGGGTGAGGGCGGCGCCCGAGCCGGTGCCGCCCCACCACCGGGAGCGGCCGAGCATGACGAGGTGGCCGACGATGATGCCGGTCAGCACCGCCAGCGACCAGCCGGCCGTGCCCGACGGGAAGAGGGCGTGACCGCCGGTGAAGGCGCGCTGGAAGCCGGCGCCCAGGACGAGCCCGGCCGCCGCGACGACGGTTGCGGGCAGCGCGGGCCAGGAGGGGTGCCGGTCGGTGTCGGCCGCGCCGAGGGCGGGCCGGGATCCGTCGCCCGGTCCGGCACCGCCGCGGCCGTCCGGCCCGGCCGCGCGCCCGCTGGTGTGCCCGTCCGCGGTGTACCGTCCGGCGGCGCGCACCCCCGCGCCCGGACGTCCCGCCGGCCGGCCCGCCCCACGGACTGCGCGCCAGGCGACCGCCATGCGGCCCAGGCGCAGCCGTGAGCCCGGCACGGCGCTCTCGGTCGGTTCCATTCCCGTCCCTCTCACAGCCGGCGGTGCCCACGCCACGCGGGCCGGTGCCCGACAACCTCAACGGCCCGCGCTGGAAAACCCTTCCCCGTGCCCCTGCCCGAGCACGGAGATGCCCCGACCGCAGCTGGGCACGGCAGGCGCACGTCTCAACAGTAGGCCGCGGAAGGCTTCCTCGGGCGGCGGTCGCCGACGGTTGCCCGAATGCGCCCCGGCCACCCGTATGCATCTGGTATGCGCCGAACGGGTGGCCTTCAACCGCTACTCCTCGGACGAAAGAGCGACTTCGGCCGCCGCTTCGGCTCCCTGCTCCAGCAGGACGCCGAAGCCCTCCTCGTTCAGAACCGGAACCTTCAGCTGCATCGCCTTGTCGTACTTGGACCCCGGGCTGTCACCCACGACCACGAACGACGTCTTCTTCGAGACAGAACCGGTGACCTTCGCCCCGCGGCTCTGCAGCGCCTCCTTGGCGCCGTCCCGCGTGTAGTTCTCCAGGGTGCCGGTGACGACCACCGTGAGTCCTTCGAGGGGGCGCGGGCCCTCGTCCTCGCCGGTGCTCTCCCCCTCCATGCGGACGCCGGCGGCCTTCCACTTGCGGATGATCTCGCGGTGCCAGTCCTCGGCGAACCACTGCTTCAGGGAGGCCGCGATGGTCGGGCCCACGCCGTCGGTGACGGCCAGCTCCTCCTCGCTGGCCTGGTCGATCCGCTCGATCGAGCGGAACTCGCGGGCCAGCGCCTCGGCCGCGACCGGCCCGACATGGCGGATCGACAGGCTGGTGAGGATGCGGGCCAGGGGGCGCTCCTTGGCCGCGGCGATGTTCTCCAGCATGGCGACCGCGTTCTTGCGGGGTTCGCCGTGCTGGTTGGCGAAGATCGTGGCGACCTTCTCCTCGCCGGTCTTCGGGTCGCGCTTGGGCAGGCCGCTGTCCGGGTCGAGGACGTGGGCCTTGATGGGCAGCAACTGCTCGATGGTCAGGTCGAACAGGTCGCCCTCGTCCACCAGCGGCGGCGTCTTCGGCTCCAGCGGGGCGGTCAGGGCGGCGGCGGCGACATAGCCGAAGTGCTCGATGTCCAGCGCCTTGCGGCCCGCGAGGTAGAACAGGCGCTCGCGCAACTGGGCGGGGCAGCTGCGGGCGTTGGGGCAGCGCAGGTCGACGTCGCCCTCCTTCATGGGCCGCAGCGGCGTACCGCACTCGGGGCACTCGCCGGGCATGACGAACTCGCGCTCGCTGCCGTCGCGCAGGTCGGCGACGGGCCCGAGGATCTCCGGGATGACGTCACCGGCCTTGCGCAGCACCACCGTGTCCCCGATGAGGACGCCCTTGGCCTTGACGACGTCCTGGTTGTGCAGCGTCGCGAACTCGACCTCGGAGCCGGCGACCGTGACCGGCTCGACCTGGGCGTACGGGGTGACCCGGCCCGTACGGCCCACGCCCACGCGGATGTTGACGAGTTTGGTGTTGACCTCCTCCGGCGCGTACTTGTACGCGATGGCCCAGCGCGGGGCGCGCGAGGTGGAGCCGAGGCGGCCCTGGAGGGGGATCTCGTCGAGCTTGACGACCACGCCGTCGATCTCGTGCTCCACGGAGTGGCGGTTCTCGCCGTAGTGGGCGATGAAGTCCCGTACGCCGTCGAGTCCGTCGACCACCCTGTTGTGCCGGGAGGTCGGCAGGCCCCAGGTCTTGAGCAGGTCGTAGGCCTGGGAGAGGCGGGTCAGGCCGGTGAAGCCCTGCAGGGCGCCGATGCCGTGGACGACCATGTGCAGCGGGCGGGTGGCGGTGACGCGCGGGTCCTTCTGGCGCAGCGAACCGGCCGCCGCGTTGCGGGGGTTGGCGAAGGGCTTGTCGCCGGCCTCGACGAGACGGGCGTTCAGCTCCTGGAACTTCTCCATCGGGAAGTAGACCTCGCCGCGGATCTCCACGAGGTCGGGCACGTCGTCACCGTGGAGGCGGTCGGGGATCTCGGCGATCGTGCGGACGTTGGGCGTGATGTCCTCGCCCGTACGGCCGTCGCCCCGGGTCGCGGCCCGGGTGAGGCGGCCGTGCTCGTAGGTGAGGTTGACGGCGAGGCCGTCGACCTTCAGCTCGCACAGGAAGTGGTAGGTCTGCTCGCCCAGTTCACGGGCGATGCGCTCGGACCAGGCGGCGAGCTCGTCGTCGTTGAAGGTGTTGTCCAGGGAGAGCATCCGCTCGCGGTGCGCGACGGCCGTGAACTCCGTCTCGTAGGACCCGGAGACCTTCTGGGTCGGGGAGTCCGGGGTGCGCAGCTCGGGATACTCCTCCTCCAGTCCCTCCAGGGTCCGCAGGAGCTGGTCGAACTCCGCGTCGCTGACGACGGGAGCGTCCTTCACGTAGTAGCGGAAGCGGTGCTCCTCGATCTGCTCCGCGAGGCGCGCGTGCTTCTCCCGTGCCTCGGCGGGCACCGTCGTCGTCTCCGCTTGCTGGTCGCCGGCCACCGTGTCGTCCTCCCGTTACTCTGGGTTGTCCGCGAGGGATCTCGCCGCCCTGGCGCAGTGGGCGAGAGCCGCGCGCGCGTACTGCGGGGAGGCCCCCGCCAGTCCGCACGCCGGGGTGACCGTCACCGCCTCCGCGAGAAGCCCCGGAGACAGTCCCAGCCTGCGCCACAGCGTCCTGACACCCATGACGCTACCGGCAGGGTCTGACAATGGGCCCTCCGCGGCCGGGACGACACCGGCGAAGAGCCGGGTGCCGCCCTCCACCGCCTCTCCGATCGCGTCGTCGTCACGCTCGGTGAGCAAGGAGAAGTCGAAGGAGACGGCCGCCACGCCCGCCCGGCGGAGCAGGGCGAAGGGGACGTCCGGGGCGCAGGAGTGGACGGCGACGGGCCCGTCCGCGTGCACCGCGACCAGGTCGCGCAGCGTCTGCTCGGCGACCTGCCGGTCCACGGCCCGGTGCGTGCGGTAGCCGCTGGCGGTCCTCACCTGCCCGCGCAGGGCGGCGGTGAGGGACGGCTCGTCGAGCTGCAGGACGAGCTGCGCACCCGGGACCCGCCGCCGCACCTCGGCCAGGTGCTGGCGCAGCCCCTCGGCGAGGGAGGCGGCCAGGTCGCGGCAGGCGCCGGCGTCGGACAGGGCGGCCTCGCCGTTACGCAGCTCCAGGTTGGCCGCGAGGGTCCACGGCCCGACGGCCTGGACCTTCAGCGGTCCCCGGTACTCCTGCGTGAACTCCTCCAGCGCGTCGAGGTCCTCGCCGAGCCAGGACCGGGCCCGCTTGGTGTCCCGGCCCGGCCGGTCCCCCAGCCGCCAGCCGCTGGGCTCCACGCGCGCGTACAGCTCGACGAGCATGCCGGCGGTCCGCCCGATCATGTCCGCGCCGGGACCCCGGGCGGGCAGTTCGGGCAGGAAGGGGAAGTCCTCGAAGCTCCCGGTGACCGTCTTGGCGGCCTCCCGGGCGTCACCGCCGGGCATGGACCCCACGCCGGTGGCGGCACCGAACCTGAACTGGCTGTTTTCGCTCACCGCAACAGCCTAGTGAACGCGGTGCCGCGCTCAGGCGCCCGGCCGCACGGTCAGGTCGTTGACCTCGGCGTCCCGCGGCAGGTCCAGGGCCATCACGACGGTCGTGGCCACCGACTCCGGGTCGATCCAGCGCGCGGCGTCGTACTCCTTGCCCTCCTGCTGGTGGACCTTGGCCTGCATGGGGCTGGCCGTGCGGCCCGGGTAGACCGAGGTGACCCGCACGCCGTTGCCGTGCTCCTCGTGGCGCAGGGAGTCGGCGAGGGCCTTCAGGCCGTGCTTGGAGGCGGCGTAGGCGGACCAGCCGGCGTGCGCGTTGAGTCCGGCGCCGGAGTTGACGAACAGCACGTGACCGCGGGCGGCGCGCAGCTGCGGCAGGAAGTGGCGGGTCAGCTCGGCGGGGGCGACGAGGTTGACGTTGAGCTGGTGGCGCCAGGTCTTCGGGGTGAGCTCGCCGACCGGGCCGAGGTCGACCACGCCGGCGATGTGCAGCAGGGAGTCCACCCGGTCCGGCAGCGACTGGTGGGAGAAGGCCCAGGACAGTTTGTCGGGGTCGGCGAGGTCGCCGACCAGGGTCCTCGCGCCGGGGAACGCGGCGGCCAGTGCCTTGGCGCGGCCCGCGTCGCGCGCGTGCAGCACGAGGTCGTCCCCGCGCGCGTGCAGGCGGCGGGCCACGGCCGCGCCGATGCCGGAGCCGGCTCCGGTGATCACATGAGTAGCCATGGGCGCCATGCTCGCATCACCCGGGCACCGCACCGGGTACCGGGCCGCGCCCGGCACCTGCGGGGCCCGCAGCGCCTACCGGCCGCACCCGGCGTCGGCGGGGCCGCACCGGGCACACCCGCCGCACCCGGCCCCGGCGGGACCGCAGCGGACACCGGCCGTGCCCCGCTCCCCCGCCGGGCCGGGTCAGGCGATGCCCCGGCTCTCCTCCAGGTAGGCCAGGGCCCCGACCGGCTCCTCGGCGAAGAACACCAGCTCGGTGAGCGGGCGGGGCAGGAAGCCCTCCGCCTCCATGCGCCGGAACTGCTCCTTCAGCCCGTCGTAGAAACCGGCCGTGTTGAGCAGGACCACCGGCATGTCGGTGTGCCCGTGCTTCTTCAGCTCCAGGATCTCGGTGGCCTCGTCGAGCGTGCCCGTGCCGCCGACCATGACGACCACGGCGTCGGCCTTCTCTAGCAGCAGCCTCTTGCGCTCGGCGAGGTCCTCCGCGATCACCATCTCGTCGACACCGGGCCGGGCCTTGGCCGCGAGGAAGCGCACGGACACGCCGGTCAGCCGGCCGCCCGCCTCCTGCACGCCGTCGGCGACCACCTTCATCAGGCCGACGTCCGAGCCGCCCCACACGAGCGTGTGACCGCCCTTGCCCAGCAGTTCGGCGAACTCGCGGGCGGGCCGGGTGTAGCGCTCGTCGAGGTCGGCGGCGGAGAGGAAGACGCAGATGTTCATGCGCCCACGGTACGGTCCCGGCCGGAGGCGACGGTGAGGCGCATCTTGGACTGCCGGTGGGGCAGCCGCTCCCAGTCCTCCATGAACCGGGCGTCCAGGCCGTGCCGTGCGGCCAGTTCGGCCAGGGTGCGCGTGCGGTAGTAGAAGTCCTCGTGCAGCACCTGGTGCTCCTCGCCCTCCGTGCGGTCGAAGGTGAAGTCGAAGAACCCGCCGGGGGCGAGGATGCGTCCGACGTGGGCGAAGCACTCCTCGATGACGTGCGGCGGGGAGTGGGAGAAGACGCTGTGCGCGTGCACCACGTCGAAGTGCCCCTCGGGCAGGAACGCGAAGGTGAGGTCGTCGGCGAGGGTCAGGTGCGGCAGCTTGGCCTGCAGTTTGTCGGCCACCAGGGTGTCCTGGGCGGCGAGCAGGATGTGCGGCGAGATGTCGATGCCGTAGTAGTTCCCCGTGTCGAGGTGGCCGATGAACAGCCGTCCGGCGCGCAGGTTGCCGCAGCCGATGTCCAGCATCCGGTGGTGGGGCCGCAGGCCGTGGCCGACGAGGTAGTCGAACTGCAGGCGCCCGATGCGCTCCCACTGTTCGCGTGAGGGGTTGTGGCCCACCGCGGCCTCGACGCTGCGGGCCGCGTCGGAGGCCATGACGGCCCGGTAGTAGGCGATGTGGTCGCGGTGGCGCAGCCGCAGCAGGGCGTCCCGCGCCGCGCGCCGGGCGTGCGCGGGGACCCGCTCGGGGTGGCGCAGGGCGTAACGGACCTGGTGCAGCAGGCTGGAGCGGTTGCCGGACCTGACCGTGGCGCGCATGGGGCCTCCTGCGGCGGGGGAAGAACTCGGCTTCAGCCTGCGCTGTATTCGAGGAGTCGGCTACCCGAGGAGGGGCGATCGTGACGACAGGACATCGCATCACCGTGGAGCGGAGCGACCGGCACGTGCGCGTGGTGCACGACGGGGAGGTCCTCGCGGACAGCGACCGGGCCCTGGTCCTGCGCGAGACGGGCTGTCCGGACCGGTACTACCTCCCGCCCGAGGACGTGCGCCTGGACCTGCTGACACCGTCGGACACGCACACGTACTGCCCGTTCAAGGGCACCGCCGCCTACTGGTCGCGGCCCGGCGCGGACGACCTCGTCTGGGCGTATCCCGACCCGAAGCCGGATGTCGCCGGGATCAAGGACCACCTGTGCTTCTACGAGGTGGAAGTGGTGTGATCGGCTGACGCGCGGCTGGCCTCACCGATGAAGCCCGCGCGGTGCGGCAGTCTGCATGGGCATGGACAAGAAGACCCTTTCGCGCGACGGCACCCGCATCGCCTACGAGAGCACCGGGCAGGGCCCCGCGGTCGTGCTGGTGAGCGGCGCGATGTCGACGGGCGGCACCCTGGCGCCGCTGGCCGTGTCGCTCTCGGAGCGTTTCCGGGCCGTCGTGTACGACCGGCGGGGCCGCGGCGCCAGCGGCGACACCGCGCCCTACGCCGTGGAACGTGAGGTCGAGGACCTGGCGGCGGTGATCGAGGCGGTGGGCGGCGAGGCGTTCCTGTACGGCATCTCCTCGGGCGGGGCACTGGCCCTGGAGGCGGCGGCGGCCGGACTGCCGGTGCGGCGCGTCGCGGTGTACGAGACGCCGTTCGCCATGTCCGAGGAGGGCGCCGAGGAGCGCGCGGAGTACACCAGGAGGCTGACGGAGGCGCTCGGCGAGGGTCGGCGCGGGGACGCGGTGGAGCTGTTCCTGCGGCTGACCGGCCTGGCCGAGAACGTGATCCAGGGTGCCCGCCAGTCCCCGATGTGGGCCGGCATGGAGTCGATGGCCCCGAGCCTGGCCTACGACGACGCCGTGATGCGCGACGGCCGGGTCCCGCGCGACCGCCTGGGCTCGGTCGGGGTGCCGGTCCTGGCGGTCGCGGGCGAGGCGAGCCCCGGGTGGCTGCGCGAGGCGGCGCGGGCGATCGCGGACTGCGTGCCGCAGGGCGCCTACCGGGCGCTGCAGGGCCAGACGCACATGGTGGAGCCGAACGTGCTGGCGCCGGCGCTGACGGAGTTCTTCGGCCGGGTCTGACCGGGCCCACGCGTGGGTGGGCCCGGTGAGGCCGCCTCGGCGGGTCAGGCCACCCCGGCCGTGGCCCGCACGGTCGACGCGATGGTCGCCGAGCCCACCACGCGCGTGCCGTCGTACAGCACGATCGCCTGGCCGGGGGCCACCCCGCGGACCGGTTCGGTGAAGGTGACCCGCAGGGCGCCGTCGACCGGTTCGGCGGTGACCTCGGTCTCGCCGCCGTGGGCGCGCAGCTGGGCCGTGTAGGTGCCGGGGCCGGTGGGGGCGGCGCCGCACCAGCGCGGCTTGATCGCCCGCAGCCCGGTGACGTCTAGGGCGTCGGCCGGGCCGACCGTCACCGTGTTGTTCACCGGGGAGATGTCGAGGACGTAGCGGGGCTTGCCGTCGGCGGCGGGCGTGCCGATGCGCAGTCCCTTGCGCTGGCCGATCGTGAAGCCGTACGCGCCCTCGTGGGTGCCCAGCTTGTTGCCGGCCTCGTCGACGATGTCGCCCTCCGCCTTGCCCAGCCGCCGCGACAGGAAGCCCTGGGTGTCGCCGTCGGCGATGAAGCAGATGTCGTGCGAGTCGGGCTTCCTGGCCACCGCCAGACCGCGCCGCTCGGCCTCCGCGCGGATCTCGTCCTTGGTGGTGACGGTGTCGCCGAGCGGGAACAGGGCGTGGGCGAGCTGCCGGTCGTCCAGCACACCGAGGACGTAGGACTGGTCCTTGGCCAGGTCGGAGGCGCGGTGCAGCTCCCGGGTGCCGTCCTCGCGGACGATCACCTTGGCGTAGTGGCCGGTGCAGACGGCGTCGAAGCCGAGGGCGAGCGCCTTGTCGAGGAGGGCGGCGAACTTGATCTTCTCGTTGCAGCGCAGGCAGGGGTTGGGCGTGCGGCCGGCCTCGTACTCGGCGACGAAGTCCTCGACGACGTCCTCGCGGAAGCGGTCGGCGAGGTCCCACACGTAGAAGGGGATGCCGATGACGTCGGCGGCGCGGCGGGCGTCGCGGGAGTCCTCGATGGTGCAGCAGCCCCGCGCGCCGGTCCGGAAGGACTGGGGGTTGGCGGAGAGCGCGAGGTGCACGCCGGTCACGTCGTGGCCCGCTTCGGCCGCGCGGGCGGCGGCGACGGCGGAGTCGACGCCGCCGGACATGGCGGCCAGGACGCGGAGGGGGCGGGAGCGCTGCGGGGTCTCAGTCATAACCCCTCCAGGGTACGGGGGCGCGGGAACCGGGGCCGCCGGGTATCCGTTGACGATCACATGGGAGAGCGGAAGGCTTCGAAGGACGGCGACCGGAAGGTCGGCCGCCGCGCGCTGCTGATCGGCGGCACGGTGGCCGCGGCGGGTTCGGCCGTGCTGGCCCGGGACGAGCTGGCGCGGCTGTGGTGGCGCACGCCCGGCGTGGAGAAGCCCCGCAAGGAGGGCGAGGTCGACCACGCGGGCGCGCGCTGGGTGGCCGCGTCGGAGGCGAACTGGCGCCGTGCGGACCGGCCCGACGACTACGGCATAGACATGGTGATCGTCCATGTGACGCAGGGCAGTTTCGACAGCGCGGTGAAGGCCTTCCAGGACCCGGGCCACAAGGCGGCCACGCACTACATCGTCCGCCAGGACGGGCACGTCGCGCAGATGATCCGTGAGCTGGACGTGGCCTACCACGCGGGCAACCGCTCCTACAACGAGCGCAGTGTCGGCATCGAGCACGAGGGCTTCGTGGACCGCCCGCAGGACCTCACGGACGAGATGTACGAGGCCTCGGCCCGGCTCACCGCCCGGATATGCGCCCGCTACGACATCCCCGTCGACCGCGAGCACATCATCGGCCACGTGGAGGTCCCGGGCACGGACCACACCGACCCGGGGCCGCACTGGGACTGGGACAGGTACATGCGGCTGGTGCGCCGGGCGCGCACCGCGCCCGCCTGACCGGGCCGGCGTCAGAGCAGGGCGGCGAGCAGGGCGACGGCGGGTGCCAGCCCCTGGCCCAGCGCGCCGCGCCGCGACCGCGGGAACGACACGGCGAAGGCGACGGCGACACCACCAGGAAGGCGCACAGGAAGAGGACCGGCGTGCGCCCGGCGGTCTCGTCGCCGGTGTGCAGGGCCGCGACCCGGGCGGGGAGTCCGAGGCCGAGCAGGATGTCGTACACGGCGACCCCGGAGCGCCACAGCGTCACCTCGGGCGCGTCCGCCGTGGACGTGGTGAGCAGGAGCCGGACCGGGCGGACGGTGGGTGCACGCGGGGCGCTCCGCCGGTCCCCGGGCCTAGGTCAGCCCCGCAGCCCGGGCCCGTTCCACCACCGGGCCGATGGCCTTGGCCAGGGCCTCGACGTCGGCCTCGGTGGAGGTGTGGCCGAGGGAGAAGCGCAGGGTGCCGCGGGCGAGGTCCGGATCGGTGCCGGTGGCCAGGAGGACGTGACTGGGCTGGGCGACGCCGGCGGTGCAGGCGGAGCCGGTGGAGCACTCGATGCCCTGGGCGTCGAGGAGCAGCAGCAGGGAGTCGCCCTCACAGCCGGGGAAGGTGAAGTGCGCGTTGGCGGGCAGGCGTCCGGCCGGGTCCGGGTCGCCGCCGAGCACGGCGTCCGGGACGGCCCGGAGGACGGCGGTGACGAGGGCGTCGCGCAGGGCTCCGATCTCGCGGGCGAACCACTCGCGCTGCTCGGCGGCGAGCCGCCCGGCGACCGCGAAGGAGGCGATGGCGGGCACGTCGAGGGTGCCGGAGCGCACGTGCCGCTCCTGGCCGCCGCCGTGCAGGACGGGCACGGGGGTGTGTTCCCGGCCGAGGACGAGCGCGCCGATGCCGTAGGGGCCGCCGATCTTGTGGCCGGACACCGTCATCGCGGCGAGGCCGGACGCGGCGAAGTCCACGGGGATCTGGCCGAAGGCCTGGACGGCGTCCGAATGCAGCGGGACGCCGAACTCTGCGGCCGCGCCGGCCAGTTCGCGGACCGGCAGGATCGTCCCGATCTCGTTGTTGGCCCACATGACGGTGGCGAGGGCCACGTCTTCGGGGTTGCGCGCGATGGCCTCGCGCAGGGTGTCGGGGTGGACGCGGCCGTGGGCGTCGACGGGCAGGTACTCGACGGTGGCGCCCTCGTGTTCGCCGAGCCAGTGCACGGCGTCGAGGACCGCGTGGTGCTCGACGGGGCTGGCGAGGACGCGGGTGCGGGCCGGGTCGGCGTCCCGGCGCGACCAGTACAGGCCCTTGACGGCGAGGTTGTCGGCCTCCGTGCCGCCCGAGGTGAAGACGACCTCGCTGGGGCGGGCGCCGAGGGCCTCGGCGAGGGACTCGCGGGCCTCCTCGACGGTGCGGCGGGCCTGCCTGCCCGAAGCGTGGAGGGACGACGCGTTGCCGGTGGCACCCAGCTGGGCGGTGAACGCCTCAACCGCCTCCGGGAGCATCGGGGTGGTCGCGGCGTGGTCGAGGTAAGCCATGGTGAGCCCGATTCTACGGCTCCCCCGCGCGGGTCCCGGATCGCGCCCGGCCCGACCCGGACCGCTCCTCGCGCGGCGTCGGCCCGTCGTCCGCGGGCCCGGCCGTCCTGCGGCGCGGACGGACGCCGTCGGGGTCACAGGCTCCAGGAGACGGAGCCGTCGACCTGCATGAAGGCCGCCAGGACCACCAGGTCGGCGATGCCGAGACCCAGGCCGAGGAGCGCGCGGCCGCGGCGCTCGGTGCCGCGCCACAGGGCGACGCTCGCCAGCACGATGGCGATGGGGCCGAGCAGGAGGTTCAGCACGAGCAGGCCGAGCAGGCCGAGGACGAAGGACGCGACGGCCATGCCGTCGGTGTCGCGGAGGCCGGTGCGGCGCGAGGCCGGGGCGGTGAGCTGCATGGTGATCGACTCCCGAAGTGGGTGCGGTCGTGCGGCGGTCGGTGGTCAGCGGGCCTGCGTGTGGCGGCGGCCACGCTCGCGCAGCGCGAAGACGGCGAGCCAGATGGCGATGACGATGCCCACGCCGACGGAGAAGGTGAGCGGTGCGTGGGCCACGGTGCCCAGCAGGACACCCAGCAGCAGCAGCGCGGCGACGATGAACAGCACGGGAAACAGCTCCCTGAGTTTCGGTGGACGATTGTGGTTACAGTTGTTCACTGACTTCCCAGTCTAGCGTCTCTCATGACTTTCCAATTTCAGAGAACAGTTGTTAACTGCATGGTATGAGTCACACCCTCGGGATCCGGCAGGCCCAGAAACAGAAGACCCGGCAGGCGCTCCTGGACGCGGCCCTGGGGCTGCTGGAGGAGCAGAGCCTGAGCAGCCTCGGGCTGCGCGAGGTCACCCGCGCCGTCGGGGTCGCCCCGACCGCCTTCTACCGCCACTTCCGCTCCACGGCGGATCTGGGCGTGGCCCTGGTCGAGGAGGCGCTGGGCAGCCTGCACCCGATGATCCGGACGACGGTGTCCACGACGGGTGACCACGAGGAACGCGTCACGCGCACCATCGACCTGATCGCCCGTCACGTCGACGGGTACCCCGCGCACGTGCGGTTCATCGCCCGGGAACGGCACGGCGGGGTCCAGCCGGTGCGCGAGGCCATACGGGACCAGCTGTCGCGCTTCGCCCGGGAGGTGAGGGACGAGCTGGCCAAGGACCCGGTGTCGCGGGGCTGGAGCGGGGACGACCTGCTGATGCTGGCCCACCTCTACGTGGACCAGATGCTGAGCACGGCGTCGCTGTTCCTGGAGGCGCTGGAGGGCCCCGAGGAGGAACGCGAGGAGCGCAGGCGGCGGGTCGCGCAGGTGGCGGCCCGTCAGATGCGGCTGATCGGCCTGGGCCGCCGGCATTGGCTCGATTGACCGGCCCGCGAACACCCAGGGGCGGCACGCCCGTTCACCGGACGTGCCGCCCCTGCCGCTCACAAGACCCCGCCGGGGCGCCGGGGTTCAGCCCAGCCGTACCCGCGCCAGCTGGCGGGACTGGGCCACCAGCCGGTCCGCGCTGTCCCAGACCTCGGCGTCCTCCTCCAGGAAGCCGCCGGCGAGGTTGCGCGTGGTGATCGACACCCGCAGCGGACCCGGGGCCGGGCGGCACCGGACGTGCACGGTCAGCTCGACGGTCGGCACCCAGCCCTTCAGGCCCATCTCGAAGGCGGTCGGCGGCAGGGCGTCGACCGCGAGCAGCAGGGCGAGCGGGTCGGGGTCGCGCCCGTCCTTCAGGCCGAACCAGGCCCGCATCTCGCCCTTGCCGGACGGCTGCCCGAGGGCCCAGCCGAGGGTGGACGGGTCGAGCTTCAGCATCAGGCGCTCGGTGATCGCCGAACTGCCGTCCACGGGGGCGGGTCCGTCCTCGGGGCCGAAGCAGTGCTCCGGCGGCGGGATCGCGGGCGGCCGGGCCGTGGTGCGGACGTCGTCGGGCAGGGCGTCCAGGTCGCCGTAGGAGGCCAGGACACGGATGCGTTCGACCTCGTGGCCCTCGTCGTCGTACTGGAAGAGCGAGGCCTGGCCGGTCGACAGGGTGCGGCCGGTGCGGACGACGTCCGTGCGGACCACGGCCGGGCCGGGCTGGGACGCGGTCAGGTAGTGCGCCGAGACGGTGAAGGGGTCGGCGTGCGGCAGGGCGTCCGCGAGGGCGCGGCCGAGGACGGCCAGCAGGTAGCCGCCGTTGACGGCGCTGATGATCGTCCAGCCGGCGGAGAGGTCGATGTCGTACACGCCGGGCGCGCGGCGGGTCAGCGCGGTGTCGCGGTCGAACTCGCTGTCGCCGATCGTGGCCCGGACGGCCGGGGCGGAGGCTGCTTCTGGCATGGCTGAACAGTACAAGAATCAGCTACTAAGCGGTAGCTTTTGTATTCCCCTCCTCCAAGAAGGGCGCCCGGGCCGTCACGGCAGCACGGGCTGCTCCTCCTCGCTCACCGTCGACCGGCGGTGCCATGCCCGCGGGGCCCGCCAGTGGTAGCGCATCGCCAGCAGGCGCAGCACGAAGGCGGTGATCACCGCGAGGGAGCTGGTGAACGGGTTGAGGGCGTCGTAGCGGATGCACAGGGCGACCAGGGCGGCGCCGACGATCGCCGGGACCGCGTAGAGGTCGCGGTCCCAGCGCAGCAGGGACGGCACCTCGTTGGCGAGGACGTCCCGCAGCACGCCCCCGCCCACCGCGGTGGTGAGCCCCAGGCCGGCGGAGGCGGTCAGGCCCAGCCCGTACTCGTACGCCTTGGTGGTGCCGGCGACGCAGAACAGGCCGAGACCCGCCGCGTCGAAGACGTTCACGGCGACCTGGATGCGCTCCACCTGGGGGTGCAGGAAGAACACCAGGAGCGTGGCGAGCAGCGGCGTGAGGAAGTACCCCAGGTCCGTGAAGGCGGCGGGCGGGACGGCCCCGATGACCAGGTCGCGGAAGAGCCCGCCGCCCAGCGCGGTGACCTCGGCGAGGACCGCCATGCCGAAGACGTCGAAGTTCTTGCGCACGGCCAGCAGCGCGCCGGAGATCGCGAAGACGAAGATGCCGATCAGGTCGAGCGTGTGCTGGACGGACGGACTGAAGAGTTGCTGGAGCACCCGTGCATTTTCCCCCACGGGTGAGCCCCCGCCCCGATGTGCCGGGGCGGGGGCTCGGGCGGAGTCACTTCTGCACGGGCGTGGCGGCGTTCTCCACCGTGACGTCCTTGGCCGAGGACAGCAGCTCGGTGTCCTGCGGCTGCTGGTCCTCGAAGTTCTCCGGGTGGTGGCAGGCGACGCGCTGCCCGGCCCGCAGCTCCACCAGCGGCGGCTCGGTCGTCTTGCAGATCTGCGTCGCCTTCCAGCACCGGGTGTGGAAGCGGCAGCCGCTCGGCGGCGCGATCGGCGAGGGCACGTCGCCCTTGAGCAGGATGCGCTCGCTCTTGACGCCCCGGCGCTTGGGGTCCGGGATCGGCACCGCCGACAGCAGTGCCTTGGAGTACGGGTGCATCGGCGACTTGTAGAGCTTGTCGCGGTCGGCCAGCTCGACGATCTTGCCGAGGTACATCACCGCGATGCGGTCCGAGACGTGCCGGACGACCGACAGGTCGTGCGCGATGATCACGTAGGTCAGGCCGAGTTCCTGCTGGAGGTCGTCCAGCAGGTTCACCACCTGCGCCTGGATCGACACGTCCAGCGCGGAGACCGGCTCGTCGGCCACCACCAGCTTGGGGTTGAGCGCGAGCGCGCGGGCGATGCCGATGCGCTGGCGCTGGCCGCCGGAGAACTCGTGCGGATAGCGGTTGTAGTGCTCGGGGTTCAGGCCGACCACCGACAGCAGCCGCTGGACCTCCTTCTTGACCCCGCCCTCGGGCTCGACGCCCTGCAGCCGGAAGGGGGCGCCGACGATCGTGCCGATCGTGTGCCGCGGGTTCAGCGAGGAGTACGGGTCCTGGAAGATCATCTGGACGTCGCGGCGCATCGGGCGCAGCTCGCCGGTCTTCAGGTGCGTGATATCCCTGCCCTCGAACTCGACCGTGCCGCCGGTCGGTTCGAGCAGCCGGGTGATCAGCCGGCCCATGGTGGACTTGCCGCAGCCCGACTCGCCGACGACGCCGAGCGTCTCGCCCTTGCGGACCTCGAAGTCGATGCCGTCGACGGCGCGGACCGCGCCGGTCTGCCGCTGGAGCAGGCCCTTGCGGATCGGGAAGTGCTTCTCCAGGCCGCTCACCTTCAGCAGGACCTCGCCGTCGGCGGTGTCCTCGGTGAGGGTGGGTGCGCTGGTGTCCGGTTCGCTCACCGTTTTGTCGTCGCTCACAGCTTCGGCGCAATCTCTTCGGTCCAGATACGCTCCCGCTGCTCCTGGGTCATGTGGCAGGCGGCCCAGTGCGAGCCGCCGACCTCGGTCAGCTCGGGACGGACCGTGCGGGTGACGTTGTCCTTCGGGATGTCCGCGTACGGGCAGCGCGGGTGGAAGGCGCAGCCGGACGGGAGGTTGATGAGGGAGGGCGGCGCGCCCTTGATCGGGATGAGCCGGTCGGTCTCCTCGCGGTCCAGACGCGGCATCGAGCCGAGCAGGCCCCAGGTGTAGGGGTGCCGGGGCTCGGAGAACACGTCCCCGGCGGGGCCGCGCTCCACGCACCGGCCGCCGTACATGACCAGCAGGTCGTCGGCCATCTCGGCCACCACGCCCAGGTCGTGGGTGATCATGATGACCGCGGAGCCGAACTCCTTCTGCAGGTCCCGGATCAGGTCGAGGATCTGCGCCTGGACGGTGACGTCCAGGGCGGTGGTCGGCTCGTCGGCGATGAGCAGCTCCGGGTTGTTCACCAGGGCCATGGCGATCATGGCGCGCTGGCGCATACCGCCGGAGAACTCGTGCGGGTAGCTGTCGACGCGCTTGCCGGGCTCGGGGATGCCGACCCGGTCGAGCATGTCCACCGCCCGCTGCTTGGCGGCCTTCTTGCTGACGTCGTGGTGGACGCGGTACGCCTCCACGATCTGGTGCCCGACGGTGTAGTAGGGGTGCATCGCGGACAGCGGGTCCTGGAAGATCATGGCCATCTTCCGGCCGCGCAGCCGCCGTACGTCGTCGGGGTCGGCCGCGATCAGCTCCTGGCCGTCCAGCCAGACCTCGCCGGTGACCTTGGCGCGCGCCGAGCGGTGCAGGCCCATCACGCCGAGCGAGGTGACGGACTTGCCGGAGCCCGACTCGCCCACGATGCCGAGGGTCTTGCCCTTGCGCACGTCGAAGCTGACGCCGTCGACGGACTTGACCAGGCCGTCGTCGGTGTCGAAGTGGATGCGCAGGTCGCGGACGGACAGGAACGCGTCGTCCGGGGCGGACGGGGCGGTGGTGTCGTCCGGTTCGCCGAGCGCGGCTTTGTCGAGCTTGCTCACGAGTACCTCACCCGGGGGTCGATGGCGGCGTACACCAGGTCGACGATCAAGTTGCAGAAGACGATGAAGAACGCGGCGACCAGGGTCACGCCCATCACGATGGGCAGGTCGTTGTCCTTGATGGCCTGGACCGAGTAGGCGCCGATGCCCTGGAGGGAGAACACCGTCTCGGTGAGCACCGCGGTGCCGACCAGGGTGCCGAAGTCCATGCCGAAGATGGTGACGATCGGGGTGAGCGCGGAGCGCAGGCCGTGCTTGGCGACGACCGTGGACTCGGTCAGGCCCTTGGCCCGGGCCGTGCGGATGTAGTCCTCGCTCATCGTCTCCAGCATGCCCGCCCGGGTGAGCCGGGCGTACAGCGCGGAGAACAGGAAGGCGAGGCTGACCCAGGGCAGCACCAGGTGCCAGGCCCACTCGGCGGGGTTCTCGGTGAACGGGACGTAGTCGATGCTGTCCCAGATGGGGATCTCGTAGACGAAGAGGGCCAGCAGGATCTGGCCGGTGAAGAAGATCGGCAGGGAGACGCCGGCCAGCGCGATGAACATGGAGATGCGGTCGATCGGCTTGCCCTTGCGCAGGGCGGAGATGACACCGGTCGTGACGCCGGAGACCAGCCAGATCACCGCGGCACCGATGGCCAGCGAGAAGGACACCGGGATCCGCTGCTCCAACTGGGGCCACACCTCGATGTGGCTCTTGAAGGAGTACCCGAAGCAGGGTGCGCTGCAGTGCGTCGCGTCAGGGCCGAACTTGTAGTCGGCGCCCACCACGAGGCCCTTGATGAAGTCCCAGTACTGGACGTAGACCGGCTGGTCCAGTCCCAGGTTCTGCTTGATCGCGGCGACGGAGGCGGGGTTCGCGTCCTTGCCGACGTACTGGGTGGCCAACTGGTCGGCCGTCTGCCCCCCGAGGCGGGGAACGAGGAAGAAGATGGCGAAGGTGACTGCGCTGACCACCAGCAGCAACAGCACCGCGCCCATGACGCGTCGGAGGATGTACGCAGCCACAGCTGTACGGCCCCGGGTGGCCGCGGCGGGATCGTCCGCCGCGGCCACCCGTTGCCTTCACCTGCCTTTCGAAAGGATCCGGCCTGCTGAGTTACTTCGAGGAGCTCATCAGCAGGTAGTCGTACATGCCCAGGTAGGCCTGCGTGACCGTGACGTTGTTGGCGGACGCCGGCCGGAGCAGCAGGTTCTTGCGGTAGACCAGCGGGACGACCGAGGCGTTGTCGAGGACCATCTTGTCGATGTCGCCCCAGGCCTTGGTGCGGGCCGCGTCGTCGGTGTTGGCGATCGCGTCCGTCAGGGCCTTGTTGATCTTCGGGTCGTCCAGCTCCATCAGGTTGTTGCCACCGGAGGGCTTGATGGCGGCACCGTTGATGATCTGGTCGAGGAAGCCGTAGCCGGTCGGCCAGTCGGCACCCCAGGCCATCGAGAGCATGCCGAGCTTGTTGTCGTGGACGTAGCTCGGGACACCGGCGAAGTTCGAGAAGTACTTGCCGGAGGGGAACTGCTTGATCTCGATGTTGACGCCGATGTTCTTCAGCGACGCCTGGATGGCGGTCGCGGCAGCGACCTCCGCCGGGCGGTCCGAACGGGCCGTCAGGATCGTGTTGAAGCCGTTCGGCTTGCCGCACGCCTTCAGCTCGGCCTTGGCCTTGGCCACGTCACCCTTGTGACCCTCGGTCGCGTAGGTGTCGAACTTGGTGTAGCCGTTGACCGACGGCGGCAGCAGCGTGGTGGCCACGTCGCCCTTCGGGGAGCCGCCCATCGCGTCCAGCACGGACTGCTTGTTCAGGCCCCACTGGACGGCCTTGCGGCAGTGCTCGTTGTCGAACGGCTTCACGTTGACGTTGAGCGCGATGTACTGCGTGGCACCCGCGTAGGAGCTGTCGGTCTGGTTGGCGTACTTGCCGCGCAGCACCTTCGGCTGGGTCTGCGGCTGCACACCCGTGCCGGCCGCGTCAGCCGTGATCTTGTCGGACAGCAGGTTGTTGTCGACCGTGACCGGGTTGACCTTGAACTTGATCGTGATCTTGTCCGGCAGGGCCTTGCGGATCGGGTCCGTCTTCGGGTCCCACTGCTTGTTCCGCACGAGGGTGGCGCCGCGGCCCTCCTCGTAGGACTGGAACTGGTACGGGCCGGAGGACTGGATGGCCTGGACGTACTTCGCGCCGGTGTCCTTCGCCTGCGGCACGGGGGCCGTCTGGGAGAAGGTCGCCAGGTAGTCGAAGTCGGCGAACGGCTGCTTCAGCTTGAAGACGATCGTCCGGTCGTCCGGCGTCTCGATGGACTTGATGCCCTCGGCGGACTTGTCCTTGTAGGGGCCCTTGTACTTGTCGCCGCCCTGGAGGTAGGCCTTGAAGTACGTCGGGCCGTTGGACAGGGCCTCGGGCGCGAAGTTGGAGCGCTCGATGGCGTACTTGACGTCCTTGGACGTCACCGGGGTGCCGTCCTGGAACTTCACACCCGCACGCAGCTTGTACGTCCAGGTCTTGGCGTCCGGGCTGGACTTGCCGAGGGACTCGGCGAGGTCCGGCACGACCTCCAGGCCTTCCTTGCCCGCGGCCGGCTTGAACGTGGTGAGCGTCCTGCCGTAGAGCCGGGAGAAGTTCTGCACCCAGCCGTAGTACGTGTTGCCCGGGTCGAGGGAGTCCGGCACGTCCGAGTGCTCGTACGTGACCGTCCCTCCCTTCTTGTCCGACGCGTTGACGATCGAGTTCAGCGCGGCGTCCTTCTTGCCGCTGCCTCCCCCGTCGTTGTCGTCGCCTCCGCCGCCGCCGCACGCGGCAGCACCCAGCGACAGTGCCAGGACCGACGCAACGCCGGCGGTCACCCTTCTCGTCTTCACCTGAGGAAGCCCCCTCATTCGATGGATCACTTGCTGCGAGGGTCGAGGGCGTCACGCAGCCCGTCACCCAGCAGGTTGAAGGCCAGGACGGTGATGAAGATCGCCAGTCCGGGCACGAACATGTACTGCGGATCGGCCGTGTAGAGATCCACAGCGTTGCTGAGCATGCCGCCCCAGGAGGCCTGCGGCGGAGCGATACCGACACCGAGGAAGCTCAGCGCGGCCTCGAAAAGGATGTTCGTCGGGATGATCAGCGTCGCGTAGACGAGGATCGGCGCGACGAGGTTCGGGAGCAGCTCCCGGAACAGGATGTACGGGCCGCGCGCCCCGAGGCTCGTGGAGGCCTCGATGAACTCCCGCTTGCGCAGGGTCATGGTCTGGGCCCGCACGATGCGGCCGATGTACGGCCAGCTGAAGAAGCCGATGACGAAGATCAGCACGCTGATGCGCAGCGACAGGCCGTCGAGACCGAAGAACCCGTCCTGCACCGAGGCGGAGATCGAGATGGCGAACAGCAGCAGCGGGAAGGCCAGGAAGGTGTCCATCAGCCTGCTGATGACGCTGTCGATCCAGCCGCCGTAGTAGCCGGCGACGACACCGAGCACGGTGCCGATGCACACGGACAGCAGGGTGGCTCCGCCCGCGACCAGCAGGGAGACCCAGGAGCCGTCGATGATGCGCGCGAGCATGTCGCGGCCGTACTGGGGGTCCACGCCCAGCGGGTGGTCCCAACTCATGCCGCCCCAGCCGCCCTTGGGCGCGAGCAGCGCCGGGTCGATGAGGTCCTGGTTGAACTTGTTGGGATCGAGGCCGAAGACCCACTGGATCGGCTTGGAGAGGACCGCCATCAGCACGAGGAGGATGACGACGACGCCTCCCGCCATCGCCACCTTGTCCCGCTTGAAGCGCATCCAGGCGATCTGGGTGAGCGAACGCCCCTCGATCTGGCTCTTCTTGACCCCGGAGAGCACGGCCTCGGGCTGTGCTCCGGCTTCCGCCCCGGTGGTCTCGATCGGTGCGGTCACGGTGCGATTGACCCCTCTCGGGCCGGCGATCGCCGAGCCCCTGGCTGCCGCTGTAGCGGTTTTGTTTGTCTCGTACACGCGACCGACCGGCCCGTGTCTTGCCGGGAGTCTTCAACGCTTTGGCGATCTGTTGCCAGACTTGGCGGTGAATGGATGCGTAAACGTGATGCTGTCTGGGGGGTTCCGTTATCCGGACAACGGGTAACGGGGGTCGGACGCGTCGTAGCAGGGGCATAGTAGGGCGAATGCGCCCAGGCAGCGCTCATCTACGCGCGGAGAGGTGAACATCCGTCACGTTCGCGAAGGGGTCCGCAGCGGCTCGCGAGACCCTCAGAACCCGCCCTGCGCGGGAGGGTAGCCGTAGCCGGACGCGGGGGCCTGGACGGGGGCGGTGGCGTGGGCCTCGCGGTCGTAGAAGGGGCGGGCCTTGGCCCGCAGCCACATGGCGACCGGGTCGTGCTCGTCCGACATGGCGACGGTCGAGACGGGAAGCCCGTCCGGCACGGCGCCCAGGGACTGCTGCATCATCGCCCGCACGGCGTCCACGGCCGGCGGCGAGGTGTCGTACACGTCCAGTCCGATGGCGAGGTACGGCGCGCCGAGCGCGGGCTGCACCCAGGCGCGGCGCAGCGAGCGGACGGCCGGGGTGCGGTGGGCGTTCTGCGCGAGCAGAGCGTAGAACTGCGGGACCTCGATGGCCGGTTCGGACAGCCGCAGGGGGCCGGCCGGCTGCCGGTCCAGGCCCGTGGCGATCCGCCGCAGGTCGAGCCAGGGGATGCCGACGCCGCCGCCGGGAGCGTGCGGGTTGAGCCAGAGGCCGTAGTGGTCGGGGTAGAGGGCGCGGGCCACGTCGAGCCCGTCGATCACCTCGTAGGAGCGGTTCCAGCCGCTGGCGGACAGCTCCTGGGCGGAGGTGACGCAGGGCGCGTAGCCGTGGCCGTCGACCTCCATCTTTCCGTACTGGGCGTCCGGGGAACCGGCCTGGCCGTGCCACAGGAGCATCCAGATCTGGCCGGTGTGCGGGGTCGCGAGCGCGCGCAGGAGTGCCTCGTAGGCGTCGTAGCGCCCGGGCGTGACCTGGCGCAGCATGTGCTCGACCTGTCCGGCCGCGGCCGTGCCGCTCGCGCTCACCTTTACCGCCCCTTCGTACAACGCCTCGACCGTGACCTAGCTTAAGCCCGCCCACCGGCTCGGGACTTGCCCGCGCGCGGGCGGTGCGCGCGCGGCGGTGACGCGCCCGCACCGCCGTGCCGGCCGCTACCGCTGGTAGAAGGGCCGGACCCGCTCCCTCATCCAGGCGCCCACGGGGTCCTCCGTCACGTCCAGGAGCACCAGATTGACCGGCCAGGGGGCGGGCGCGGCGGTGACGGCCCGGGTGAGCGCCTCCAGGGGCAGGGCGCGCAGGTCGCCCTCCCACTGGGAGAGTTCGACGCCCACGAACATCACGGGGTCGGCGGTCTCGATCGCGGCGAGGCAGCGGCGGGCGGTGACGACGACGCCGATGGCCTCGAACTCGGCGGAGGCGGCGGCGAGGAAGTCGACCGGGTCGTCCTGCCAGTCGGGTTCGAAGAGGCGGACGCGGCCGCCGCTCGCGGGTCCGTCGAGCGGGGTGCGCCCGGCCCGGCACAGCTCGGCGACGGCGGGGGGCGGCAGGGGTATGCCGACCACTCCCCCGGGGTTGATCACGATGCCGGCGTGCGGGGGGAGCCCGCGGGCGAACTCCACGGCGGGGGCGACGGTGTACGACATCTGCGAGCCGGCGGCGAGGTGGAACTGCTCCTCGGAGCTGAACACCGGCACGTACGCCTGGCCGTCCAGCTCCACGGCCGGCAGGTCGAGGGGGCCGCTGTGCGGGCCGCCGCCGTTGGGCAGCGGGACCCAGACGAAGCTCCGCCCGAGCACCTCGACGATCCGCCCGCCGGCCGCGGGCCCGGCGCCCAGGGAGGCCGAGAGCACCTCCTCCAGCTCGTTGCCGGGCCATCCCCCGTGCGAGTGGGTCTGCGTCTGCGCCGGGAAGCCGGCCCCGAACTCCGCCGGAAAGTCCATCTGCCTACCGCCTGCCTCGAGCCACTGCCAGTGCCGCCAGAAGGCTAACGGCTCGACGCCGGGCGCGGCCGGGGCGGGCTGCGGGGCCGCTCCTGCGCACGCGCCGGGGCAGGGCTCCGTCCCTGCCGCCGACGTGCCTGCGGGGGGCGGGTCCCGGGTCCCGGTCCCGTCGAGCGTCAGTCCGTGAACGTGATCCGGTGCAGTGCCGCTGCCGTGTCCCGGTCGGTGAGGACGGCGGAGGCGCAGCCCCGGGGGAGGCGGCCGCGGTGCACCGCGCGCAGGAGGCGGTCCATGGCCGTGCGGTGGCGGCGGAAGGCGTAGCGGGAGACGCCGCGGCCCCGGTCCCGCTGGCCGGCCAGGGCCTGCTCGGGCGTGACGTCGAGGAGGAGCAGGTGCAGGGCGCCGCCTCGGCGGCTCGCCTCGCGGGCGAGCCAGCGGCGGACCCAGGCCTGGGTGCCGCAGTCGTGCACCACCAGCCCCTCACCGGTGCGCAGGGCGCGGCGCAGCCCGGCGTAGTGGGAGAGGCGGACCAGCGGGCGGTAGACCGCGTACGGCAGGAAGCGCGGCATGCGGCGTTCCCAGCGGTCGCGGGTGTCCTGGGAGTCGACGCGCCGGCCCGGGACGGTGCGCCGCATCAGCGTGGACTTGCCGCTGCCGGGCAGCCCGGTGACCACGACGACGTCGCGGGCGCCGAACACCAGCGCCCGCGGGCCGCGGTCGGCGCGCTCGCGCAGGTCGCGCACGGTGGCCGCCGGCAGCGGGCCGCGGGCCGCCCGGGCCGGTACGGCCGGCTGCCCGGGCAGCGCGACGCCCGTGGTCGCGGCGTACGCCCTGGTCCTGTTCACCGTGATCGTCCTCCCCTGGGGCCAGGTACGCCGGTACCCTCCCCGCCGAGTGTAAAGAGACGGTAATGCCGCAGGCCTCTCATTTCGGTGCGGTTCCTGCAACAGGGTTGCCACAGGTCTCCGGGCCCCGGCGCGTGGGACGGCGCACTTGCTGAGAAAGGTCCCCCTGCCGCGCCGGAAGGATGCGTGCAATGATGGGCGCGCCAACTGCATACCGGCCGTTTGAATCCGCGCGGGAGAGTCCCCAGCACCGCTGACGCTGGGGCGCCGAAGGAGCAAGTCCCTCCCTTGAATCTCTCAGGCCCCGTTACCGCGCGGGCGAGGCACATCTGAAAAGCGGGCCCTCCCCTGCTCCGGCAGGCCGGCTCCACCCAAGGTGCAAGCCATGGACCAGCGCGGTCATGGCGAACCTCTCAGGTTCCGATGACAGATGGGGAGGAACGACCTCGCCCTCCCCCACGCTCGAACGAGTTCGCGCGGGAGGTACCCCCATCGCCCTGGGAGACGACCGACTGTGAGCAGTACAGGAGAACTCCGTCACACCGCGCTCGATGCCCTGCATCGCTCGCTCGGCGCGACGATGACCGACTTCGCCGGCTGGGACATGCCCCTGCGCTACGGCTCCGAGCGCGACGAGCACCTCGCCGTGCGCACGAGGGCCGGGCTCTTCGACCTGTCCCACATGGGCGAGATCACCGTCACCGGCCCGCAGGCAGCGGCCCTCCTCGACTACGCCCTGGTGGGCAACATCGGCGGTGTGAAGCCGGGCCGCGCCCGCTACACCATGATCTGCCGGGCCGACGGCGGCATCCTCGACGACCTGATCGTCTACCGGCTGGGCGAGAGCGAGTACATGGTCGTCGCCAACGCCTCCAACGCCCAGGTCGTCCTGGACGCGCTGACCGAGCGCGCCGCCGGGTTCGACGCCGAGGTGCGCGACGACCGGGACGCCTACGCGCTGATCGCCGTCCAGGGCCCGGAGTCCCCCGGCATCCTGAAGTCCCTCACCGACGCCGACCTGGACGGGCTGAAGTACTACGCCGGCCTGCCCGGCACGGTCGCCGGGGTGCCGGCCCTGATCGCCCGCACCGGTTACACCGGCGAGGACGGCTTCGAGCTGTTCGTGAAGCCGGAGCACGCCGTCGAGCTGTGGCAGGCCCTGACCAAGGCCGGCGAGGACGCCGGGCTGGTCCCGTGCGGCCTGTCCTGCCGCGACACGCTGCGCCTGGAGGCCGGCATGCCGCTGTACGGGCACGAGCTGACCACCTCCCTGACGCCCTTCGACGCCGGTCTCGGCCGTGTGGTGAAGTTCGAGAAGGAGGGCGACTTCGTGGGCCGCCAGGCCCTGGAGGAAGCCGCCGCCCGGGCCGAGCAGAACCCGCCGCGGGTGCTGGTCGGCCTGGTCGCCGAGGGCCGCCGGGTCCCGCGCGCCGGGTACGCCGTCGTCTCGGGCGGCGAGGTGATCGGCGAGGTCACCTCCGGCGCCCCCTCCCCCACCCTGGGCAAGCCGATCGCCATGGCCTACGTCGACGCCGCGCACGCCGCGCCCGGCACGTCCGGCGTGGGTGTGGACATCCGGGGCAGCCACGAGCCGTACGAGGTCGTGGCGCTGCCGTTCTACAAGCGGCAGAAGTAGACACTGGCCGTGGGCCGCCCGCGCGGCCCGGCCACCGTCACCCGGTTCACCAGCAGTCCCCCCTTTCACAGCACTCCCGCGCGTACAGGAGAATCCAGGCCATGAGCAACCCCCAGCAGCTGCGCTACAGCAAGGAGCACGAGTGGCTGTCGGCCGCCGAGGACGGCGTGTCGACGGTCGGCATCACGGAGCACGCGGCCAACGCGCTCGGCGACGTGGTCTTCGTCCAGCTCCCCGAGGTCGGTGACACGGTGTCCGCGGGCGAGACCTGCGGCGAGCTGGAGTCGACCAAGTCGGTGTCCGACCTGTACTCCCCGGTCTCCGGTGAGGTCACCGAGGTCAACGAGGACGTCGTGAACGACCCGTCGCTGGTGAACTCGGCCCCCTTCGAGGGCGGCTGGCTGTTCAAGGTGCGGGTCACGGACGAGCCGGGCGACCTGCTCTCCGCCGACGAGTACACCGCGTTCTCCGCCGGCTGAGGAGTCGTAGCCGTATGTCCGTCCTGAACACCCCCCTGCACGAGCTCGACCCGGCCGTGGCCGCCGCGGTCGACGCCGAGCTGCACCGCCAGCAGTCCACGCTCGAGATGATCGCCTCGGAGAACTTCGCCCCGGTCGCGGTCATGGAGGCGCAGGGCTCGGTCCTCACCAACAAGTACGCCGAGGGCTACCCGGGCCGCCGCTACTACGGCGGCTGCGAGCACGTCGACGTGGTCGAGCAGATCGCGATCGACCGCGTGAAGGAGCTGTTCGGCGCCGAGCACGCCAACGTGCAGCCCCACTCCGGCGCCCAGGCCAACGCGGCCGCGATGTTCGCGCTGCTCAAGCCGGGCGACACGATCATGGGCCTGAACCTCGCCCACGGCGGTCACCTGACCCACGGCATGAAGATCAACTTCTCCGGCAAGCTCTACGACGTCGTCGCCTACCACGTGGGCGAGGACGGCCGGGTCGACATGGCCGAGGTCGAGCGGCTGGCCAAGGAGTCCCGGCCGAAGCTGATCGTCGCCGGCTGGTCGGCGTACCCGCGGCAGCTGGACTTCGCCGAGTTCCGCCGGATCGCGGACGAGGTCGGCGCGTACCTGATGGTCGACATGGCGCACTTCGCCGGGCTCGTCGCGGCCGGGCTGCACCCCAACCCGGTGCCGCACGCGCACGTGGTCACCACCACGACCCACAAGACCCTCGGCGGCCCGCGCGGCGGTGTGATCCTCTCCACGGCCGAGCTGGCCAAGAAGATCAACTCCGCCGTCTTCCCCGGTCAGCAGGGTGGTCCGCTGGAGCACGTGATCGCCGCCAAGGCCGTCGCCTTCAAGGTCGCCGCCTCGGAGGACTTCAAGGAGCGCCAGCGCCGTACGCTGGAGGGTGCCCGCATCCTGGCCGAGCGTCTGGTGAAGGACGACGTCCGGGCCGTGGGTGTGGACGTCCTGTCCGGCGGCACGGACGTGCACCTGGTCCTGGTCGACCTGCGCGACTCCGAGCTGGACGGGCAGCAGGCCGAGGACCGGCTCCACGAGATCGGCATCACCGTCAACCGCAACGCGATCCCGAACGACCCGCGTCCGCCGATGGTGACCTCCGGTCTGCGGATCGGCACCCCGGCCCTGGCCACCCGCGGTTTCGGGGCCGAGGCCTTCGCCGAGGTCGCGGACGTCATCGCCGAGGCGCTGAAGCCGTCGTACGACGCGGAGGCCCTCAAGGCCCGGGTGAAGGCCCTGGCCGACCGGCACCCGCTGTACCCGGGTCCGAACAAGTAACGAAGAAACCTTTCGGGCGCCGCGCCGGCCACAAGCGGGCGCGGTGCCCACCCCCTTGGCACCACCCCCGTAGTCAGGAGTTCCCCCCGTGGCCATCTCGGTCTTCGACCTGTTCTCGATCGGCATCGGCCCGTCCAGCTCCCACACCGTCGGGCCGATGCGCGCGGCCGGCCTGTTCGTCCGGCGGCTACGCAACGAGGAGCTCCTGGGGTCCGTCGCCTCGGTCCGCGCGGAGCTGTACGGCTCGCTCGGCGCCACCGGCCACGGCCACGGCACGCCCAAGGCGGTCCTGCTCGGCCTGGAGGGCGACTCCCCGCGCACGGTGGACGTGGAGACCGCCGACGAGCGGGTGGAGGCGATCAGGGCCGGCGGCCGGCTGAACCTGCTCGGCGAGCACGAGATCGCCTTCTCCTTCGACGACGACATGGTCCTGCACCGCCGCAAGGCCCTGCCCTACCACGCCAACGGCATGACCCTGTGGGCGTACGACGCCTCGGGCGCCCAGTTGCTGACGAAGACGTACTACTCGGTGGGCGGCGGGTTCGTCGTCGACGAGGACGCGGTCGGCGCGGACCGCATCAAGCTCGACGACACCGTGCTGAAGTACCCCTTCCGCACGGGGGACGAGCTGCTCCGGCTCACCCGGGAGACCGGTCTGTCCATCTCGGCGCTGATGCTGGAGAACGAGCGGGCCTGGCGCACCGAGGAGGAGATCCGCGAGGGCCTGCTGGAGATCTGGCGCGTGATGCAGGCCTGCGTGGCCCGCGGCATGTCCCGCGAGGGCATCCTGCCCGGCGGCCTGAAGGTGCGTCGCCGGGCCGCCAATACCGCCCGCAAGCTCCGCTCCGAGGGCGACCCGCAGGCCCTGTCCATGGAGTGGATCACCCTCTACGCGATGGCCGTGAACGAGGAGAACGCGGCCGGCGGCCGGGTCGTCACCGCCCCGACGAACGGCGCGGCCGGCATCATCCCGGCGGTGCTGCACTACTACATGAACTTCGTGCCGGGCGCCGACGAGGAGGGCGTGGTCCGCTTCCTGCTGGCCGCGGGTGCGATCGGCATGCTGTTCAAGGAGAACGCCTCCATCTCCGGCGCCGAGGTCGGCTGCCAGGGCGAGGTCGGCTCCGCCTGCTCCATGGCCGCGGGCGCACTGGCCGAGGTGCTCGGCGGCTCACCCGAGCAGGTGGAGAACGCCGCCGAGATCGGCATGGAGCACAACCTCGGGCTCACCTGCGACCCGGTCGGCGGCCTGGTCCAGATCCCGTGCATCGAGCGCAACGGCATGGCGGCGGTCAAGGCCGTCACCGCCGCCCGCATGGCGATGCGCGGCGACGGCTCCCACAAGGTCTCCCTGGACAAGGTCATCAAGACGATGAAGGACACCGGCGCCGACATGTCGGTCAAGTACAAGGAGACGGCCCGGGGCGGCCTGGCGGTGAACATCATCGAGTGCTGAGCCGCCTCGGCGGCACGGTCCGCCCGCGTCTCACATCGCGAGAGGACCGTACCGCGCAACAAGATGGCTGACATCGTTGTACGTGCCATGTTTCGCGCGTGAAAGACCGATCGATGCCCGCTCCTGCCTCCGGTACCGCCCCGGCCCCCGCCAACCCGCGGTCCCGTGTCCTCGTCGCCAGCCTCATCGGCACGACGATCGAGTTCTACGACTTCTACATCTACGCGACCGCCGCGGTGCTCGTCTTCCCGCAGCTGTTCTTCCCGAGCAGCGACCCGACCACCGCGCTGCTGTCGTCCTTCGCGGTGTTCGGCGCCGCGATGGTCGCCCGGCCGGTCGGGGCCGTCGTCTTCGGGCACCTCGGTGACCGCCTCGGCCGCAAGAGGACCCTCGTCGTCTCGCTGCTGACCATGGGCATCGCCACCTTCCTCATCGGCGTCCTGCCCACCTACGCCCAGGCCGGCTGGGTGGCCACCGCGCTGCTGGTGCTGATGCGGCTCGCGCAGGGCTTCGCCCTCGGCGGCGAGTGGAGCGGCGCGGCCCTGGTCGCCACCGAGAACGCCCCGAGCGGCAAGCGGGCCCTGTACGGCACCTTCCCGCAGCTGGGCGCCCCGTTCGGCTTCATCATCGGCAACGGGCTGTTCCTCCTCATGGGCGCCCTGCTGCCGTCCGCGGCGGGCGCCGACCCCTCCCAGCCCTCGGACGCCTTCGTCAGCTGGGGCTGGCGGGTGCCGTTCCTCTTCTCCGCCGTGATGGTCGCCATCGGCCTGTGGGTGCGCTCACGGCTCGTGGAGTCGGCGGTGTTCACCCGGACCCGCGCCACGGGCGGGGTGCGACGGCTGCCGCTGGCCACCGTGGTGCGCAGTCACGGCAGGCAGCTGGTCCTCGGCACCTTCATCATGCTCGCGACCTACGTGCTCTTCTACCTGATGACCACGTTCTCGCTGAGCTACGGACGCGCTCCCGAGGACGCCGCCGTGCCCGGACTGGGCTACGGCTACACCACGTTCGTCCTCATGATGATCTTCGGTGTGCTGTTCTTCGCCGCCTTCACCCTCGTCTCGGGCCCCCTCGCGGACCGCTACGGGCGGCGCACCTGCCTTCTCTGGATCACCGCCGCGATCGTGGTCTTCGGGCTGGTCTGGGTGCCGCTGATCGGTCTGGGCACGCCGGGCGTGGTGCTGTGGCTGGTGCTGGGCTTCACCCTGATGGGCCTGACCTTCGGTCCGATGGGCGCGCTGCTGCCCGAGCTGTTCCCGACCGGCGTCCGGTACACCGGATCGGGCATCTCGTACAACGTCAGTTCGATCCTGGGGGCGGCGGTCGCCCCGTTCATCGCCGTGGCGCTGTGGGAGACCGGGGACGGCTCGCCGTGGCTGGTCGGCGTCTACCTCTCGGTGATGGCACTGCTGACGCTGGTCGCGCTCCTGCTGAGCACGGAGACCAAGCACGTCTCCCTGGACGACGCGGAGGCCGCCCCGGCTGAAGCGGTCAGCTCCGCCCCCGCCGCCTGAGTCCCACCGGCGCTCACCTCCGCCGGGCCGCGAACCTCCCCGCGCCCGGCGTACGGCCGCCTCCGGCGGGCATACAACCACCCTCCACCCCAGTGCACTTCCGCCCCACCGGAACGTGAGGGAGCTCCCCATGCTGCGCGGAATCGACGTGAGCGCGTACCAGTCCTCGTCCTACTCCACGGACGGCCTGTCCTTCGTCTTCGTCAAGGCGACGGAGGGCCGGTCGTACGTCAACCCCAAGCTGGCCGCGCAGACGAAGCGGGCGCGGGACGCCGGACTGGTCGTCGGCTTCTACCACTTCCTGTGGCCCGGCAACCTCACCGGCCAGGCCGAGTACTTCGTGGGCGAGGCCCCGGACCGGCCGGGCGACATCCTCGCCGTCGACTGGGAGAGGACCGGCGACGGGACCCGCGCGAGCAACGCCGAGAAGGACCGCTTCCTTCGCAAGGTCAAGCAACTGCGCCCGGACAACCGCGTCGTGCTCTACTGCAACCGCGACTTCTGGCTCAACGTCGACACGACCTCCTACGCGGGCGACGGTCTGTGGATCGCCGACTACGTGAGCGCGGGCAAGCCCCGGATCAAGGCGAAGTGGCGCTTCCACCAGTACACCGACGACCCACTGGACAAGAACGTCGCCGCCTTCGAGAGCAGGGCGGCGCTGCACAACTGGGCCGCCGGCGCCTGAGACGGCTCCGGGTGTACCGGCCCGCGGAGTTGTCGCCGCCGAGCGCGCCGGGCACCGACGACAACGCCGCGGACGCGCGCGCCGGACCACGCGTCCGCCGCGTGCGTGCATGGCGTCGCGAGGCAGGAGGGAATCGTCAGACAGGCCCTAACCGCGGAAGTCCGGGGTGCGCTCCGGGGAGGCTTCCGCGAGCGCCTTGACGACCTCGGCCGTGCCGGCGCGCAGTCCGTAGACCGGGGTGCCGGGCTGCTGGCGCCAGGAGTCGTCGATGCCGCCGGCGTCGACGGTGTCGAAGCCCAGCTCGTCGATGAGGGCGCGCACCGTGCGCTTGGCGGCCTCGTCGTCGCCGGCCACCGGCAGGGCCATGCGCTCGGGGTCACCGGCCGGGCGGTGGCGGTCCAGGATGTCCTGGGCGTAGGTACCGTTGAAGGCCTTGACCACGGGGTGGCCGAGCTGCCGTTCGGTCCACCGGCTCTCGGTGAGGCCCTCGTCCTCGATCGCGGCGATCCGGCCGTCGCGCTGCTTCGGGTAGTAGTTGCCCGTGTCGATGACGGCCACGCCCTCGGCGGCGCCGTCGAGCACGCCGGACGGCAGGTCCGGGACGGCCTTCAGCGGGATGGTCACCACGACCACCTGCGCGCCCCGGGCCGCCTCCCCGACGGGCACGGGCGTCGCGCCGGTCTCCTCGGCCAGGGCCGTGAGCGTGTGCGGTCCGCGGGAGTTGGCGACGGACACTTCATGACCGAGGGCGGTGAGCCGCCGGGTCAGGTTGCCGCCGATGTTGCCCGCTCCGATGATGCCGATCTTCATGTCCTCGCCTGGCCCTTCCGGGGGTCGGTGACGCCGGCCGAACGTCTGTGACCGGCGTCAACCGAGCCCGTGGACGGGCTATTCCGCCCTCTCACCCGGTCGGGCGAAGGTTCGGCCCGGGCACGCCGAGGGGCCCGGTCCTGGTGCGGACCGGGCCCCTCGCACCGCGTGCGCCGCGCGGCCTACTTGTTCAGGAAGGCCCAGAACTCGTCGAAGCTGAGCTGCTTGTCGCCGTCCAGGTCGCGGGCCTTGATGACGACCTCGGCGACCGACTCGGTGACGTTCCAGTCGCCCGACTGGGCCAGGGCGGTCTTGAACTCGGCAGCGGTGATGTAGCCGTCACCGTCCGTATCGATCCGCTCGAACTGCTTGCGTGCTTCCTCGATGTCCGCCACCGATCCGCCCCTCTTCTCGTGCTGCGCGTCCTCGTGACGCGGGTTTGACGGAGGTCAGGTTATCCGCCCGCCCCGGCCGCCGACGCGGCGCCCGCCCGGCCGGCCCGCGCGGTGGCCCGGGTGCGCGGCGACGGCGACGGGGGTCCGCTCACCGCACGACGACGCGCCTCACCGGAAGACGCCCGTGTGGCCGAGGGAGTAGCGGCCGGGCTGGGGGTACACGGCGAGGCCGTGCGGGCCGCTGCCGACCTCGATGCGGGCGAGCTGGGCACCGGTGCGGGTGTCGACGGCGTACACCTCGCCGTCGTAGCGGCCGGACAGCCACAGCACCTTTCCGTCGGCGGAGACGCCGCCCATGTCGGGGCTGCCGCCGCCGGGCAGCTTCCACTTCTTGGTCAGTTCGTTGCGCGTGAAGTCGAAGACGGAGATCGTGCCCTCGCCGCGGTTGGACACGTACATCTCACGCGAGTCCCGGCTGACGTACAGGCCGTGGGCGCCCTTGCCGGTGGGCAGCAGCGTGGGCGGGGTGAACTTCTCGCCGTCGAGGACCCACATGCCGTGGGCCGTCATGTCGGCGATGTAGAACCGCTTGCCGTCGGGCGAGAGCTTCACGTCCTGCGGCATGGCGCCCTCGAAGGGCAGCCGCTGCTGTGCGACGACCTCCATCTTCTCGGTGTCGACCTTGAGCAGTTCGCCGCTGAACTCGCAGGAGACGACGAAGTAGCGGCCGTCGAGGGAGAAGTCGGCGTGGTTGACGCCGTAGCAGGAGACCGGGACCGTCTTCTCGATCTTCATGGTGTGCGGGTCGCGGAAGACGAGCTCGCGGTCGAGGGAGGCCATCACCACGGCGTACTTGCCGTCGGGGGTGAAGTAGAGGTTGTAGGGATCGTGGACGTCGACCTCCTCGCCCGCCTCACCGGTCCTCGGATCGATCGGGGTGAGGGTGTGGCCGCGGTTGTTGTTGACCCACAGCGTCTTGAGGTCCCAGGAGGGCACGACGTGCTGGGGTTGCCGGCCCACCTTGATCGTCTCGACGATCTCGTAGGTCTTCGGGTCGATGACGGACACCGTGTCGGACTCGGTGTTGGGGACGTAGACCCGGGAGGGGAAGTCCTTGACCACGGGCGACAGCCTGCCGGGGCGGTCGGCCGCGTACACGTCCCGGGGGTCGAGCACGGGCGGCATGCCGGGCAGGCCGTGGACGGGCTTCCTCTCGGGCGGGGCGGGCACGGCGGCCCGGGTGCCGCGGGACTCGGCGGGCCGATCCCCGCTCGGGGCGCCGCAGGCGGCGAGGACGGCGACGGCGGCGCCCGCGACGAGGGCGCTCTTGGCGAGATGGCGGTGCATCGCACCATTCAAGGAGCCGGCGGCCCGAAAAGCCGTGATTCGCCCGTCCGGCGGCCGGGTGAGGAATGCCCCCGCCGTCAGCGCTCGGCGACCCGCATCTCGAACCAGGTGGTCTTGCCCCGCGGCAGCAGGTCGACGCCCCAGCGGTCGGCCAGCTTGTCGACGAGGAACAGGCCCCGGCCGCTGATGTCCAGCTCCTGGACCGGCATCAGGCAGGGCAGTCCGCGGGACGGGTCGCGCACCTCCACGCGGATCCAGCCGCGGCGCCGGTGCATGCGCAGGCCGAAGACGCGGGCGCCGGTGTGGCGCACGGCGTTGCCGACCAGTTCGGAGACGAGCAGGACGGCGTCCTCCGCGGTCCTGGGGGCGAGTCCCCACTGGCGCAGGACCACGACCTGGACGAGGCGCCGGGCGGTGGCGGCGGACTGCGGGCGGGACGGCAGCGGGACCTCCCCCTCGGTAGGGTCGCCGTACGACTCCAGCGCCCGCAGCGCGTGTTCGTCCTCGACCGCCGGCGACCAGCGTGCCGTGCCCGCATGGGCGTGCCCCCGCGGCTGTTCCGTACCCTCCAGCCCCGCCATGCCCCCATCATGGCCGCCGGGCAGGACCGAGGAGGCCGTTCCCGGGGAACACACCCCCGGGGACGACCCCCCACCAGGTGACCCTCCGGCATGTGCCGGCGGCACTTCGGGGCCGTCAGTACCCCCTCCGACCTGCTGGAACGTCCCTTTTCGGGGCAATGGACGGACTCCCTCGGCCAGATGGGCTTAAGGCTGCGACAAGGCTGCCATAAACCGCCCCTTCGAGGGACCCCGGATCAGACATCTCGTCAATTGCAAGTCCCCGAGGGAACGTTCAGAGGAACTTCGCCTTGCCCGGTCCCTCCTCGACGAAGCTGCGCATCCCGCGCTCGCGGTCCTCGGTGGCGAACAGGCCGGCGAACCAGTTCCGTTCCACCGCCAGGCCGGTGTCGATGTCCGTCTCCAGCCCGGTGTCGATCGCCTCCTTGGCCGCGCGCAGCGCCAGTGCGGGCCCCTGCGCCAACTGGGCAGCCCAGGCGTGTGCCTGGGGGTACACCTCGGCGGCCGGCACGACCCGGTCGACCAGGCCGATCCGCTCGGCCTCGTCGGCCTTGACCATCCGGCCCATGAAGATGAGGTCCTTGGCCTTCGAGGGGCCGACCAGGCGCGCCAGGCGCTGGGTGCCGCCCGCGCCGGGGATGAGGCCGAGCAGGATCTCCGGCTGGCCGAGCTTGGCGTTCTCCGCGGCGATGCGGAAGTCCGCGCACAGGGCGAGTTCGCAGCCGCCGCCCAGCGCGTAGCCGGTGACGGCCGCGACGACCGGCTTGGGGATCCGGGCCACCGCGGTGAACGCGTCCTGCAGGGCGCGGGCGCGCAGGACCATCGCGGTGTGGTCCATCGCCTGCATCTCCTTGATGTCCGCGCCCGCCGCGAACACCTTCTCGCCGCCGTAGACCACCACGGCGCGCACGTCCTCGCGGCGCGTGGCCTCCTCGGCGAGTTCCTTGAGCCGGTCCTGCGTGGCGATGTCCAGCGCGTTCATGGGCGGTCGGTCCAGCCGCAGCGTGCCGACGCCTTCGGCGACTTCGAGAGAGACGGTCATGGGCAGCAGGTTAACGGGGATTAACGCGCGGGGCCCCGGTGCGGTCCGTCACACCGGGGCCCCGTCGTCGACCGCGGGGTGCTACTTCTTCCACTTCTCCCACGACATGTTCCAGCCGTTGAGTCCGTTGTCCGGGGCGACGGTGCGGTCCTCGGAGTTCTTGACGACCACCACGTCGCCGATCATCGAGTTGTCGAAGAACCAGGCTGCCGGCACCTTCTTGTCCCAGCCGCCGCGCACGTCGCGCAGTCCGATGCAGCCGTGGCTGGCGTTGTACTCCCCGAAGGCGCCGCTCGCCCAGTAGTTGCCGTGCAGGAACGTGCCCGAGGTGGTCAGGCGGACGGCGTGCGGGACGTCCTTGATGTCGTACTCGCCGCCGTAGCCGACGGTCTCGCCGTTCATCCGGGTCACCTCCAGCATCTCGCTGATGACCATCTGGCCGTTCCAGGTCTCCATGCCGGGCTTGCCGGTGGTGACCGGGATGGTCTTGACGGTCCTGCCGTCGCGGGTGACCTTCATCGTGAGCTTCTTGGCGTCGACGACGGAGACCTGGTTGCGGCCGATGGTGAACTCGACCTTCTTGTCCTGCTCGCCGTAGACGCCGGGCCTGCCCTCCACACCGTCCAGGCCGAAGTCGACGGTCACCTTGGTGCCGGGCTTCCAGTACTTCTCGGGGCGGAAGTCGAGCCGGTCGTTGCCGAACCAGTGGCCCTCGACCTCGACGGCGGGTTCCGTCCTGATGCGGATGGCCCGCTCGACGTCGTCGGGGTTGGTGATGCCCCGTGAGAAGCGGACCGAGAACGGCATCCCGACCCCCACCTCGGAGCCGTCCTCCGGGGTGAAGGTGCCGATGAACGTGTTCTTCGGGGTCAGCGTGGTGAAGTCGGCGTCCTCGGCGGCCGTGCGGCCCTCGGAGTCCTTGGCGACCGCGTGGACGGTGTACTTGGTCGCGCCGGCCAGGTGCGTGGACGGCGTCCAGGTGGCGCCGTCGGCGGATATCTTCCCGTCGACCTTCTCGCCGTCGGAGTCCTTGACCTCGACCTCGGTCAGCTTGCCCTTGGCGGCGGTGACCTTCAGCGCGCCGCTGGTGTCGACGGACTTCGCGCCGTCCTTCGGCGCGATGCTGACGACCGCCTCGGACTGCTTGCTCTGCGCGCTGCCCGAGTCCTTGCCCTCACCGCCGCCCGAGCCGGAGCCCGAGCCGGTGTCCCCGCCCCCGCACGCCGTCACGGCGAACAGCAGCGCCCCGACGGCCAGTGCGAGACGTCCCCTCCTGCGCCCAACCGACGCCCCCGATATCGGTCGCCCGTTCACGTGGTTCTCCCCTCCCAGGGCCTGACCAGGCCCGCTCCCCGGCGCGTGACCCCCGCGCACCGGCGAATAGTAACCACTGGTCGGCCGGCCCCGGCGGCCCGCGATTGTCACCGTTCGGTCCCAACGGAACGCCGGGTCGACCCGCCCCCGTGTCGGGCTACTTCACCGCACTGCCCGCCTTCCATGCATTCCAGCCCATATTCCAGCCTCCGAGCCCGTTGTCGGGAGCCACCTTTTTGTCCTTGCTGTTGACGACCTCGATCACGTCCCCGACGAGGCTGCGGTCGAAGAACCAGCCGGCCGGCGTGTCCGAGCCGCCGCCCTTCACGTCGCGCAGCCCGATGCAGCCGTGGCTGACGTTGGTGCGGCCGAAGACGGAGCGGTGGGCCCAGTAGTTGCCGTGCAGGAAGGTGCCGGAGTCGGTCAGGCGCATGGCGTGCGGGACGTCCGGGATGTCGTACTCGCCTTTGCCGTCGCGCTTCTTGAAGCCCACCGTGGCACCGTTCATCCGGGTGACGTCGAGCATCTCCGTCACCACCATCTTGCCGTTGTAGGTGGTGGTCTTCGGAGCGCCCGCCGTCACGGGCACGGTGGCCAGCGGCTCGCCGTCGCGCCGGACCTCCATGGAGTGGGCGGCGGCGTCGACGACCGAGACCTGGCTGCGGCCGACGGTGAACGCGAACGTCTTGTGCTGCAGGCCGTAGACGCCGGGTGCGCCCTCGACGTCCCGCAGGCGCAGGGAGACGGTGACCTTGGTGCCCGGCTTCCAGTAGTGCTCGGGACGGAAGTCGAGCCGGGTGCGGCCGAACCAGTGCGGGCGGACCTCGACGGCGGGGCGGGCGGTGACCGTCACCGCGCGCTCCACCGCGGCCCGGTTCGCGATCTTCCGGTTGAACGCCAGCGAGACGATCATCCCGGTGCCGACCGTGGCACGGTGCTCCGGGGCGACGTAGCCGATGAAACGCTCCTCCGGGACGTACGTGGTGAAGGTCGTGTGCCGGGCCGAGCGTCGGCCGGTGCCGTCCACGGCCACCGCGTCGACCGTGTACTTCGCGGCCAGCGCCAGCCGTTCCTGCGCCGGCTCCCAGCTCAGGCCGTCGGCGGAGATCCGCCCGGGCACCGGGGTGTCCTGGGCGTCCTGGGAGCGGACGACCTTCACCGACTCCAGCCGGCCACCGGACACGCGCACCCGCAGTTGCCTGCCGGGGCGCACGCCCCTGCTCCCGTCGCCGGGCGAGACCTCGATGACGTCCTCGGGCGCCGGGGGCGCGCCGAAGGCGCCGGCGATGCCGCCGCCGTCGTCCGAGGTACAGCCGGTGGCCCCGGCGAGGAGCCCTGCCCATGTCACTACGGCGGCCAGCGCGGCCCTCGCGCGCCGCGCGCGCCCTTGTACGTGCCTCACGGGGTGCCCAACGACCGGGCGCGTCCCCGGGAAACGACCATGCCCGCCTCCGGGGAAACGTGAGTGCGACCCATGCTCTGGGCAGAACAGTGGGGAGGACGGCGCGCAGGGGAGCCGCGACCCGGGCCGCAGCACAGGGCCGCACCCCCCTGTTCCCCGTCGTTCCACGAGCCGCGGGAGGCTGACAGGTGTCCAGCGCAGCCGAGCAGGAGGCGGTGGCCGGTCGTCGGGCCACCGAGGCGGGGCGCCAGGCCGCCGCCGTGAACGGCGCGCGGAGGGCCGCGCCGCCGCCCGTCGTGCCCGCCTGGCCGGGCGCGCCGACACCGCTGGGCGCCCGGTTCCGGGCCGGCCCGGCGGGAGTGGCCGGGACCAACTTCGCGTTGTGGGCGGGCGGGGCCGAGGGGGTGGAGCTGTGCCTGTTCGACGAGGCGGACAAGGAGTCGCGGGTGCGGCTGGCCGAGCTGACCCACGGGATCTGGCACGGCTTCGTGCCGGGCGTCCTGCCCGGGCAGCGCTACGGCTACCGGGTGCAGGGACGCTGGGACCCGTGGACGGGCGCCCGCTGGAACCCCGCCAAGCTGCTGCTGGACCCCTACGCCCGGGCGGTCGACGGCGACTTCGGGCTGCCGCCGGAGGTGTACGGGCACGTCCGCGACTGGCCGCAGCAGCACGTCGCCGACACCGTGCGCGACGACCGGGACTCGGCTCCCTACGTGCCGAAGGGCGTCGTCGTCCACGACGACGACGACTGGGCGGACGACCGGCGCCCGAAGACCCCCTGGGCGGACTCGGTGATCTACGAGCTGCACGTCAAGGGCTTCACGCAGCTGCACCCGGGCATCCCCGAGGAACTGCGCGGCACCTACGCCGGCCTCGCGCACCCGGCGGCCGTGGAGCACCTGGTGGCACTGGGCGTGACGGCGGTGGAGCTGCTGCCGGTGCACCAGTTCGCGCACGAGGACCACCTGCTGCGCAGGAGCCTGCGCAACTACTGGGGCTACAACTCCGTCGGCTACTTCGCCCCGCACGCGGCCTACGCGGCCTCCGGTACGCGCGGGCAGCAGGTCGGCGAGTTCAAGCGGATGGTGCGCGCCCTGCACGCGGCCGGGATCGAGGTCATCCTGGACGTGGTCTACAACCACACCGCGGAGGCCGGGGAGCTGGGCCCGACGCTGTCGCTGAAGGGCATCGACAACCGCGGCTACTACCGCCTCCAGGACGACGCCCGCCGCTACGCGGACTACACCGGCTGCGGCAACACCCTGCACGTGGTCCAGCCGCACGTGCTGCGCCTGATCACGGACTCGCTGCGCTACTGGGTCACCGAGATGGGCGTGGACGGTTTCCGCTTCGACCTGGCGGCGGCGCTGGCCCGCTCGATGCACGACGTCGACATGCTCTCCCCCTTCCTGGCGGTGATCGCCCAGGACCCGGTGCTGCGCCGGGTGAAGCTGATCGCCGAGCCGTGGGACGTGGGGTCGGGCGGCTACCAGGTGGGCGCCTTCCCACCGCTGTGGACGGAGTGGAACGACCGGTACCGCAACGCCGTGCGGGACTTCTGGCGGCACGCGCTGCCGGACGTGCGCGAGATGGGTTACCGCCTGTCGGGATCCAGCGACCTGTACGCCTGGGGCGGGCGCCGGCCGTACGCGTCGGTCAACTTCATCACCGCGCACGACGGGTTCACCCTGCGCGATCTGGTGTCCTACGAGCGCAAGCACAACGAGGCCAACGGCGAGGGGAACCGGGACGGCACGGACGACAACCGGGCCTGGAACTGCGGCGCCGAGGGCGAGACGGACGACGAGGGCGTGCGGGCGCTCAGGCGCAGGCAGCTGCGCAACCTGCTGACCACGCTGCTGCTGTCCACGGGTGTGCCCATGCTGGTCGCGGGAGACGAGCTGGGCCGCACGCAGCGCGGCAACAACAACGCCTACTGCCAGGACAACGAGATCAGCTGGGTGGACTGGGGGCTGCTGGAGGACCCCGGCTGGCAGGCCCTGTTCCAGCTGACCTCCCGGCTGATCGCGCTGCGCCACCGGCACCCCGTGCTGCGCCGCCGGGCGTTCTTCTCCGGCCGGGCGCACTCCGCCGACGGGCTGCGCGACCTGGCCTGGTTCACCTCCCGGGGCACGGAGATGACCGAGCGGGACTGGTACGCGCCGGCGGCCACGCTGGGCATGTACCTGTCCGGCCGGGACATCCCGGGCCGGGACGAGCGCGGGGACCAGATACTCGACGACAGCTTCCTGGCGGTGCTGCACGCGGGCGAGGAGCCGGTGGCCTTCGTGCTGCCGGGGCCGCCGTGGGCGGAGCGCTACGAGGTCGTCGTCGACACGAGCCTGGAGGAGCAGGGGCGGGCGCCGGGCGTGGAGCACCCGGCGGGGACGGAGATCACGATGCCGGCCAGGGCGGTGCTGCTGCTGCGGGTGGCGGGCTGATTCCACCGCGGCCGGGAGCGCCGCGGCTGACGCCCACCGGCGACATGACCGCCCTGCGCCGGACCACCCGTGCGGGTCCACCCCGTGCGGGTCCACCCCGCGCCGGGCCGGCGCGCGGTACCGGCCGGGGTCGTCCCGGTCCCGCGAACAGGCAGGTCGTAGGACCGCAGGCCGAGGCGGATCGGGCGGAAATCCGGTGGGCAGTGTCAGTGGTGAACCGTAGGCTCGCTGCTGATGCCCACGACACCCGCCCCCGCCCAGGACCGCTCCGCCGTACGTTCGCTGCTGCGCCTGTGGCCGTACGTACGCCCCGTCCGGGTGCGGCTGTTCACCGCCGCGTTCGTCGCGATACTCGCCTCCTGCGTGGGGCTGGTCATCCCGCTCGTGCTGAAGTGGATGGTGGACGGGCCGATCGCGGACCGGGACCCGGCCGGCGTCTGGCTCGGCGCGCTGTACCTGCTGCTGCTCGGGTTCGCGGAGGCCCTGCTGTTCGGGCTGCGGCGCTGGCTGGTGGCGCGTCCGCTGTCCCGGGTCGAGGCGTCGATGCGCGCGGATCTGTACCGCCACCTCCAGCGGCTGCCGGTGGCCTTCCACGACCGGTGGGCCTCGGGGCAGTTGCTGTCCCGCGGGACGACGGATCTGATGCTGCTGCGCATGTTCCTCGCCTTCCCGCTGACGTTCCTGCTGGTCAACGGGGTCACGATCCTGGTCGGCGTGATCATCATGCTGGTCCAGGACGTGACGCTCGGGCTGGTCGTCCTCGGGCCCGCGGTGCCCGTCGTGGTCATGTGCGTGATCTTCGAGAAGCGCTACGCGGCGGTGGCCCGGCGCGCCCAGGACCAGGTCGGCGACCTGACGACGGTCGTCGAGGAGAGCGTGCTCGGCATCCGCATCATCAAGGGCTTCGGCCGCCACCGCAGCCAGGCGACGGCGTTCCGGGACCTGTCGCGGACCCTGCGCGGCACCGAACTGCGCAAGGCGCGGCTGCTGGCGGCGATCTGGGGCGTGATCGTCACGCTGCCGGAGGTGGCGATCGGCGCCGCCCTGGTGGTGGGGGTCGTGCAGGTCGCCGACGGGGAGCTGTCCGCGGGGACGCTGGTGGCGTTCCTGTCGACGGCGCTGGCGCTGCGCTGGCCGGTGGAGTCGATCGGCTTTCTGCTGGCGATGAGCCAGGAGGCGGCGACCGCCACCGAGCGGTACTTCGAGGTGATGGACGAGGAGCCCGAGGGGGCCACCGCCGGCCCGGCCGCGGCGCGTACCGTCCCCGCCGCACCCGCGCGGGACAGGGGCCTGCGCTTCCACGACGTGACGTTCCGCTATCCGGACGCGCCGCCCGGCACGCCGCCGGTCCTGCGCGACATCGACCTGCACATCCGCCCCGGTGAGTCGATGGCCCTGGTGGGCGCCACCGGCAGCGGCAAGACCACCCTCACGGCCCTGGTCCCCCGGCTCTACGAGGTCACCTCGGGGCGCATCACCCTCGACGGCACCGACATCACCGAGCTGTCCCGGCAGGAACTGCGGGCCAAGGTAGCGGTGGCGTTCGAGGAGCCCACGCTGTTCTCCGCCGCGGTGGGCGAGAACGTCCTCATGGGCGCCGGGGACACCGCCTCGGCGGCCGACCTGGAGCGCGCCCTGGCCGTGGCGCAGGCCGACTTCGTGCACGCGCTGCCGCAGGGCGCGGACACCCGGGTCGGCGAACAGGGCCTGAGCCTGTCCGGTGGCCAGCGCCAGCGCCTGGCCCTGGCACGGGCGGTCGTCGGGCAGCCGGAGTTCCTCGTGCTGGACGACCCGCTGTCGGCCCTGGACGTGCACACGGAGGCCGCCGTGGAGGCCGCCCTGCGGCAGGTGCTCGCGGACACCACGGCCCTGATCGTGGCGCACCGCCCGTCGACCGTGCTGCTCGCCGACCGCGTCGCCCTGCTGTCCGGCGGCCGGATCACCGCGGTCGGCACCCACCACGAACTGCTGCGCACCAGCGCCGAGTACGCGCATCTGATGGCCGGGGAGCCGGCGGGGCAAGAGGAGGACGCACGATGACGGCGGCCACCACGGCACCGGCCGGCCCGCAGCCCGGGGACGACCCGGCGGTGGCCGCCGGCGACCCCTTCGACCAGGACGTCCTGCCCACCCCGCCGGGCGCCACCGCCGCGCTGCTGCGGTCCCTGCTCGCGCCGATGAAGGCGCGGGTCGTCGTGACGACGCTGCTCCTGCTGGTGCAGCAGGCGGTCGTGCAGGCAGGTCCGCTGCTGGTGGCGTACGCCATCGACCGGGCCGTTCCGGCCTTCCGGGCGCAGGACCACGGGCCGCTCGTCGCGGTGGCCGCCGGGTACCTGGCCTGTGCGCTGGCGGCGGGCGGGCTGCAGTTCGCCTTCGTCGCCGCGGCGGCCCGGGTCAGCCAGGACGTGCTGCTGGATCTGCGGGGCAGGATCTTCCGGCACGCCCAGGCACTGAGCGTGGACTTCCACGAGCGCTACACCTCCGGCCGGCTCATCTCCCGCTCCACGGCGGACGTGGAGTCGCTGCGCGAGCTGCTGGACGAGGGGCTGCAGGAGCTGGTGACGGTCGTCCTGTCGTTCGTCTACATCTCGGCGATGCTGCTGTGGCTGGATCTCGGCCTCGGAGGCGTGGCGGTGGCGTCGCTGGTGCCGCTGTACGCGCTCGTGCGGCTGTACCAGCGACGGGCGGGACGGGTGTACCGGGCGCGGTCGACCGCGATCGCCGCCGTCATCGTCAAGTTCGTCGAGACGATGAACGGCATCCGGCCGGTGCGCGCCTTCCGCCGCGAGGCCGCCAACGACGCGGAGTTCGGCGTGCTGAACCGGCGGCACGAGCGCACCAACGGCGACGCGCTGCTGGAGATGGCCCGCTACGTCACCGGCTCGCGGCTGATCGCGAACACGGCGGTCGCGGCGATCGTGCTGTGGGGCGCCCACCGCGTCGCGGACGGCACGCTCGCCCTCGGTGTGCTGGCGGCGGCCGTGCTGTACCTGCGGCGCCTGTACGACCCGATCGACCGGCTCGGGATGTTCCTCAACTCGTACCAGTCGGCGGCGGCCTCCCTGGAGAAGATCGCGGGTCTGCTGGCCCAGACCCCGTCCGTGCCCGAGCCGGCGCACCCCCGGCGACTGCCGCCGCTCGCGGGGGAGCATCCGGGCCGCGAGGTCGTCTTCGACGGCGTGCGCTTCGCCTACCGCACGGGCCGCGAGATCCTGCCCCGCTTCGACCTGACGATCCCGGCCGGCCAGACGGTCGCGGTCGTGGGCTCCACGGGCGCCGGCAAGTCGACCCTGGCCAAGCTGCTGGCCCGCTTCTACGACCCCTCCGACGGCCGGGTGCTGCTCGACGGGGTCGACCTGCGCGACCTGGCCGTGCCCGAACTGCGGCGCGGGGTGGTCATGGTGACGCAGGAGGCGTTCCTCTTCTCGGGCACGGTCGCCGACAACATCGCGATCGGACGCCCGGACGCGACCCGTGCGGAGATGGAGCAGGCGGCGAAGGCCATCGGCGCGCACGATTTCATCGCCGCGCTGCCCGACGGCTACGACACCGACGTGCGCAAGCGGGGCGGGCGCATCTCCGCCGGGCAGCGGCAACTGGTCGCCTTCGCGAGGGCGTTGCTGGCCGACCCGGCGGTGCTGATCCTCGACGAGGCGACCAGTTCGCTGGACATCCCGGGCGAGCGCGCGGTGCAGCGGGCGATGGCGACGGTGCTGAAGGGCCGTACGGCCGTGGTGATCGCCCACCGGCTGTCCACGGTGGAGATCGCGGACCGCGTCCTGGTGATGGAGCGGGGCGTGATCGTCGAGGACGGCACCCCGGCCGAACTCATCGACGGCACGGGCAGGTTCGCAGACCTGCACCGGGCCTGGCGGGACAGTCTGACGTAGGACCGCCGGGCCTCGCGGGCCTCCCGGGGGCCCGTGCCGGTCGGGCGAGGTGTTCGTATTGCGAACATGAACTTCCGGTCAACGAACCGTTTCCGGCCATAGTGTTGACGCGCCCCTGACAGAAAGCGCGGTCCCCTGCCACGCTTCCGTGGCGACTGCTCCACAGCAACCCCACAGCAACACCTCCACCTCCCCAGGCCGGGCGATCCCCGGTCCCGCAGAAGGAGTCCGTGTTGAGAAGCAGTTCCTCGCGCAGAGCCACCTCCCACAGACCCGCTCCCCGCACCCGCCGCACCGCAGCCGTGGCCCTGGCCGGCGTCGCCGCGCTGATCGCCGCCGCCGTCCAGAGCGGCACCGCCGTCGCAGCCCCGGAGAAGGCACCGTCGGCCGCGAGCAAGGCGAACCCCGGCTCCGAGTCGGTCAGGCTGACCCCCGCGCAGCGCGCCGCGCTGATCCGGGACGCCGACGCCGCCAAGGCGGAGACGGCGAAGAAGCTGGGCCTCGGTGCCGAGGAGAAGCTGGTCGTCCGGGACGTGGTCAAGGACCGCGACGGCACGGTTCACACCCGCTACGAGCGCACCTACGACGGCCTGCCCGTCCTCGGCGGGGACCTGGTGGTCGAGACGGCGAAGTCCGGTGCGACCCGGGACGTCGTCAAGGCGGTCCGTGCCTCGGTGAGGCCGGCCACCACCACCGCCGCGCTGCCCGCCGCCAAGGCCCGGAAGCAGGCGCTGACCGCCGGCAGGGCCGAGGCCAGGACCGCCGACATCAACCGCGAGCCCCGCAAGGTGGTCTGGGCCGCGAGCGGCAAGCCGGTCGTGGCCTACGAGACGGTCGTCGGCGGGTTCCAGCACGACGGCACCCCGCAGGAACTGCACGTCGTCACCGACGCCACCACCGGCGAGAAGCTGTACGAGTGGGAGGCGATCGAGACCGGCACCGGCAACACGGTGTACTCCGGCACGGTCGACCTCACCACCACCCAGTCCGGGTCGACGTACAACCTCACCGACGGCGCCCGCGGCGGCCACAAGACGTACAACCTCAACCGCGGCACCTCCGGCACGGGCACCCTCTTCTCCGGCCCGGACGACATCTGGGGCAACGGCAGCCCGTCCAACCTGGAGTCCGCCGGCGCCGACGCGCACTACGGCGCGGCCCTGACCTGGGACTACTACAAGAACGTGCACGGCCGCAGCGGTATCCGCGGCGACGGCGTGGGCGCGTACTCGCGGGTGCACTACGGCAACAACTACGTCAACGCCTTCTGGTCCGACAGCTGCTTCTGCATGACCTACGGCGACGGCTCGGGCAACGCCAACCCCCTGACGTCGATCGACGTGGCCGCCCACGAGATGACCCACGGGCTCACCTCGAACACGGCCGGACTCGTCTACAGCGGCGAGTCGGGCGGCCTCAACGAGGCGACCAGCGACATCTTCGGCTCGACGGTGGAGTTCTTCGCCAAGAACACCTCCGACGTCGGTGACTACCTCATCGGCGAGGAGATCGACATCAACGGCGACGGCACGCCGCTGCGCTACATGGACAAGCCCAGCAAGGACGGGGCCTCCAAGGACGCCTGGTACTCGGGCATCGGCTCGATCGACGTGCACTACTCGTCGGGTCCCGCCAACCACTTCTTCTACCTGCTGAGCGAGGGCAGCGGCACCAAGACGATCAACGGTGTCACGTACAACTCGCCCACCTCGGACGGCCTTCCGGTCACCGGCATCGGTCGCGACAAGGCCGAGAAGATTTGGTTCCGCGCGCTCACCACGAAGTTCACCTCGAACACCAACTACGCGGGCGCCCGCACGGGCACCCTCGCGGCCACCGGTGAGCTGTACGGCACGGACAGCGCCGAGTACAAGGCGGTCCAGGACGCGTGGGCGGGCGTCAACGTCGGCGCCCGCTCCGGCGGCGGAGGCGGCGGGGGCACCTCGTTCGAGAACACCGCCGACGTGGCGATCCCGGACCGCGGCTCGGCGGTGACCTCCTCGATCACCGTCTCCGGCCGGACGGGCAACGCACCGTCCAACCTCCAGGTCGCCGTGGACATCGTCCACACCTACATCGGTGACCTCAAGGTGGATCTGGTGGCCCCCGACGGGACGGCCTACACCCTCAAGGGCTACGGCACCGGCGGCAGCGCGGACAACATCAACACCACCTACACGGTGAACGCCTCCTCCGAAGTGGCCAACGGCGTCTGGAAACTGCGGGTCCAGGACAACGCGGCAGCCGACACCGGCCACATCAACAGCTGGAAGCTGACCTTCCCGTAGAAACGGCAGGTCGCAGGCCACGAGTCAGGGCGTCGCCCCGGCGGGTTCGAATCCCCCGGGGCGGCGCCCGCTTCCTGTGCAGGGGCAATCATGCGCCGTCGTTTTCCGGCCAACATCATCCGCCACTCCTGACATGTACGCGTCCTCGGTGCCACTCTTCCCCCACCCACCGCACAGCACCGCAGCTTCCCCCACACCTAGGAGCCTGTGTGTCCACCTCCCGTCACCCGCGTCGTAAGCGCGCCACGCTGGCCATCGCCACCGCCGTCGCCTCCGGCGCCCTCCTCGCCACCGGCCTCACCTCGGGCAGCAGCGTCGCCGCCGAGTCCCCCGGCACGCCCGCCGCCGCGCCCGTCCTGCTCTCCGCCCCCGCGCGCACCGCGCTCGTCCAGCAGCAGCAGGCCGGCGCCGCGCGCACCGCCGACGCGATAGGCCTCGGCGCCCGGGAGGAACTCGTCGTCAAGGACGTCGTGAAGGACGCCGACGGCACCGTCCACACCCGCTACGAGCGCACCTACGCGGGCCTGCCGGTGCTCGGCGGCGACCTCGTGGTGCACACCTCGAGGTCCGGGGCCGCCCAGGGGGTCACCAGAGCGACGAAGGCCGCGATCAAGGTCGCCTCGCTCAAGCCCGTGATCGCCGCCGCCAAGGCCGAGAAGCAGGCCGTGACCCTCGCCGAGGCGGCCGGCTCGGAGAGGACCGAGCCCGAGTCCGCACCGCGCAAGGTGATCTGGGCCGCGAGCGGCGAGCCGGTCCTCGCCTACGAGACCGTCGTCGGCGGCCTCCAGGAGGACGGCACCCCGAACGAGCTGCACGTCATCACCGACGCGGCCACCGGCAAGAAGCTGTACGAGTACCAGGCCATCGAGACCGGTACGGGCAACACCACCTACAGCGGCCAGGTCACCCTGACCACCACCGGGTCGGGCACCTCGTACAACCTCACCGACGGCACCCGCGGCGGGCACAAGACGTACAACCTCAACCGCGGCACCTCCGGCACCGGCACGCTCTTCACCGGCTCCGACGACGTCTGGGGCAACGGCAGCCCCTCCAACGCGGAGACCGCGGGCGCCGACGCCCACTACGGTGCCCAGGTCACCTGGGACTTCTACAAGAGCGCCTTCGGCCGCAACGGCATCCGCAACGACGGCAGGGCCGCCTACTCCCGCGTCCACTACGGCAACAACTACGTCAACGCCTTCTGGTCCGACAGCTGCTTCTGCATGACCTACGGCGACGGCTCGGGCAACGCCAACCCCCTGACCTCGCTCGACGTGGCGGCCCACGAGATGAGCCACGGCCTGACCTCGGCCACCGCGGGCCTGAACTACAGCGGCGAGTCCGGCGGCCTGAACGAGGCGACCAGCGACATCTTCGGCGCGGGCGCGGAGTTCTTCGCGAACAACTCCGCCGACGCCGGTGACTACCTCATCGGCGAGGAGATCGACATCAACGGCGACGGCACGCCGCTGCGCTACATGGACAAGCCCAGCAAGGACGGCGCCTCCAAGGACGCCTGGTCCTCCGGCCTGGGCGGCGTGGACGTGCACTACTCGTCCGGTCCCGCCAACCACTTCTTCTACCTGCTGGCCGAGGGCAGCGGATCGAAGACGATCAACGGCGTGACCTACAACTCGCCCACGTCCAACGGCTCCACGGTCACCGGCATCGGCCGCACCAAGGCGCTGCAGATCTGGTACAAGGCGCTGACCACGTACATGACGTCGACGACGAAGTACGCGCAGGCCCGCACGGCGACGCTGAACGCCGCCTCGGCCCTGTACGGCGCGTCCAGCGCCGAGTACAAGGCGGTCGCGGCCGCCTGGTCCGCCGTGAACGTCAACTGACCGGAGCACGCCCTGCGGCGGTACCCGGACCCGGGCGGGTCCGGGTACCGCCCTACTCTTGGGGACCGTGTCTTCTACGGATCCGCAGGACTTCACCTACGCCGATGTCGGCGCCACCCGTGAGCGGGATTTCTGCCCGCCGGGCTTCCGTCCCCTGCGCGTGCGCACCCGTCTCGGCGAGGGCGAGGACGTCTTCCGCCGGGCCTCACAGGCCGTCCTCACCTGGGAGATGCACCGCGCCCTGGGCGTGGGCCTCGACGCGGGCGCGGACCGCGCGGCCCCGGGCGTGGACGTCACCGTCACCCTGGCCGGCATGATCAAGGCGCCCTGCCGGGTGGTGTGGACCGTGGAGGAACCCCGCCGCGCCGGCTGGGCGTACGGCACGCTGCCCGGCCACCCGGAGAGCGGCGAGGAGTCCTTCGTGGTGGACCGCACGGGGGACGGCACCGTCTGGCTGACGGTGAGCGCCTTCAGCCGGCCCGCCAAGTGGTACGCGAAGGCCGGCGGCCCCGCGACACGGGGCTTCCAGCACGCGTACGCCCGCCGGTGCGGGACCGTCCTGCGGAACCTGGTGGCGCAGGGCGGCGCGGCCACCTGAGGGGTGCGGGACCGTACCGCGCCGCGGCCTCCGCCATCGGGCGCGGCCCGGTCCCACGCCCCGGCGGGCGGTGAACTCACCGCATCAGCAGTCCCCCGGCCGCCACCAGGTCCTCGGAGGGTCCGGCCACCAGGCCCAGCTCCGCGCTCGACGCCAGCAGCCGGTGCGCGGGGAGGATCCGCACCGTGTACCCGAACGGTCCGGTCCGGTCCAGCGACAGGGACCCTTCGTAGACCCACCGCCCGTCCTGCTCGGCGGAACCCACCGCCTTCAGCGGGACGACCGTCGCGTCGCCGATCCGGTCCTGCTCGTCCACCCGCCCGGACACCACCTGGACCTCGACGTCCTCGGGCCCGAGTTCCCCGAGCCCGACCCGCACCCGGAGCCCCAGGGTCATGCCGAGTTCGGCCAGGGCCTCGGAGGCCGACGTCTCCACGTGGTCGACGGTCACGCCCGGCCAGGCCGCGCGCACCCGGGCCTTCCACTCGGCGAGGTCCCGCGCGGTGTCCGGCCCCAGGGCACGGTGGGCGACGGCAGCCGGCGTGTAGAGCCGCTCGACGTACTCGCGGACCATCCGCCCGGCCAGCACCTTCGGCCCGAGCGAACCGAGCGTGTGCCGGACCATCTCGATCCAGCGGTCGGGCAGGCCGCTGCGCCCGCGCTCGTAGAAGCGGGGGGTCACCCGCTGCTCCAGCAGGTCGTACAGCGCCGCGGCCTCTATGTCGTCGCGGTGGTCCGGGTCGGTCCCGGCGCCGTCGGCCGTGGGGATGGCCCAGCCGAAGTCGGGCTGGAACCACTCGTCCCACCAGCCGTCCAGGACGGACAGGTTGAGGCAGCCGTTGAGCGCGGCCTTCATACCGGACGTGCCGCAGGCCTCCAGCGGCCGGAGCGGGTTGTTCAGCCAGATGTCGCAGCCCGGGTAGAGCTTCTGCGCCATCGCCATGCCGTAGTCGGGCAGGAACACGATGCGGTGGCGCACCCGCGGGTCGTCCGTGAACCGCACCAGCTCCTGCACCAGCCGCTTGCCGCCGTCGTCGGCGGGGTGCGCCTTGCCCGCGACGACGATCTGGATCGGCCGCTCGGGGTGCAGCAGCAGGTCCATCAGCCGGTCCCGGTCGCGCAGCATCAGCGTCAGGCGCTTGTACGACGGCACGCGCCGGGCGAAGCCGATGGTCAGCACGTCCGGGTCGAGCACGCCGTCGATCCAGCCCAGTTCGGCCGTACCGGCGCCGCGCTGCCGCCAGGAGGCCCGCAGCCGCTCGCGGACCTCCTCGACGAGCTGCTCGCGCAGCACCCGCCGCAGGTCCCAGATGTCCTGGTCGGGGATGTCCGCCACCGAGTCCCAGCGCTCCGAGCCGCCGACGCTCATCGCGTCCTCGGCGCGCTGGACGCCGATCTGCCGGGCGCCGAGCCGGAACACCTCGGGGGCGACCCACGTGGGCGCGTGCACACCGTTGGTGACGGAGGTGATCGGCACCTCGTCGGCGTCGAACCCGGGCCACAGGCCGGAGAACATCTCGCGGCTGACGTTGCCGTGCAGCAGCGACACCCCGTTGGCTCGCTGGGCCAGGCGCAGGCCCATCACGGCCATGTTGAACAGGTTGGGCTCGCCGCCCGGATAGGTCTCCATGCCGAGCCGCAGGACGCGGTCGACGTCGATGCGGGGCAGCTCGGCGCCGGGGCCGAAGTGCCGGGCGACCAGTTCCCGGTCGAAGCGGTCGATGCCGGCCGGCACGGGCGTGTGGGTGGTGAAGACGGTTCCGGCCCGGACGGCCTCCAGCGCCGAGTCGAAGTCCAGCCCGGCGTCGCACAGTTCGGCGATGCGCTCCAGGCCGAGGAACCCGGCGTGCCCCTCGTTGGTGTGGAACACCTCCGGCTCGGGGTGGCCGGTCAGCCGGCAGTACGTCCGTACCGCCCGGACGCCTCCTATGCCGAGGAGCATCTCCTGCAGCAGCCGGTGCTCGCTGCCGCCGCCGTAGAGCCGGTCGGTCACTCCGCGTTCGCCGAGGTCGTTCTCCTCGACGTCGGAGTCCAGCAGCAGCAAGGGGACGCGGCCGACCTGCGCCAGCCAGATCCGGGCGTGCAACTGCCTGCCGCCGGGCAGCGCGAGGGCGACTTGGGCGGGGGTGCCGTCGGGCTCCTCCAACTGCGCGACGGGAAGCTCGTTGGGGTCGAGGACCGGGTAGTGCTCCTGCTGCCAGCCGTCCCGGGACAGGGTCTGGCGGAAGTAGCCGTGCCGGTAGAGCAGGCCGACGCCGATCAGCGGGACGCCGAGGTCGCTGGCCGCCTTCAGGTGGTCGCCGGCGAGGATGCCGAGGCCGCCGGAGTACTGCGGCAGGGCGGCCGTGATGCCGAACTCGGGTGAGAAGTAGGCGACGGCGGCGGGCAGGGCCTCGGTCTGGGCCTGGTACCAGCGGTCGCCGGTGGTGTAGTCGTGCAGGTCGCCCGCCACCGCGGCGAGGCGGCGCAGGAAGCGGCGGTCCCCGGCCAGCTCGGCGAGGCGTGCGGGCGGCACGCTCCCCAGCAGGCGGACCGGGTCGCCCCCCGAGGCGGACCAGCGCCCGGGGTCGACGGACTGGAACAGGTCACGGGTCTCGGCATGCCACGACCAGCGCAGGTTGCGGGCGAGATCGCTGAGCGGCCTGAGGGGTTCGGGGAGCACGGGTCGGACGGTGAACCGACGGATCGCCTTCACTTTCCACCTCGTCACGCTGGGCTTCGACGCAGGGCTGCATCGACGTCGCCTACGACACTACCGGCGTCGGCGCCGCCTCCGCTGAGGCTCCGCGACCGGACCCCCGATCGGCCCGGGCGGCACCGTCCCCGGACGTGGCCGGATCCGTTCCCCGGGTGCCGGCCGCGGGACGCATGCGTCACGGAAGGCCGCTCCCGGCGCCCCGGGCCGCGTTCGCCGTGCGCGCCGCGGCGCCACGGCCGCGCGCCGGATCGAAAAGGGGGCGCACACCGTGGGACGACCGGCCCCGGGGGGTACGAAACCGGACTTCTGCGAGCGCGGTCCGGCGCCGGTCCCCTCGGCCGCGGAGGCGTCCGGGCCACGCCCGCGTCCGCGTCGGGACCGGACCTGACCGAGTACCGCGACGGCGCCGGTCCATGCCGTGAGCACGGTCGCACTTCGGCCGGCGAACCGGCCGGCGGCAACTCCGGCGCAGGTCGGCATGGGTGCGGCCGTCCCAGCGACGACCGGCGGGACGCCGGTGCGCAACGGACGTCGATCGGACAAGTTACTGCGCGGAAGACGGGGGTAGGGCGAAGGAGCGGCCACTCGGAAGGCCGGTCCCGTGTGCCCCGGAGGAGGCCGGTCTTGTGTGTCGACATACGCGTGAGTAGTTAACAAAGTGCCGGATTGCCCACCCGAACAGGGTGGGAAGGCTCCAGCGGGTACCCCTCTCGGGAACACCACGCAGGACCCACCTCCCCACAGTCATCCGCCCACCCACGTTGACGCGGACAGGAGCGGTCATGCCCGCCAAGCACCATTCGCCAGCACCCCCGAACCGCCGTACCACCGGGGCGCGCGCACCCGGCGGCGACGCACGCCCCGCGCCCCCGGCGGACCACGGCTCGTCGGGGGCGGCACCACCGTCCGGCGACGGGGCGACGGCCGTCGGGCGCATACCCGTCCTCGACGTCCGGCCCGCCGTCCTGAGAGGACGCCGTCCCGCCAAGGCCGTCACCGGCGAGAGCTTCGAGGTCTCGGCGACCGTGTTCCGGGAGGGGCACGACGCGGTCGCGGCCAACGTCGTCCTGAGGGACCCGGAGGGCCGCCCGGGTCCGTGGACGCCGATGCGGGAGCTGGCGCCCGGGACGGACCGGTGGGGCGCGACCGTCACCGCCGGGGAACCGGGTCTGTGGACGTTCACGGTCGAGGCGTGGGGAGACCCCGTCAGCACCTGGCGCCACCACGCCCGCATCAAGATCCCGGCGGGCATCGACACGGACGTCGTCCTGGAGGAGGGCGCACGCCTGTACGAGCGAGCGGCCGCCGGGGTGCCCGAGGAGGAGGGACTGCGCGGCGTGATCACGGCCGCTGCCGCCGCCCTGCGGGACGACACGCGTCCTGCGGCGTCGCGGCTGGCGGCGGCCCTGACCCCGGACGTCGACGAGGTCCTGGCCCGGTACCCGCTGCGCGACCCCGTCACGAGCAGTGACCCCCTGCCCTTGCTGGTGGAGCGGGAGCGGGCGCTGTACGGGTCGTGGTACGAGTTCTTCCCGCGTTCGGAGGGCACGGCGGAGCGGCCGCACGGTACGTTCCGCACGGCGGCGCGGCGGCTGCCGGCGATCGCGGCGATGGGTTTCGACGTGGTGTACCTGCCGCCGATCCACCCGATCGGCACCACCTTCCGCAAGGGGAGGAACAACACCCTCTCGCCCGGTCCGGACGATGTGGGGGTGCCGTGGGCGATCGGTTCGCCCGAGGGCGGTCACGACGCCGTGCATCCCGATCTGGGCACGATGGACGACTTCGTGTGGTTCGTCGGACAGGCGCGGGAGCTGGGGCTGGAGATCGCGCTGGACTTCGCGCTGCAGTGCTCGCCGGACCATCCGTGGGTGCACAAGCACCCGGAGTGGTTCCACCACCGGCCCGACGGCACGATCGCCTACGCGGAGAACCCGCCGAAGAAGTACCAGGACATCTACCCCATCGCCTTCGACGCGGACATGGACGGTCTGGTGGCGGAGACGTGCCGGGTGCTGCGGCACTGGATGGACGCGGGGGTGCGCATCTTCCGGGTGGACAACCCGCACACCAAGCCGGTGGTGTTCTGGGAGCGGGTGATCGCGGAGATCAACCGCACCGACCCGGATGTGATCTTCCTGGCCGAGGCGTTCACCCGGCCGGCGATGATGCACACGCTGGCGCAGATCGGTTTCCAGCAGTCGTACACGTACTTCACCTGGCGCAACACCAAGCAGGAGCTGACGGAGTACCTGACGGAGCTGTCGGGTGAGGCGGCTTCCTACATGCGGCCGAACTTCTTCGCCAACACCCCCGACATCCTGCACGCCTACCTGCAGCACGGCGGGCGGCCCGCCTTCGAGGTGCGGGCGGTGCTCGCCGCGACGCTGTCGCCGACGTGGGGTGTCTACTCGGGTTACGAGCTGTGCGAGAACGTGCCGTTGAAGGAGGGCAGCGAGGAGTACCTGGACTCGGAGAAGTACCAGCTGCGGCCCCGCGACTGGGAGGCGGCCGAACGCCAGGGGCGCAGCATCGCCCCGCTGATCACCCGCCTCAACACCGTCCGCAGGGAGAACCCGGCCCTGCAGCAACTGCGCGACCTGCACTTCCACCACGCCGACCAGGACTCGGTGATCGTGTATTCGAAGCGGAAGGGTTCGAACACGGTTCTGGTGGTCGTGAACCTCGATCCCCACCACACCCAGGAGGCCACGGTCTCGTTGGACATGCCGCAACTCGGCCTGGACTGGCACGAGTCGGTGCCGGTGCGCGACGAGCTCACCGGCGAGACCTATCACTGGGGCAGGGCCAACTATGTGCGCCTCGAGCCGGGCCACCGTCCCGCGCACGTCTTCTCGGTGCTGCGACCGTCCACCCCGCAGATCGGAGGGTCACCCACAACATGATCGTCAACGAACCCGTGCCGGACACGTTCGAGGACACTCCCGCCAGGGACCGCGACCCCGACTGGTTCAAGCGCGCCGTCTTCTACGAAGTGCTGGTCCGCTCGTTCCAGGACAGCAACGGCGACGGCGTCGGCGACCTCAAGGGCCTGACCGCCAAGCTGGACTACCTCCAGTGGCTCGGCGTGGACTGCCTGTGGCTGCCGCCGTTCTTCAAGTCGCCCCTGCGTGACGGCGGCTACGACGTCAGCGACTACACCGCCGTCCTGCCCGAGTTCGGCGACCTCGCCGACTTCGTGGAGTTCGTCGACGCCGCCCACCAGCGGGGCATGCGCGTGATCATCGACTTCGTCATGAACCACACCAGCGACCAGCACCCGTGGTTCCAGGAGTCGAGGAAGGACCCCGACGGGCCCTACGGCGACTACTACGTGTGGGCCGACGACGACAAGCAGTTCCAGGACGCGCGGATCATCTTCGTCGACACCGAGGCGTCCAACTGGACCTACGACCCGGTCCGCAAGCAGTACTTCTGGCACCGCTTCTTCTCCCACCAGCCGGACCTCAACTACGAGAACCCGGCCGTGCAGGAGGAGATGATCTCCGCGCTGAAGTTCTGGCTGGACCTGGGCATCGACGGGTTCCGGCTGGACGCGGTGCCGTACCTGTACCAGCAGGAGGGCACCAACTGCGAAAACCTTCCGGCGACCCACGCGTTCCTCAAGCGGGTGCGCAAGGAGATCGACGCCCAGTACCCGGACACCGTGCTGCTGGCGGAGGCCAACCAGTGGCCCGAGGACGTCGTCGACTACTTCGGCGACTACCCGAGCGGCGGCGACGAGTGCCACATGGCCTTCCACTTCCCGGTCATGCCGCGCATCTTCATGGCCGTGCGCCGCGAGTCCCGCTACCCGGTCTCCGAGATCCTGGCCAAGACCCCGGCCATCCCCTCGGGCTGCCAGTGGGGCATCTTCCTGCGCAACCACGACGAGCTGACGCTCGAGATGGTGACCGACGAAGAGCGCGACTACATGTGGGCCGAGTACGCCAAGGACCCGCGCATGCGGGCCAACATCGGCATCCGCCGCAGGCTCGCCCCGCTGCTGGACAACGACCGCAACCAGATCGAGCTGTTCACGGCCCTGCTGCTGTCGCTGCCCGGTTCGCCGATCCTGTACTACGGCGACGAGATCGGCATGGGCGACAACATCTGGCTCGGCGACCGCGACGCGGTGCGCACGCCGATGCAGTGGACTCCCGACCGCAACGCGGGCTTCTCCTCGTCCGATCCCGGGCGGCTGTTCCTGCCCACGATCATGGACCCGGTCTACGGCTACCAGGTGACCAACGTCGAGGCGTCCATGGCCTCGCCGTCGTCGCTGCTGCACTGGACCCGGCGCATGATCGAGATCCGCAAGCAGAACCCCGCGTTCGGCCTCGGCTCCTACACCGAACTGCCCTCGTCCAACCCCGCCGTGCTGGCGTTCCTGCGGGAGTACGAGGACGACCTGGTGCTGTGCGTGAACAACTTCTCGCGTTTCGCGCAGCCCACGGAGCTGGATCTGAGCGCCTTCGAGGGCCGGCACCCGGTGGAGCTGTTCGGCGGGGTCCGCTTCCCCGCGATCGGTGAACTGCCGTACCTGCTGACCCTCGGCGGGCACGGTTTCTACTGGTTCCGGCTCCGCAAGGACGCCGTGTGAGACCCGAACGACAGGCCCGCTGAGGCCTGATCCGCGCGGCGGGCCGCAATCCCCCGTGGCGGGGCGTTTCCTCCGCCCCGCCCGGGGCACGCACTAGTAACACCCCGCCCACCCGCGTATGCCGGAGGAGCGCCGTCCGGGCCGGTTGCAGGCATCAGGGGGCGCATCAAGAATGGGTGAAAGGACGCGAGGCCATGTCGGAAGCCGCCACACGTACCGTCGCCACCCCGCCCGGCCTCCTCGCATCCCTGGAGCCGCTGCTGCGGGAATGGCTGCCGCGGCAGCGCTGGTTCGCGGGGAAGGGACGGCCGGTCACCGGATTCACCCTGGTCGCGGCCACCGAGCTGCTCCCGGGCACCGCGAAGCTCGGCCTCTACCACCTGCTCGTACGCGCCCACCAGCCGCTCGTGCCGTCCCACGGGGCGCCCGACCACCCCGGTGACTGCTATCAGCTGCTGATAGGCGTGCGCGAGGCGCTGCCGCCTCGGCTGGCGCCCGCGCTCATCGGACACGTGTCGACGGGGCCGCTGGCCGGCCGCACGGTCTACGACGCCCTGCACGACACCAGGCCCGCCGAACTGCTCCTGGAGGCCCTGCGCACCCGGGCACGGATCGGCGGGCTGCGCTTCGACCGGGACCCGCAGCAGGAGATCCGCTCCGGGCTGGTGCCCCGCGTGGTGACCGCCGAGCAGTCCAACTCGTCGATCGTCTACGGAGATACGTTCATCCTGAAGCTGTTGCGGCGGATCGTGCCGGGGATCAACCCCGATCTGGAACTGCCGCTGGCCCTGGCCCGCGAGGGCTGCCCCCGGGTGCCCGCGCCGACGGCCTGGATGGTGGCGGACGTCGACCCCGCGGCCGATCCGGTCGTCCTGGGCGGCCCGGCGGACAGTGCCGGACAGCCGTACGTGCTGGGGGTGCTGCAGCCGTTCCTGCAGGGCGCCTCCGACGGCTGGGAGCTGGCCCTGCGCGAACTGGCCAAGGGCGAGGACTTCGCCGCCGAGGCACGGGCCCTGGGGCGGGCCACCGCCGAGGTGCACACCGCGCTGGCCCGAGCGCTGCCCACCGTGACGCTCGGTCACGCCCAGCTGCGGCTCATGGTCGACGGCATGGTCGAGCGGCTGGACGCGGCCGTCCAGGCGGTGCCCGCGCTGCGGCCCTACGCCGACGGGCTGCGGTCCGCGTTCACGGCGCTGGGCGACCTGGCCTCGGAGGGCCGGATCTGGACCGCGCAGCGCGTGCACGGCGATCTCCACCTGGGGCAGTGCCTGCGCTCGCCGTCCGGCGAGTGGTGGCTGATCGACTTCGAGGGCGAACCGGCCCGCCCCCTGCCCGAGCGGCGCATGCCGCAGCCCGCGGTGCGGGACGTCGCCGGGATGCTGCGTTCCTTCGACTACGCGGCGCGCTCGGTGGACCCGGCCCAGCCGGAGTGGGCCGAGACCTGCCGGGCCGCCTTCTGCTCCGGCTACGCCGACGCCTCGGGCCACGACCCGCGCACCGACCCGGTCCTGCTGCGGGCCTTCGAGACGGACAAGGCGATCTACGAGGTGGTGTACGAGGCCCGGCACCGCCCCGACTGGCTGCCGGTGCCGATGGCCGCCATAGAGCGGCTGGCCTCGTCCGGCCACCTGACCTGACCCACCCCCTCGCCCTGGAGGCTCCGCCCGTGACCCCCCGCCCTGAGTCCAGCGGTCCGCGTCCCAAGGGGACGGCCGGGGAGAAGATCCCCGAGCAGCCCACGGCCGCGCAGCAGAAGAGCGCCGCGAAGAAGACGGCGGTGCCGAAGCAGGCAGCGGTGAAGAAGACGGCGGCCGCGAAGAAGGCAGCCGTCAGGAAGACGGCCACTGCCGCGAAGGCGGCGCCCGAGAAGGCGGCCGTGAAGAAGGCCGTCACCAAGAAGGCGGCCGCCGCGAAGGCGACGACCGCCAAGCAGGCTGTGGCGAAGCCGGCCGCGGCCAGGTCCGCGGCCAAGAAGGTGGCCGCGACGAAGACGGCCGCGCGGAAGACCGCGGCGCAGAAGGCGTCCGCCGGACCGGCCACGACCGCCGGACCGGCCACGGCCGCGAAGAAGGCCACGGCGAAGAAGGCCACGGCCACCGGGGCGGCCGCGGTGAAGTCCGCCGCCGAGAAGGCCACCGCGAAGAAGACCACGGCCGAGAAGACTGCCGCCGAGAAGGCCGCCGTCAAGAAGACCGCGGCGAAGAAGACGACCGCCACGGCCACGGCCGAGAGGACCACGACCAAGAAGACCGCGACCAAGAAGACCGCGACCGCCAGGGCCACGGCCACGAAGGCCGCGGCTGCCGCCCCGGCTGCCGCCGGGGCGCCCGCGAGGAAGACCGCGGCGAGGAAGGCGGCCCCCGCGAAGGCCGCGACGGTGAAGAAGGCCGTCAAGAAGGCCGTCGGGAAGACCCCGGCCTCGAAGGCCCCGGGCACGAAGGCTCCGGCGCGGGAGGTCTCCGCCGGGGCGGCGTCCGCGGGCGGGCAGGACACCGCCGCCCAGGTGGTCCCCCCGGAGATGGAGGTCGCCGTCTCCCCCGCCGTCGGTCCCCAGGACCGTGCGCGGCTGCTCGAAGGCGCACACCACGACCCGCACACCGTGCTCGGCGCGCACCCCGTTCCCGGCGGCATCGCCTTCCGGGCGTTCCGACCGTACGCCCTGTCGGTGACGGTCGTCGCCGGCGAGGTGCGGGCGGAGCTGCACGACGACGGCGAGGGGTTCTTCTCGGGGCTGCTGCCGCTGACGGAGGTCCCGGAGTACCGGCTGCTGGTGCAGTACGAGGGGACGCTGCTGGAGACGGAGGACGCCTACCGCTTCCTGCCCACGCTGGGCGATCTCGACCTGCACCTCATCGGTGAGGGCCGCCACGAGGAGCTGTGGAAGGCGCTGGGCGCCCACCCGATGACCCACCAGGGCGTGACCGGCACCCGGTTCGCGGTGTGGGCGCCGAACGCGCGCGGCGTGCGCGTGGCCGGCACGTTCAACTTCTGGGACGGCACCGGGCACGTCATGCGGTCGCTGGGTTCGTCCGGGGTGTGGGAGCTGTTCCTGCCGGACGTCGGCGAGGGCGAGCTGTACAAGTTCGAGATCACCCGGCCCGACGGTTCGAAGACGATGCGTGCCGACCCGCTGGCCCGCCGCACCGAGGTGCCTCCCGCCACGTCGTCGGTCATCACCTCCTCGCACTACGAGTGGGGTGACGCCGAGTGGCTGGAGCGCCGCGCGCAGGCCCCGGCGCACGAGGCGCCGTTCTCGGTCTACGAGGTGCACCTGCCCTCCTGGCGGCCGGGACTGACCTACCGTCAACTCGCCGAGCAGCTGCCCGCGTACGTGAAGGACCTGGGGTTCACGCACGTCGAGCTGATGCCGGTCGCCGAGCACCCCTTCGGCGGGTCCTGGGGCTACCAGGTCACCGGCTTCTACGCGCCGACGGCCCGGCTGGGCACGCCGGACGACTTCCGGTACCTGGTCGACAAGCTGCACCAGGCGGGCATCGGCGTCCTCATGGACTGGGTGCCGGCGCACTTCCCGCGTGACGCCTGGGCACTGGCCGAGTTCGACGGGCGTCCGCTGTACGAGCACGCGGACCCGCTGCGGGCCGCGCACCCCGACTGGGGCACGCTGGAGTTCGACTTCGGGCGCAACGAGGTGCGCAACTTCCTCGTGGCGAACGCCGTGTACTGGTGCGAGGAGTTCCACATCGACGGGCTGCGCGTGGACGCGGTCGCCTCGATGCTCTACCTGGACTACTCGCGCGAACCGGGGCAGTGGACGCCGAACGAGCACGGCGGCCGGGAGAACCTGGACGCGGTGGCGTTCCTGCAGGAGATGAACGCGACGGTGTACCGCAGGGTGCCCGGCGTGGTGACCGTCGCCGAGGAGTCCACCGCGTGGGACGGCGTCACGCGGGCCACCCACCACAAGGGCCCGAGCGGCTTCGGCGGTCTCGGCTTCGGGCTGAAGTGGAACATGGGCTGGATGCACGACTCGCTGCAGTACATGAGCCACGAGCCCGTGTACCGCAAGTACCACCACGGGGAGATGACCTTCTCCATGGTGTACGCCTACAGCGAGAACTACGTGCTGCCGATCTCGCACGACGAGGTCGTGCACGGCAAGGGTTCGCTGGTGTCGAAGATGCCGGGCGACTGGTGGCAGCAGCGGGCCGGGGTGCGGTCCTACCTCGGCTTCATGTGGGCCCACCCGGGCAAGCAACTGCTGTTCATGGGCCAGGAGTTCGCGCAGGGCGCGGAGTGGTCCGAGGTGCACGGCCCGGACTGGTGGCTGCTCGACCCGGGCTACGGGGCGGAGGCGGACCACCGGGGCGTGCGCGACCTGGTCCGCGATCTCAACACCGTCTACCGCGACACCCCGGCGCTGTGGCGGCTGGACACCGACCCGGCGGGCTTCGAGTGGGTCGTCGGGGACGCCGCCGACGACAACGTCGTGGCGTTCCTGCGGCTGGACCCGGAGGGCAACCCCCTGCTGGCGGTCTCCAACTTCGCACCGGTGATCCGCCACGACTACCGCCTCGGCGTGCCCGAGGAGATCCCCGCCTGGCACGAGGTCCTCAACACCGACGCGGCCCGCTACGGAGGCAGCGACGTGACGGCCCCCGACCCGGTCAAGCCGGAACCCCAGCCCTGGCACGGCCGCCCGGCCAGCATCCGCCTGACCCTGCCCCCCCTGGCCACGGTCTGGCTGCGGCCGGCCTGACGGACCGGTGACGCCGCGGTGAGGCCGTACCCGCCCCGGGAGGGACGGGTACGGCCTCGGCGCGTCACGCCAGGGCGTCGGCGAGTGCCTTCGGCAGCGGGCCGGTGTGCACCACGCCGAGCCGCTGGGTGGCCCGGGTCAGCGCCACGTACAGGTCGCTGGTGCCGTAGCGCCCGGGCTCGACGACGAGCACGGAGTCGAACTCCAGGCCCTTGGCCTGGCGCGGGTCGAGCAGCACGACACCGCGGGTGAGGTCGGGTTCCGCGCCCGCCGTGACACCGTCCAGCCGCGCCGCGAGGGAGCGGTGCAGGTCGCGCGGGGCGATCACCGCGAGCCGCCCCTCGGCGGGGGTGAGTTCCCCGGCCGCCTTGGCGACGGCGCCGGGGAGGTCGTCGCTGGCGCGGGCCCAGGGGCGCACACCGGTGGAGCGGACCGAACCGGGCGGCTCGAACTCCGGGTTCTCGGCCCGCACCACGGCCGCCGCGACGTCCATGATCTCCGCCGGGGTGCGGTAGTTGACGCCCAGCCGGGTGTGCTCCCAGCGGTCCTCCACGTACGGGGCGAGGATGCCGGCCCAGGAGCCGACCCCGGCCGCCTCCGCCGTCTGCGCGGGATCGCCGACCAGGGTCATGGAACGGGTCGGGCTGCGCCGCATCAGCAGCCGCCACGCCATCGGCGACAGCTCCTGCGCCTCGTCGACGATGATGTGACCGAACGCCCAGGTGCGGTCGGCCGCCGCGCGCTCGGCGGCGCTGCGGTGGTCGTCCTCCTCGTGCCGCTCCGCGAACCGCTCGGCGTCGATGATGTCGTGCGCGGACAGCACCTCGGAGCCCTCGGGGTCGTCCTCCTCCTTGTCCTCGAACTCGTAGGTCCGGGAGGCGTACGACACGTCCAGCACGCCCTGCGCGTAGGCGATCTGCCGCTCCCGCTCCCGCGCGGCGCGGTCCCGGGCGAGCCGGTCGTCCTGGCCGAGGAGTTCGGCGGCCTCGTCCAGCAGCGGCACGTCCGCGACGGTCCAGTGCCGGGTGACGGGCCGGCGCACGGCGTCGGCGTCCTCGGCGGGCAGGAACTCCTCGGGCGCCGCGAGGAGGTCCGCGACGAGCCGCTGCGGCGTGAGCACCGGCCACAACCGGTCGATGGCCGCCCACACCTCGGGGTTCTCGGCGAGGTCGTCGCGGATCTGGGTGATGTCGCTGGGGTCGAGCAGGCTGGAACCGTCGAAGGGGTCGGTGCCGATCCGCTCGGCGTACAGCTCGGTGAGGGTGTTGAGGATGTGGCCCTCGAAGTGCTCGCGCGCCGCGTTGTGCGGCAGCTTGGCCGCGCGGGTGCGCTCCCGGGCGACGTTGACCAGGCCGTCGTCGAGCATGAGGACCTCGCGTTCGTGCTCGACGGTGACGACCGGGTCGGGCAGCGCCTGCCGGGCGCGGACGGCCTCGGCGAGCACGTCGGCCATGTCCGCGCGCCCCTTCACGGCGGCGGCCTCGGGGGTGTCGGTGGCGGTCGCCTTCACGCCCGGGTACAGCTCGCCGACGGTCGCGAGCAGCACGCCGGTCTCGCCGAGGGAGGGCAGCACCTCGCCGATGTAGCCGAGGAAGGCCGGGTTGGGCCCGACGATCAGCACGGCCCGCTTGGCGAGCAGCTCCCGGTGCTCGTAGAGCAGGTAGGCGGCGCGGTGCAGGGCGACGGCCGTCTTGCCCGTGCCCGGGCCGCCCTCCACCACCAGCACGCCGCGGTGCGGGGCGCGGATGATGCGGTCCTGGTCGGCCTGGATGGTCCGCACGATGTCGCCCATGCGGCCGGTGCGGGCGGAGTTGAGCGCGGCGAGCAGGACGGCGTCGCCGGTGGGGTCCTCGTGTCCGGTGCGCCTCTCGTCGCCGAGGTCGAGGATCTCGTCGTGCAGATGGGTGACGCGGCGGCCCTCGGTGGCGATGTGCCGCCGGCGCCTGAGCCCCAGCGGCGTGTGCCCGGTGGCCAGGTAGAAGGGGCGGGCGACCTCGGCGCGCCAGTCGATCAGGACGGGGGTGCGCTCGGCGTCGTCGTTGCGCAGGCCGATGCGGCCGATGTGGTGGGTGACGCCCGAGGTGAGGTCGATCCGGCCGAAGCACAGGGAGCCGTCCACCGCGTTCAGCGCGGCGAGCAGCCCGGAGCGCTCGGCGACGAGGATGTCCCGCTCGAGTCTGGCCTGCATGGGCGTGTTTCCCTGCGCGAGCGCGTCCGTGACGGAGGTCTCGGCGTCGCCGCGCAGCGCGTCCACGCGCGCGTACAACCCGTCGATGAATTCCTGTTCCTGTCGCAATTCATCGTCCGGAAACTCGGTGTTTGACAATTCCGCTCCCGCCCGGATATACTGTGCTCACTGAACTTCACTGTGACTGCAATGGACTTGAAGTCACGAACAAACGAATATACGCAAGGAAATCCCCCGAGCGCAATTGCTCGGGGGATTTCGCGTGTCCGGGCGGGGCGTCCTCCCGTCCGCTACAGCACGTCGGCCAGCTCCTGCAGCAGCCGCCGCTTGGCCCGCGCCCCGACCATGGCCTTCACCGGCTCCCCGTCGCGGAACACCAGGAACGTCGGCATCGACAGCACTTTGTAGGCGCTGGTCGTGGCCGGGTTGGCGTCCACGTCCAGCCGCACGACCTTCAGCCGCTCGCCCTCCTGTGCGGCGACGGCTTTCAGCACCGGCGCCATCTGCCGGCAGGGCGGGCACCAGTCGGCGGCGAACTCCACCAGCACCGGCAGCCGAGCGCCGATCACCTCGGATGCGAAATCGGCGTCCGTCACCTCGGTCACGCCGTCGGTCACACTGCTCACCTCAGGTCCCCTCCCAGCTCGCACACGGGCTCCGGACCACCCGGAACCTGCGCTTCGGCGGCCAGCTCGGCGCGTGCCAGCTGCCGTGCCACCGTCTCGCGCACGGTGCTCAGCCGGCCGATCAGCGCGTCGAGTTCGTCCAGCTTGCGCCGGTAGACCGCGAGGGACGCCGGGCAGGAGTCGCCCTCGGGGTGCCCGGCGCGCAGGCACTCCACGAAGGGCCGCGTCTCCTCCAGGTCGAAGCCGACGTCCTGGAGCGTCCTGATCTGCCGCAGCAGCCGCAGGTCGCCCTCGTCGTAGGTCCGGTATCCGTTGCCCGTGCGCCGCGCGGGCAGCAGCCCCCGCGACTCGTAGTACCGCAGCGTCCGCGTCGTGGTCCCGGCCCGCGCGGCCAGCTCGCCGATTCGCATGCCGCCGAACGTAGTCCTTGACCCCGGCGTCAAGGCAACGCCCTTCAGCGGGCGGGTGTGGTGGCGGGGCGCGGGTCCCGGTCCGGCCGTCCACGTCGCGCGGCCCGGCAGGGCGGGCCTGCCGGGCGTAGAGCGTCGTACTGGATGTACTCGGCTCTCGCCCGGTGCGGCGAGAGTGCGTGCATGGCGTCGTGAGGCAGGAGGGAATCGTCAGACAGGCCCTAACGGGCCCCGGCGGTCTCCGGTTTCCTCTCCTCGGCGGGCCCGGCCACCGGCTCGTGCCGGCCGGGGAGCAGCAGGGCGACCAGCAGGGTGCCGACGCCCAGGACCACGGCGCCGACCAGGCTGGTGTGCGCGACCGCGTCGGAGAAGGCGGAGCCCACGGCGTCGGCCATCTGCCGCGCCCCGCCCCCGAGTTGCTCGGCCTGCGCGCGCAGGCGCTCCGCCTGCTGGGGGTCGCCGGTGTGGGCCGCCTGCTCGGCAAGCTGCCGCGCCTTGTCGCCGATGCCCCGGGCGACGGCGTACCCGGCGCCGACCGAGTCCTGGGCGCTGTCCAGGGCGGAGGCGGGCAGCTTGCTGCCGGACGTGGCGTCGGACAGGTGACCGGAGTAGGAGGTCGCCAGCAGCGAGCCCAGGACGGCGATGCCCAGGGAGCCGCCCAGTTCCAGCGAGGTGTCGTTGACCGCGCCGCCGACGCCCAGCTCCGACTCCGGGAACGCCCCCATGATCGCGTCGGTGCAGGGCGACAGCGCCAGCCCGATCGCGAGACCGAGGACGATCAGGGGTGCGACGAAGTCGCCGTAGGAGGAGCCGGGCCCGATCCTGGTCAGCAGGGCCAGGGCCGCCGTGCCGCCGGCCATGCCGGCCGTGACGGTCCACTTCATGCCGACCCGGGGTGTGAGGTACCCGGTCAGCGCCGAGCCCACGAAGACGGCGCCGGCCAGCGGCAGCATGCGCAGCCCGGTGTCCAGGGCGTCGTAGCCGAGCACGAACTGCAGGTGCTGGGTCAGGTAGTAGAAGGCGCCGAAGACGGCGAGGAAGAACAGCGCGACGGCGAGGTTGGACCCGGCGAAGCCGCGGTCGGTGAAGCGGCGGACGTCGAGGACCGGACGCGGATGGCGCAGCTCCCACAGCACGAAGGCCACGAGCCCGGCCCCGGCGACGACCGCGGCCGTGACGGCCTTGACGCCCCAGCCGAAGTGGGGACCCTCGATGATCATGTACACGAGCGCGGCGATCCACACCACCGACAGCAGTCCGCCACCGTAGTCGATCCGGCCGCGGTGCCCGGCCCGGGACGGCGGGACGAGGACGAAGGCGCCGACGACGGCGAGGGCCGCGACGGGCACGTTGATGAGGAACGTCGACGACCAGCCGTGCCGCTCCAGCAGGGCCCCGGCGACCAGGGGCCCGGCCGCGATGGCGAGCCCGGCGGTGGCGGTCCACAGGGTGATGGCCTTGGCGCGCTCGGCCCGCGGGAAGGTCGCGGCGAGCAGGGAGAGCGTGGCGGGCATGATCATCGCGGCGCCGGCGCCCATCACGGCCCGGGCGGCGACGACCGTCGCGGCGCTGCCGGCGAGGAAGCCGAAGACGGAGCCGCCGCCGAACACCAGCAGGCCCAGGACGAGCGCGCCCCGGCGGCTGTACTTGTCGCCGATCGCGCCGAGCAGCAGCATCAGCGCCGCGTAGGGGACGGTGTAGCCGTCGATCACCCACTGCAGGTCGGCGCTGCTCAGGCCGAGGTCCTCGGTCATGTCGGGCGCGGCGACGGTCAGGGCCGTGTTGGCCATCACGATGATCAGCAGGCTCAGGCAGAGCACCAGCAGCGCCCACCAGCGGCGTGCGTAGGGCTGGTCCGTCCGGTCGGCCGGTTCGGTCACGACGAGTCGCATGCCAGGGGTCGCCTTCCTCCGATGTGCGCGGCGGTCATTGCACATGAATGTGCAATTGCTCAGTCATGTGCAATGTACGCCTGTTGCACATCGCTGTGCAAACGAGGGAGGCGTCCCCCCGATAGGACGTGCAGAATGGCTGGCATGCCCACCGGTCACCCCGGCCGCGCCCCCGGCCACTCCAGCCGCGCCGACGCCAACCGGCGCCGCATCCTCGACGTCGCCCTGGCCGAGCTGCTGCGCGACCCCGACGCGTCCATGGACCAGATCGCCCGCGCCGCCGGTGTCGTGCGACGGACGGTGTACGGGCACTTCCCCAACCGTGAGGCGCTGATCAGCACACTCGTCGACGAGGCGGTGCAGGCGCTGTCGGTCGCGCACGCGGCGGGCAGGCGGGGCGTGCAGGACCCGGCGGAGGCCGTGGCGCGGTCGGTGCTGGCGGTCTGGGAGCTGGCCGACCGCTACCGGCTGCTGATCGCGCTCGCCCAGCGCACGGTCACCATGCAGGGCATCAGGGAGCGGCTCGCCCCCGTCCGCGAGGCCGCCACCGAGGTGCTGCGGCGCGGGATCGACCAGGGCGTCTTCAGCTCTCCCCTGCCGGCGCCCGCGCTCGCGTACGTGCACGAGCAGATGCTGGTGGCGCTCATGGAGGCGGTGAACGACGGGCTGGTGGAAGCGCGGGAGGCGGGCCGCTGCGCCGCGGTCACCATCCTGACCGCGGCGGGCGTGCCCGCCTGTGACGCCACCGCGCTGGTGGCGAAGCTGAACGACTGAACCGCGGGTGGTACCGACCGGGCGGCTGAGCGACGGGGGGGGCACCCGGCCGCCCGGCGTCTGCGGGGCGAAGCGGCCCTCAGGCCTTCGCCAGCTCCTTCTCACCGCCCTGCCCGGGCGCCTCCTCGACCGGGCCGTCCGCCGCCGGGTCGTCCGCGGCCGGGCCGTCGTGCCCGCCGTGCCCGTCGTCCAGCAGCGTCTTCTCGTCGAAGGGCAGCCGGCCGGCGAGGACCTGCCCGACGCGGTCCCGGTCGAGCTCCTTGGTCCAGGTGCCGATCAGCACGGTGGCCACGGCGTTGCCCGCGAAGTTCGTCAGGGCGCGGGCCTCGCTCATGAACCGGTCGATGCCGACGATGAGGCCGATGCCGTCCACCAGGGCCGGCTTGTGCGACTGCAGACCACCGGCCAGGGTCGCGAGGCCGGCGCCCGTGACACCGGCGGCGCCCTTGGAGGCGACCAGCAGGAAGAGCAGCAGCGGGATCTGCTCGCCGACGGACATCGGGGTGCCCATGGCGTCGGCGATGAACAGCGAGGCCATGGTCATGTAGATCATGGTGCCGTCGAGGTTGAAGGAGTAGCCGGTCGGGACGGTGATGCCGACCACCGGCTTGCTGACGCCCAGGTGCTCCATCTTGGCGATGAGCCGCGGCAGCGCGGACTCGGAGGAGGACGTGGACAGGATCAGCAGGAACTCGCGGCCCAGGTACTTGAACAGCGTGAGGATGTTCAGGCCGGACACGACGCGCAGCAGGGCGCCGAGCACCAGGAAGACGAAGAGGAAGCAGGTGACGTAGAAGCCGAGCATCAGCACGGCGAGGCTCTTGAGCGCGTCCACGCCCGCGGAGCCGGTGACGGCGGCGATCGCGCCGAAGGCGCCGATGGGGGCGGCCCACATCACCATCGCCAGGATGCGGAAGACGAGCCGCTGGATGTGCTCGATGCCGCGCAGGATCGGCCGGCCGGCCGCGCCCATGCCCTGCAGCGCGAAGCCGGCGAGCAGGGCGATCAGCAGGGTCTGCAGGACCGACTCGCTGGTGAAGGCCGACACGATCGTGGTCGGGATGATCCCCAGCAGGAACTCCGTGGTGTCCTTGGCCTCGGAGTCGATCTGCGCGTGCCCGGCGTCCTTGACCGCGTCGGTCACCGCGAGGCCGGTGCCCGGCTCCAGGATGTTGCCGACGACCAGGCCGATGGCCAGTGCCACCAGCGACATGACCATGAAGTAGCCCAGGGCGATGCCGCCGACGGCACCCACCTTGGCGGCCTTGCGGACCGAGCCGATGCCCAGCACGATCGTGCAGAAGATGATCGGCGAGATCATCATCTTGATCAGGGCCACGAACCCGGTGCCGATGGGCTTCAGCTCCTGCGCGAAGTCCGGAGCGGCCAGGCCCACCGCGATACCGGCGGCGACCGCGATGATCACCGCGATGTAGAGGTAGTGCGTGCGGTCCCGCTTGGCTGGGGGTGCGGCAGGTGCCGTATCGGCTGCGCTGGTCACGGCGGCCCTCCTAGACGACGTCGTCGGCATCACCGGCGTGCGGCTCACGTCCGGGGAACTCCGGGGAACAGCACGAGGCGCCCGGAGATGCGTTGTGGGGAATGCCGTGACTATGTCGTGGGCTGTGAGCGCGGTCACCCTTCCGTTCATTTAGTTCACAATCGGCCACGGTGCAGACTGACGGCATGCGCCTCACCGTCCCCCGCCCCCGCAGCCTGGCGGGGCAGCTCTTCGCCATGCAGGCCGTGCTGATAGCGGTCGTCGTGGCCGGATACGCGCTGTTCACCTACGTCAGCGACCGCAGCCAGGCGGAGGAGGCCGCGGCGCGTCAGGCCAGGGCGGTGGCCCGTTCCGTCGCGGACTCCCCCTCCGTGCTCTCGGCGGCCCGCACCCCCGATCCGACCGCCGAGCTGCAGCCGTACGCGCTGAAGGTCATGCGGGACACCGAGGTCGACTTCGTCACGATCATGGATCCGCGGGGCATCCGCTGGACCCATCCCGATCCACGGCAGATCGGGCAGACCTTCCAGGGGCACACCGAGCGCGCCCTGCGGGGCCAGACCTTCACCGAGACCTACACCGGCACGCTCGGCCCGTCGGTCCGCGCGGTCACCCCGATCCGGGACGGCGACAGGGTGGTCGGGCTGGTCAGCGCGGGCATCCGGGTCGAGCAGATCACGCAGCGGGTGCAGGAACAGCTCACGGCCCTGCTGGGCGTCGCGGCCGGCGCGCTGCTGCTGGGCGCGGTCGGCACCTACGTCGTCAACGCCCGGCTGCGCCGCCACACCCACGGGATGAACGCGAGCGAGCTGAGCCGGATGCACGACTACCATCAGGCCGTCCTGCACGCGGTGCGCGAAGGGCTGCTGATGCTGGACGGGCAGTACCGTGTGGCGCTGATCAACGACGGGGGGCGTGAGTTGCTCGGCGTGGCGGGGGACGTGGTGGGCAGGTCGGTGGCGCAGCTGGGGCTGCCCGCACCGCTCACCGGTGCGCTGCTGGCGTCGGAGCCGCGGGTGGACGAGGTGCATCTGACGGCGTCCCGTGTGCTGGTGGTCAACACCTCGCCGGTGTCGGGCGGGGAGCGGCGCGGCACGGTGGTCACCCTGCGCGACGTCACCGAACTGCAGTCGCTGATGGGCGAGCTGGACTCCGAGCGGGGGTTCACCCAGGCGTTGCGCTCGCAGGCGCACGAGGCGGCGAACCGGCTGCACACGGTCGTCTCGCTGATCGAACTGGGCCGGGCGCAGGAGGCGGTGGAGTTCGCCACGGCCGAGCTGGAGCTGGCGCAGGCCCTGACCGACCAGGTCGTGGCGGCGGTGAGCGAGCCGGTGCTGGCGGCGCTGCTGCTGGGCAAGACGGCCCAGGCGAACGAGCGGGGCGTGGAGCTGGTGGTGTCGCAGGACAGCAGCCTCGACGACGGTCTGCTGCCCGACACCCTGCCCGCCCGGGACCTGGTGACCATCCTGGGCAATCTGATCGACAACGCGGTGGACGCGGCCCAGGGCACCGTGCGAGCGCGGGTGACGGTCACGGCCCGCACGCAGCGCCCCGCGACCGGCCCGGAACTGGTGCTGCGGGTCTCGGACACCGGCCCGGGCGTCGACCCCGCGCACGCCGAGGCGGTGTTCGAGCGCGGTTTCTCGACCAAACCGGCGGGCCCGGGCGGCCGGGGCCTGGGACTGGCACTGGTCCGGCAGACGGCCCAGCGGCACGGCGGCTCGCTCACCGTGGCGGAGGCCGACGGGGGCGGAGCCGAGTTCGAGGTACGGCTGCCGCTGCGGGAGCCGGGGACGGGCGGGGGCGTGACCTCCACGGCCCCGGCGGGCCGAGGCGCCGGAGGCGACGCATGACGAGCAGCGACAAGGCCATCCGCGTCCTGGTCGTGGAGGACGACCCGGTCGCCGCCGACGCGCACGTCCTCTACGTCGGCCGGGTGCCCGGGTTCGTCGCCGTGGGCAAGGCCCACACGGGCGCGGAGGCCCGCCGGGTGCTGGAGCGCACCCCGGTCGACCTGCTCCTGCTCGATCTGCACCTGCCGGACGTGCACGGACTGCAACTGGCTCGCTCCCTGCGGGCGGCCGGGCACCAGGCCGACGTGATAGCGGTGACGTCGGCCCGCGACCTGGCCGTCGTGCGCGAGGGCGTCTCGCTCGGGGTGGTGCAGTACGTGCTGAAGCCGTTCACCTTCGCCACCCTGCGCGACCGGCTCGCGCGGTACGCCGAGTTCCACGCGGCGGTCGGCGAGGCGAGCGGGCAGGACGAGGTGGACCGGGCGCTCGCGGCCCTGCGCGCACCCGGACCGGCCGCCCTGCCCAAGGGACTGAGCGCACCGACCCTGGAGCGGGTGACCCTCGCCCTGCGCGACAGCGCCGAGGGGCTGACGGCCGCCGGGGTCGCCGAGAGCGTCGGCATCTCCCGTATCACCGCCCGCCGTTACCTGGAGCACCTGGTCGACGCGGGCCGCGCGGCCCGCCGTCCGCAGTACGGCACGGTGGGGCGGCCCGAGCTGCAGTACCGCTGGGTCACCGGCCCGTGACGGCCCATCAGCCGGCGATCGGGCCCCCGCAGACGCATTGACCTGACCAGACCACTCGACCTAGGTTCACGACGCAGCCGTCCCGGCCACAACGAAGTGCGCCCGCAGGAGGTCGTGCCCGTGCGCCCCACCGCCGCCCTCACCCCCCTCGTCGCCCTGGTCGTCGCCGCCTCCGCCCTCACCGCCTGCGGCGGGGGTTCCGGCAGCGACCCGGACACCGTGAAGGTCTCCTTCAAGCAGTCCACGGACAACTCCGTGAAGGTGATGGACACCTATCTCGCGGACATCAGGAAGCAGTTCGAGAAGGCCCACCCCGGCAAGAAGGTCGAACTGGTCCCGATCAAGGCCCCGGACTCGGAGTACTACACCAAGCTCCAGCAGATGCTCCGTTCCCCCAAGACCGCCCCGGACCTGGTCTACGAGGACACGTTCCTCATCAACTCGGACATCACCAGCGGCTACTTGAAGCCGCTCGACGCGTACCTCGCCAAGTGGCCGGACTGGAACCGGTTCATCGACACGGCCAAGGCCGCCGCCAGGGGCGAGGACGGCAAGACCTACGGCGTGCCCGACGGCACCGACACCCGCGGACTCTGGTTCGACAAGGACGTCTTCGCCGAGGCCGGCCTTCCCGCCGACTGGCAGCCGAGGACCTGGAAGGACATCCTGACGGCCGCCCGCGCCGTCAAGAAGAAGGTTCCCGGCGTCATCCCGCTGAACGTCTACACAGGCAAGCCCGTCGGCGAGGCCGCCACCATGCAGACCTTCGAGATGCTGCTCTACGGCACCGGCGACGGCAGCACGGACCCGCTCTACGACAAGTCGAGCAAGAAGTGGATCGCCGGCGGCCGGGGTTTCGAGGACGCCCTCTCCTTCGTCGAGACGGTCTACCGGGAGGGACTCGGCCCCGACGTCTCCGACGCCCTCGACCCCAATGTCATGACCCGGGTGCGCGGCGAGTGGCTGCCGCAGGGCAAGCTCGGCATCGCCCTGGACGGCTCGTGGCTGCCGCAGGACTGGCTGCCCGGCAGCGGCCACGAGTGGCCCGAGTGGTCGAAGGAACTGGGCCTGGCCGCCATGCCCACCCAGCACGGCCAGGCGCCCGGCAAGGTGAGCATGTCGGGCGGCTGGACCTGGTCGATCCCGGCCAAGGCCGGCAACCCCGACCTGGCCTTCGAGTTCATCAAGACGATGCAGTCCAAGGCCAACGCCCGGAAGTGGTACGTCGCCAACTCGGGCATCGCCGTCCGTGAGGACGTCGCCGAGGACCCCGCGTACGTCGACGCCCAGCCCGGCATCGAGTTCTTCACGGACCTGGTGGCGCACACCCACTACCGCCCCGCCTACCCCGCGTACCCCCAGGTCTCCACGGCCGTCCAGGAGGCGATGGAGAGCGTCACCACGGGCGACGCCTCGGTGGAGGAGGCGACCGCCGCCTACACCGAAGCCCTCAAGGAGGCCACGGACGGCCAGGTGACCGAACGGTGAGCGAGGGCCTCGCATGACCGCCACCGCACCGCACCCGCGCCTCACCAAGACGTCCCCGGACGTCCGCCCGGCACACGGCCCCCGCCTGCCGGTGCGGGCCCTGCCCCTTCTCCCCGCGGTCGTCCTGCTGCTGCTCTTCCTCGCCGGGCCGATCGGCTACTGCGTCTGGATCGCCTTCACCGACCTGAAGCTCACCGGCCAGGCCCAGGAGTCGTTCGTCGGCTTCGGCAACTTCGCCCGGGCCTTCGAGGACGAGGCGTTCCTCAACGCCGTGTGGCTGACGCTGGTGTTCACGGTCCTGTCGGCCCTGGCCGGGCAGAACACGCTGGGCCTGGCCCTCGCCGCGCTGATGCGGCGCGCGTCGAAACCGGTGCGCACCCTCACCGGAGGCATCGTGGTCACGGCGTGGGTGCTGCCGGAGGTGGTGGCCGGCTTCCTGCTGTACGCCTTCTTCCGCCGCGAGGGCACGCTGAACGCCGTGCTGGAGTGGCTGCACCTGCCGTCCCAGAACTGGCTGTTCACCCTGCCGATCCTGGCGGTGTCCTTCGCCAACGTCTGGCGCGGCACGGCCTTCTCGATGCTGGTCTACTCGGCCGCGCTGAACGAGATCCCGCAGGAGATCACCGAGGCGGCCGAGGTCGACGGGGCGGGCGGCTGGCGCCGCATGTGGTACATCACCCTGCCGATGATCCGCCGGTCCATCGGCACGAACCTGATGCTCAACACCCTGCAGACCCTGTCGGTCTTCGGGCTGATCTGGGTGATGACCAGGGGCGGCCCGGGCGGCAGGAGCCAGACGCTGCCGCTGTTCATGTACGAACAGGCCTTCCAGAACAGCCTGATCGGCTACGGCACCGCGGTGGCCCTGCTCCTGCTCGTGGTCGGCTCCCTGTTCTCCCTGGTCTACCTGCGCCTGCTGCGGACGGAGGTGTGACGCCCGTGCCGCACACCCTCGCCTCCCGCCGCGCCGCCCGCCGGCTGGCCGCCGACGCGGGACTGCTGGCGGTCGCCGCCGCGTTCGTCCTGCCCCTGGCCTGGGTCGTCCTGTCCGCCCTCGACCCGCACGCCGGCCTCAGGGTGAAGGCACCCGACGGGGTGACCCTGGACCACTTCGACGCGATCCTGACCTCCGAGATCACCTTCACGCCCTTGCTCAACAGCCTCGTCCTGTGCGGCGGGGCGACCCTGCTGACCGTGGCCTGCGCGGCCCTGGCCGCCTATCCGCTGTCCCGGTTCCGCTCCCGCTTCAACCGGCCGTTCCTGCTGACGACCCTGTTCGCCACGAGCCTGCCCATCACGGCGATCATGGTGCCGGTCTACGCGCTCTTCGTCCGGGTGGATCTGATCGACACCGTGCAGGGCACCGTCTTCTTCTTCGCCGCCTCCCAACTGCCGTTCGCCATCTGGCTGATGAAGAACTTCATGGACGGCGTCCCGAAGGAGCTGGAGGAGGCGGCCTGGACCGACGGCGCGTCGGCCCCGCAGTCGCTGCTGCGGATCGTGCTGCCTTTGATGGGCCCGGGCGTGGCCGTGGTGACGGTGTTCTCCTTCGTCATGATGTGGGGCAACTTCTTCGTCCCCTTCATGCTCCTGCTCACCCCCGACCGGATGCCGGCGTCGGTCAGCATCAACGACTTCTTCGGCAACCGCGGCATGGTGGCCTACGGGCAGCTGGCGGCGTTCTCGATCGTGTACTCGACGCCGGTGATCCTCCTGTACGTCCTCATCGCCCGCCGGCTGGGAGGAGGCTTCGCCCTGGGCGGGGCGGTGAAGGGCTGACGGATCTCGCCCCGGGGCGAGGCGGTGAAGGGTGTCCGCGCCCGGCCGCCCGGGGTACGGATCGCGCCGCGGACCGCCGTCCTCCGTCCGTGCGCAAGGGGTTGACGACGGCGCACCCGTCTTCGATTCCCGCCCGCGCGGACGACCCCGCCCCACCCGCTCCCCGGACGGGCGCCGTGCGCCGACGGGAAGCCGGACCTGCACACCGTTGACGCATATGCCCATTGAGCTTGCCGTTCTCGCGTCCGGGGCGCTCGCGCGCCCGCGCGCACCGGCTCGCGCGCCCTGCCCGGCCGCACACCCGTCCCTCCGACAGGCGCTCGGCAGGCGCTCCCCCACGCCACCCGAACCGGTGAGTAGCCGTACGTTCCTACAATCCGTGATCCTGGCCGAACTGACCGTAGTCGAGGCGGTCGCGCGCCCCTAGCTTGTGGCCCGTGCGCCGACCATCACCCCGTCCGAGCGATCCCCCTGCCGCGACCCCGTCCCCGCCCTTCGACGCCTCCGCGGCCCGCCGCCTGCGGGCCGCCCTCGGCATGGCTCCCGAGCATGTCGCCCACGGCATGCGGGTCTCCTACGGGCACGCCCACGTCACCCCCGACCACGTCATCGCCTGGGAGCGCGGGCTGGCCGCCCCCGCGGCCTCCGAACTCACCGCCCTGGCGGGCGTGCTGTGGTGCTCGCCCGCCGAACTCATCGGCAGGCCGCGCACGCTGCGCGAACACCGCATCGCGCGCTGCCTCGCGCCCGAGGACGTGGCCCGCGCCGTGGGACACGACCTGCACGCCTATCTGCGGATGGAGGAGACCGACCACTGGCGCGGGACCGAGCGCCAGTCGACGGCCCTGGCCGAGGTGCTCGACCTCGGCCTGGCCGACTTCGTCACCGTCACCGGACGCGAGCGCAGACTCGGCGAACTGCTGCGCAGCGCGGCCACCACCCGCTGGCAGGCGTACGTGCGCCCGGTGGCCCGGCTGGTGCCGCTGACCCGGCGGTCGCTGGAGGCGGCCCTGCACGGTCTGCACGAGGACTACCAGGGGCACATGGCCGCCACCCTCAGCTGGGGCGGCGGCAGCGGTGACGCGGGCGGCGCCGGCCAGGACTTCCTGGAGCGGATCGTCGAGCACTTCTGGACGAAGCTCCAGGACGACGGCCGCAGGGAGGTCACCTGACGCCGCCCCCTGGCAGGCAGACGGACCGCCCGGCAGGGCGTCGGGCCCGGCGGGCCTGACCCGGCCGGGCCCGACGGGGCCGCCAGGGTCTAGAAGACCGACTCGGCCTCGTCCATGCGGTCCTTCGGCACCGTCTTCAGCTCGGTCACGGCCTCCGCGAGCGGCACCATCACGATGTCCGTCCCGCGCAGCGCGGTCATGTGGCCGAACCGGCCCTGGTGCGCGGCCTCCACCGCGTGCCAGCCGAACCGGGTGGCGAGCACCCGGTCGTAGGCGGTGGGAACACCGCCGCGCTGGACGTGGCCGAGGATGACCGGCTTGGCCTCCTTGCCCAGGCGCCGCTCCAGCTCGTGGGCGAGGGCCGTGCCGATGCCCTGGAAGCGCTCGTGGCCGAACTTGTCTATGGCGCCCTTGCCGTAGTCCATGGAGCCGTCGGCCGGGTGAGCGCCCTCGGCCACGCAGACCACGGCGAACTTCTTGCCGCGGGAGAAGCGCTCCTCGACCATCTTCACCAGGTCGGCCGGGTCGAACGGGCGCTCCGGCAGGCAGATGCCGTGCGCACCGGCGGCCATGCCGGACTCCAGGGCGATCCAGCCGGCGTGGCGGCCCATGACCTCGACCACCATCACCCGCTGGTGGGACTCGGCGGTGGTCTTCAGGCGGTCCATCGCCTCGGTGGCGACGCCGACCGCGGTGTCGAAGCCGAAGGTGCGGTCGGTGGAGGAGATGTCGTTGTCGATCGTCTTGGGCACGCCCACGACCGGCAGGCCCGCGTCGGAGAGCATGCGGGCCGCCGTGAGGGTGCCCTCGCCGCCGATCGGGATCAGCGCGTCGATGCCGAACTGGTGGATCATGTCCGAGGCGTTCTCGCAGGCCTCGCGGAGCCGGTCGCGCTCCAGCCGCGACGAGCCGAGGATCGTGCCGCCGCGGGCGAGGATGCCGCTGACGGACTCCAGGTCGAGGTTGCGGTAGCGCCCGTCCAGCAGCCCCGCGTACCCGTCTTCGAACCCGATGACCTCGTCGCCGTAGTTGTCGACCGCCCGGTGCACGACCGACCGGATCACGGCGTTCAGTCCGGGGCAGTCGCCGCCTGCGGTGAGAACTCCGATACGCATCGTGCTGTGTCTCCTGCTCGCTGTTGACGCCGGTGAGCCACTGCCGATTGTTTCACGCCCCGCACCCCGCCGGGGAACCCCGATCTGACGGGCGCCTTATATAGCCGCAGAGGTATTGTCAAGAGGGTTCTGCTCACCTCGGTGGGCGATTTTTGTGCCTCTGGCTGGATAGCCGTGAAGCAGGGCCGCCACCCTTGGCCGCACACCCCCCACTCGAGACGAAACGGAGAGCGCGCGTGACCCGCAGCGTGTACGTGACCGGCATCGACCGCGGCGACGGCCGCCAGGTCGTCGAACTGGGGGTCATGGAACTCCTCACCCGGCAGGTCGACCGGGTCGGCGTCTTCCGGCCCCTGGTGCACGACGGGCCCGACCGCCTCTTCGAGCTGCTGCGCGCCCGCTACCGCCTCACCCAGGACCCGGCGACGGTCTACGGCATGGACTACCAGGAGGCGTCCGCCCTCCAGGCCGAGGCCGGCACGGACGAGCTGGTCTCCACCCTGGTCGACCGCTTCCACCTGGTCGCCCGCGACTACGACGTGGTCCTGGTCCTGGGCACCGACTACGCCGACACCCAGCTGCCCGACGAACTGTCGCTCAACGCACGGCTGGCCAACGAGTTCGGCGCCTCGGTGATCCCCGTCGTCGGCGGGCGCGGACAGAGCGTGGAGTCGGTGCTCGCGGAGACGCGCAACGCCTACCGGGCCTACGACACCCTGGGCTGCGACGTCCTGGCGATGGTCACCAACCGCGTGGCCCGCGAGGACCGGGACACGATCGCCGCCCAGCTGGACTCCCGGCTGCCCGCGCCCTGTTACGTCCTGCCCGACGAGCCCGCGCTGTCCGCCCCGACGGTCTCGCAGATCAGCCACGCGCTCGGCGCCCGGGTGGTGCTCGGTGACGACTCGGGTCTCGCCCGGGACGTGCTCGGCTTCGTCTTCGGCGGTGCGATGCTGCCGAACTTCCTGAACGCCCTGACGCCGGGCTGCCTCGTCGTCACCCCGGGCGACCGGGCGGACCTGGTCGTCGGCGCGCTGGCCGCCCACAGCGCCGGGACCCCGCCGATCGCGGGCGTGCTGCTCACCCTGGACGAGGTGCCCGGCCGGGACATCCTGACCCTGGCCGACCGCCTCGCCCCCGGCACCCCGGTGCTGTCGGTGGCCGGCACCAGCTTCCCCACCGCCGAGCAGTTGTTCTCCCTGGAGGGCAAGCTCAACGCGGCCACCCCGCGCAAGGCGGAGCGCGCCCTCGGCCTGTTCGAGCGGTACACCGACACCGCCGCGCTGGCCGGTCGCGTCTCCGCGCCGAGCAGCGACCGCGTCACGCCGATGATGTTCGAGCACAAGCTGCTGGAGCAGGCCCGCAGCGACCTGCGCCGGGTCGTGCTGCCCGAGGGCACCGAGGAGCGGGTGCTGCACGCCGCGGAGGTGCTGCTGCGCCGGGGCGTGTGCGAGCTGACCCTGCTCGGGCCGGTCGACCAGATCCGCAAGAAGGCCGCCGACCTCGGTGTGGACCTCGGCGAGTCCCGGCTGATCGACCCGGCCACCTCCGAGCTGCGCGACTCCTTCGCCGAGAAGTACGCGGCCCTGCGCGCCCACCGGGGCGTGACCGTGGAGCTGGCGTACGACGTCGTCTCGGACGTGAACTACTTCGGCACGCTCATGGTCCAGGAGGGCCTCGCCGACGGCATGGTGTCGGGCTCGGTGCACTCCACGGCCGCGACGATCCGCCCGGCCTTCGAGATCATCAAGACCAGGCCGGACGCGGACATCGTCTCGTCGGTGTTCTTCATGTGCCTGGCCGACAAGGTGCTCGTCTACGGCGACTGCGCGGTCAACCCGGACCCGGACGCCGAGCAGCTGGCCGACATCGCCATCCAGTCGGCCACCACCGCCGCGCAGTTCGGGGTGGAGCCGCGGATCGCCATGCTGTCGTACTCCACCGGCACCTCCGGCTCGGGCGCCGACGTCGACAAGGTCCGCGAGGCCACCGCGCTGGTGCGCAGCCGCCGGCCCGACCTGAGGATCGAGGGCCCGATCCAGTACGACGCCGCGGTGGAGCCGTCGGTCGCGGCGACCAAGCTGCCCGGCTCGGAGGTCGCCGGGCAGGCGAGCGTGCTGATCTTCCCCGACCTGAACACCGGCAACAACACCTACAAGGCGGTGCAGCGCTCGGCCGGCGCCATCGCCGTCGGACCGGTGCTGCAGGGCCTGCGCAAGCCGGTCAACGACCTGTCCCGGGGCGCCCTGGTGCAGGACATCGTCAACACCGTCGCCATCACGGCGATCCAGGCCCAGTCCCCGTCCCCGAGCGAGAAGGCGGCCGCCCAGTGAGCCCGACCCGTGTCCTCGTCCTCAACTCCGGTTCCTCGTCGGTGAAGTACCAGCTGCTCGACATGCGGGACGGCAGCCGGCTGGCGGTGGGCCTGGTCGAGCGGATCGGCGAGCAGACCTCCCGGCTGAAGCACACCCCGGCCGGCGGCGGGAGCCGGGAGCGCGGCGGCGCGATCGCCGACCACGACGCCGCCCTGAAGGCCGTCGCGGAGGAACTCGCCAACGACGGGCTGGGGCTGGACTCGCCCGAACTGGCCGCGATCGGGCACCGGGTGGTGCACGGGGGGAAGTCCTTCACCGAGCCGACCGTGATCGACGACACCGTGCTCGCCGAGATCGAGCGGCTCATCCCGGTGGCGCCGCTGCACAACCCGGCCAACCTCACCGGCATCCGCACGGCGCAGGCGCTGCGGCCGGACCTGCCGCAGGTCGCCGTCTTCGACACCGCCTTCCACACGACGATGCCGGAGTCGGCCGCCCGCTACGCGATCGACGTGCGCACCGCCGACGAGCACCGCATCCGCCGCTACGGCTTCCACGGCACCTCGCACGCCTACGTCTCCCGCGCCACGGCGGAGCTGCTCGGCAAGGACCCGTCCGAGGTGAACGTGATCGTGCTGCACCTGGGCAACGGGGCGTCGGCCTCGGCCGTGCGGGGCGGCCGGTGCGTGGACACCTCCATGGGCCTGACGCCTTTGGAAGGGCTCGTGATGGGTACGCGCTCCGGAGACATGGACCCGGCCGTCATCTTCCATTTGATGCGTGTCGGTGGAATGTCCGCCGACGAGATCGACACTCTTCTCAACAAGAGGAGCGGTCTGATCGGTCTGTGCGGCGACAACGACATGAGGGAGATCCGCCGCCGCGTCGACGCGGGCGACGAGCAGGCGCAGCTGGCGTTCGACATCTACATTCACCGGCTGAAGAAGTACATCGGCGCCTATTACGCCGTTCTCGGGCGGGTGGACGCGGTCGCCTTCACCGCCGGTGTCGGCGAGAACGCGGCGCCCGTACGCGAGGCCGCCGTGGCGGGCCTGGACGGGCTGGGCCTCGCCGTGGACCCCGGGCGCAACGCGGTGCGCTCCGACGAGGCGCGGCTGATCTCCCCGAAGGATGCCCGGGTGGCGGTGGCCGTGGTCCCCACCGACGAGGAAATGGAGATCGCGACTCAGACCTACGCGCTGGTAATTGGTTCGGGGAATCACACCTGAGCGGCAACCCGCCCTTTTGTATTTTCCGCCAGACGGAATATTCCGCTGGGAAACAAACCGATAGGATCGCCCCATGCGCCGTTCGAAAATCGTCTGTACTCTCGGCCCCGCGGTCGACTCCCACGAGCAGCTTGTCGCGCTGATCGAAGCCGGCATGAACGTGGCCCGCTTCAACTTCAGCCACGGCTCGCACGCCGAGCACCAGGGCCGGTACGACCGGGTCCGGGCCGCCGCCAAGGAAACCGGCCGGGCCATCGGTGTCCTCGCCGACCTCCAGGGCCCGAAGATCCGGCTGGAGACCTTCGCCGAGGGTCCCGTGGAGCTGGTCCGCGGTGACGAGTTCACCATCACCACCGAGGACGTCCCCGGCGACAAGACGATCTGCGGGACCACCTACAAGGGCCTGCCCGGCGACGTGAACAAGGGCGACCAGGTCCTCATCAACGACGGAAACGTCGAGCTGAAGGTGACCGAGGTCGAGGGCCCCCGGGTGAAGACGATCGTCATCGAGGGCGGCGTCATCTCCGACCACAAGGGCATCAACCTGCCCGGCGCGGCCGTCAACGTGCCCGCCCTGTCCGAGAAGGACGTCGAGGACCTGCGCTTCGCGCTCCGCATGGGCTGCGACCTGGTCGCGCTGTCGTTCGTCCGGGACGCCAAGGACGTCCAGGACGTGCACCGCATCATGGACGAGGAGGGCCGCCGCGTCCCGGTCATCGCCAAGGTGGAGAAGCCGCAGGCGGTGCAGAACATGGAGGACGTCGTGATGGCGTTCGACGGCGTGATGGTCGCCCGCGGTGACCTGGCCGTCGAGTACCCGCTCGAGAAGGTCCCCATGGTGCAGAAGCGCCTGATCGAGCTGTGCCGGCGCAACGCCAAGCCGGTGATCGTGGCGACCCAGATGATGGAGTCGATGATCACCAACTCCCGTCCGACCCGCGCCGAGGCCTCCGACGTGGCCAACGCGATCCTCGACGGGGCCGACGCGGTCATGCTGTCCGCCGAGTCGAGTGTGGGCGCCTACCCGATCGAGACCGTCAAGACGATGTCGAAGATCGTCACCGCGGCCGAGCAGGAGCTGATGTCCAAGGGCCTGCAGCCGCTCGTGCCGGGCAAGAAGCCCCGCACGCAGGGCGGTTCGGTGGCCCGTGCCGCCTGCGAGATCGCCGACTTCCTGGGCGGCCGCGGTCTGGTGGCCTTCACGCAGTCCGGCGACACCGCCCGCCGGCTGTCCCGCTACCGCGCCCAGCAGCCGATCATCGCCTTCACCACCGACGAGGGCACCCGCAACCAGATGGCGCTGAGCTGGGGTGTCGAGCCGTACGTCGTGCCGTTCGTCAACAGCACCGACGAGATGGTCGAACTGGTCGAGCAGGAGCTGGTCAAGCTCAACCGCTTCAACGCCGGCGACATCGTGGTGATCACCGCCGGTTCGCCCCCCGGCGTGCCCGGCACCACCAACATGGTCCGCGTCCACCACCTGGGCGAAGCGACGGCCTGACCCCGGCCCACCCCGCCGTACGACCGAGGGCGCCCCCTGTGAACAGGGGGCGCCCTCGGCGTCGGTGCCGGTCGGTGCGTCGCTCAGTCCGTCACGTACTGGCGCAGCCCCGGCACCGTCAGCGTGCCGCCGAACTGGGCGGCCTGGGTGACCTTGACCTTGGTGAAGTAGATCAGCGGGATGTTCAGGGGCGGCGGGTGCTCCGGGTCGAAGGTGACCGGGATCAGCCCGAGCAGGTTGCCGGAGATGCTCTCCGTGTACATCACCGTCTTGCCGCCGTCGATCGTGGAGGTCGACCCCTTGGCGGCCTGGACGTGATGCGTCTTGCCGGACTGCCGGTCCTTCACCAGCTGGTGCAGGTCCCCGATGTCGGTGCCGTCGCTGATGACGTACTTCAGCACCCTCTTGGTGGCCCCGCTCGCCGTTCTCACCTCGACGATGCCCTGGTAGTCGGCGCCCTTGAGGGTCAGGGAGCTGGCCTCCAGGTACCACGGGTCGTCGGGCACGAGGATCTGGTTGTCGACGCCGCCCTCGGCGTCGGTGGCGGCCGGGCAGTCCTCGGGGTCGACCGAGGGGCTCGCGGAGGGGCTGGGGGAAGCGGTGGCCTCGTCCGCCGCCTCGTCGGCCTTGTCCTCGGCGTCGTCCGCCGCCTTCGACGCCGCGTCGGCGCTGTCCTTCGCGGCGTCCTCGACGGTGTCCTTCGCGGCGCCGGTGGCCTTGCCGGCCGTGTCCTCGACGCTGCCGGACGCGTCGGACGTGTCCGTGCCCGAGGGCTTCCCGGCCTCCTCCGGCGTGCCGGCCCGCGCGGACGGCGACGTGGACGCGGAGGGCGTCGGGCTCGGGCTCTCGGTGGACTTGCCGCCCGTGAGGATGCCGCCGATCGTGTCGCCGATGTCCTCGAGGATGTTGCCGCCGCTCTTGGACTCCGACGGGCTGGGCGCCGCCTCCTCCTTCTCGTCCGAGGCGTCCCCGGAGGCGGAAGGGGTGGGCTTCGGTTCGGCCTTGTCGCCCGGGTCGTCGGAACCTGAATCCGACGAACCTGACGAACCGGACGAACCCACCGGGCCCTTGTCCGCGTCCGCGTCCGAACCGCCCGCGGACGCCGAGGGGGTCGGCTCGGCCGTGCCCGCGTCCTTCTCCCCGTCGTCCTCGCTGCTGCTCGCCGAGGGCGAGGGAGAGGGCGAGGCGTCGTCCTTGTCCTTGTCCTTGTCGAGCGCCTCGACGCAGTCCTTGTACTCGTCGGCCTTGAGGCTGTTCGACGCCGAGGGTTGGTCGTCGGCGAGGGCCAGCGTCGGGGTGAATCCCATGCCCATGAGAACGGCGGTGGGCATCGCCGCCATGGCTATCGCCTTGCCGGCCGGCATCTGGAACCTGGTGAACAGCGGCTTCTTGGGAGCCGCGTGACGGGGACCCGTTCTCGCGCGGGACACCTCCGCTTCAGTCCCTTGTGTCACCTCGTCAGCCGGCACTGTGCCTCCCGTTCGCCCCGTTGGCCGGGTTCGTTCCTGACAGATCGTTCGGGTCACTCGTCGGGCCGACGGGCCCCAGGACAGTGGTGTCCGTGGTGCCGAAGGGCACGCCCTCATCCGCGGGCGCCTTCTCGGCCGACTGCGGCGTGGAAGGCACGCCCGGCGCCCACGCACAGGCCAGCGCGCCGCCGACCAAAGCCAGCAGGAAGCCGATGACGAAGCCGCCGAAGTTGGACACGGGGAGAGACACCAGACCGAGCAGGATCGCCGCGACACCCGCGAAGACCCGGATGTGCTTCTGGAACCAGAGGCTCACGCCCAGGACGACAAGCAGCACACCGATGATCAGGGAACCCGCGCCTGCGGTGGTGGCCATCGCCAATGTCAGATGGCCGATCTGCAGGTTCGCGTAAGGGAAGTACATGATCGGAATGCCGCCGAGCATGATGTACAGGCCGGCCCAGAAGGGGCGGCTGCCCCGCCAGGCGCGGAACTGCAGCCTCCGGCGGCTGAACTGACCGGTTGCGGCAGGGGTCTCGGCGCTCATGGAAAACAGCTCCCTGGTGCGGCAATGCTCTGGTGAGGGTGTTGCTGACATGCGGATGTGGGCGCGGGCACGGGCCCGGTATGGACGGGCGGGGGGCCATGGGCTCCCCCGCCCGTCACCGAATGCCTAGTAGCACTCGTGCGTGCCCTGCTGCAGCTTCATCGACAGACCGGGAAGCGTGAAGGTTCCGGCGGTGGTCGCCCACGCCGTCTGCTTCACCCCGTACAAGTCCGCCTCGGTGGCCTGCTGCGCGAAGCCGTTCGGGTTGGTCTGGCCCTTGCCTTCCTTCAGGCCGGGGCCCTTTCCGCCCTTGTCGGGGCCCGTCTCGCCGGCGGCCACACCGATGTCGATGCCGTGGAACACGGCCTTCGTCGCGTCGAGGTTCTCGACGTCGATGTACAGGTTCTCAGCCGCGACCTGTTTCTTCTCATCGCTGCTGTCACCCGCCCTCAGCGTCAGGCTGACGGACCCGAGGATCGGGATGTTCGGGGTGACGACCGACTGGCACAGCTTCTTGATGGTCGCGCTCTGGAACGACGAGACTGCCACCGGGTGAAGCGTCTTGTCACCGGACATCGTGTAGCCGGAGTCGATCGCTCCGTACTGCGCGAAGCCCTGGCCGTGCAGTTCCTCGGCCGTAACCTTGAACGACTGCCCCGACACACTGAATGATGCCGCGAGGGCACCCTGCGCGAGCGCCACACCCACAGCAGCCGTCGCGGCGACGCTGGGCACCATGACCACAGCGAACCGCTTCCATCTGGTCCCGCCACGCACCTGGGACTCCATATTTCCTCCTTCTCGGACGTACATCTCCTGTCCCGGCTCGCTACGCATCGCGGCTCGGCCGGACAGGGATGGGAGAAGTGCTACGTCCTCGGGAAGGAGAGCGCCTGCACTCGGCGGCGCAACTGCGCCCGAATCACCGGCGATCACCCCCGAGCGACAACCACTGGTCGCGCCTGACACGCATCACGCACAACCCTGCTGGACAGGCTTCACCCGGTGGGTGAAGACCCCCCTGTCCTGGAGCCGGCGCCACTGCCGCCGGCTCTGCTCGGTGGGGACCCAGATCGTCCCGCGACCCAACCGGCTGCCGGGGTACGGGAATGGACCGAGCGTGGCCGATCGTGGTGCATTCTCGCCGCCCGCACAAGGGGGTTCGTTACTCGCTAGTAACGGCGGGATAACCGAACAACGACCCAACGGTCTCGGACGGCGACTCAGGGTGGCGCCGGGCGGCAGTACAAAGCTGTTGATCGCTGGACAGATTCCGACAGATCAACGCCCGGGACTTACTGGCAGTAACAGCGGCCGCGATTGCCAAGATTTGGCAAAGCGCGGCCGCAGTGACGCCTTCACGGCAGACTTTTCACGCGGGCACCACAGGCCCGGGCGTTTAACGACTGGTCAGAACAGGGCACGCGCCAGGGCCCGGCGCGCCGCGATCACCCGCGGGTCCTCGGGCCCGACCACCTCGAACAGCTCCAGCAGCCGCACGCGTGCGGCGTCCCGGTCGTCGCCCGCCGTGCGTCCCACCGTCTCGATGAGCCGGCCGAACGCGTCCTCGACGTGACCGCCCACCAGGTCCAGGTCGGCGGCGGCGATCTGCGCCTGCACGTCGGACGGCTTCTCGGCCGCCTCCCGGCGCACGCGCTGCGGGTCGGCGCCCTGCACCCGCTGCAGCAACTCGGCCTGGGCGAGGCCCAGTTTGGCCTCCTCGTTGGCCGGGTCCTCGCTCAGCACGTTGCGGTACGCCTGGACCGCGCCGCCGAGATCACCCGAGTCCAGCGCCCGTACGGCGGCTTCGAGGAGCGCGTCGTGCGGACCGGCCGGACGCTCGGGGGCCGTGCGGGCGCCGCCCGGCTCGGCCTCCGGGTCGACGGTGAGGCCGGTCAGGCCGAAGCGCTGCTCGGCGACCTGCACCAGCTGGTCCAGGGTCTGCCGGATCTGCGCCTCGCCCGCGGCGCCCTGGAAGAGCGGCAGCGCCTGCCCGGCGACCACCGCGAACACCGCGGGGATCCCCTGGACGCCGAACTGCTGCATCAGCATCTGGTTGGCGTCGACGTCGATCTTGGCGAGCAGGAAGCGGCCGTTGTACTCGACGGCCAGCCGCTCCAGGACGGGGCTCAGCTGCTTGCAGGGCTGACACCACTCGGCCCAGAAGTCGATGACGACGGGCACCTCGGCGGACCGCTGCAGGACGTCGCTCTCGAAGCCCGCCTCGTCGACGTCGATGACCAGGTCGGCCGGGGAGATGGCCCCCGTGCCGCCCTCGCGGGCCGCCTGGGCCCGCGCCTGCTCCGCCTTCGCCTTGGCCTCCTGGGCCGCCTTCACCGCGGCGAGGTCGACGACTCCGCTCATGGACATGTTCCGTGGCTGCATGCGCCTATCCTCCCCCGTAGTGCGCGCGCGTGTGAAAACGCGGTGTGGAAGCCGGGCCGGTCGGTGCCCCTCGGCGCCGGGTCCCCACCCCACGCCGTGTGTGTCGAGGCCCGTGTACGTCCGGCACGGGCTTTCGCTACGAGTCGTAGCGTAATGCCAGACAAGGGCTGGGGGACACCACCCCCCGGTGATCTCCCTCACGGGGCCGTGCGGGAACCGCCGGTTTATGGTCGGGACATGCACAGTCGCAGCCCGTCCGGCCGTTCCGGGCGCCCGCGCAGCGCCGCGGCGGACGCCGCGATCCTGGCGGCGACCCGTGAGGCGCTGGTGGAGCTGGGCTGGTCCAAACTCACCCTGGGGGACGTGGCGACGCGTGCCGGGGTGGCGAAGACGACGCTCTACCGCCGCTGGGCGGGCAAGAACGAACTGGTCGTCGACGCGGTGGCCGAGTTGTTCGACGCACTGGAGCTGCCCGACTGCGGCTCGCTGGCCGGGGACATCGAGGGCGTGGTGCTGCAGTTCGCCGCGATCCTGGCCCTTCCGGAGGCGAGGAGCGGGCTGATGGCGGTGGTGGCGGAGGCCACCCGTGACGAGGCGCTGCGCGAACGCATCCGCGCCTCCGTGGTCGACCGGCAGAAGCGGCTGGTCCTGGAGGGCCGCGCCCGGGCCCAGGCGCGGGGCGAACTCCCGGCGGAGGACGACCCGGAGTCGGCAGCCCGCACCGTGGATCTGATCTTCGACATGGTGGCGGGTGCGGTGGTGCACCGCACCCTGGTGAGCGCGGAGCCCGCCGACGAGGAGTGGGTCCGCGGCTTCACCAGGGTGCTGTTGCAGGGGCTCGGGTCGTAGACCCTCAAAAGCCGGCCGGCTCCGTGTAGACACCCCACTCGTCGCGGAGCACCCCGCAGATCTCCCCGAGCGTCGCCTCCGCGCGGACGGCGTCCAGCATCGGCTCGATCATGTTGGCGCCGCTGCGGGCGGCCGCCAGCATGGCGTCCAGGGCGGCGCGCACCGCCGCGTCGTCCCGCGCGGCCTTCCGGTCGGCCAGCACCCGTACCTGCTCGCGCTCCACCTCGTGGCTGACGCGCAGGATCTCCAGGTCGCCGGTCACCGAGCCGGTGTGGACGTTGACGCCGACGACCTTCTTGTCGCCCTTCTCCAGCGCCTGCTGGTACCGGAACGCCGACTCGGCGATCTCGCCGGTGAACCAGCCGTCCTCGATGCCGCGCAGGATGCCGGAGGTGATCGGGCCGATCGGGTGCTGCCCGTCGGGGTGGGCGCGCAGGCCGCGCTCCTTGATCTGGTCGAAGATCTTCTCGGCGTCGGCCTCGATGCGGTCGGTCAGCTGCTCGATGTACCAGGAACCGCCCAGCGGGTCGGCCACGTTGGCGACGCCGGTCTCCTCCATCAGCACCTGCTGCGTGCGCAGCGCGATCTCGGCGGCCTGCTCGCTCGGCAGGGCCAGGGTCTCGTCGAGCGCGTTGGTGTGCAGCGAGTTGGTCCCGCCGAGGACGGCGGCCAGGGCCTCGACGGCCGTGCGGACGACGTTGTTGTACGGCTGCTGGGCGGTGAGGGAGACACCGGCGGTCTGGGTGTGGAAACGCAGCCACTGGGCCTTGTCGGACGTGGCGCCGTAGACGTCGCGCATCCAGCGCGCCCAGATGCGGCGGGCCGCGCGGAACTTGGCGATCTCCTCGAAGAAGTCGACGTGCGCGTCGAAGAAGAAGGACAGGCCGGGAGCGAAGACGTCGACGTCCAGGCCGCGCGAGAGGCCCAGCTCCACGTAGCCGAAGCCGTCCGCCAAGGTGTAGGCCAGCTCCTGGGCGGCCGTCGCCCCGGCCTCGCGGATGTGGTAGCCGGAGACGGACAGCGGCTTGTACGCCGGGATCCCGCCCGCGCAGTACTCCATGAGGTCGCCGATGAGCCGCAGGTGGGGCTCGGGCTGGAAGAGCCACTCCTTCTGGGCGATGTACTCCTTGAAGATGTCCGTCTGGAGCGTGCCGTTGAGGACGGACGGGTCGACGCCCTGCCGCTCGGCGGCGACGAGGTACATGCAGAACACGGGCACGGCCGGGCCGCTGATCGTCATGGACGTCGTGACGTCGCCCAGCGGGATGTCCTTGAACAGGACCTCCATGTCGGCCGCGGAGTCGATCGCCACACCGCAGTGCCCGACCTCGCCCAGCGAGCGCGGGTCGTCGGAGTCGCGGCCCATGAGGGTCGGCATGTCGAAGGCGACCGAGAGCCCGCCTCCGCCGTTGCGGAGGATCATCTTGTAGCGCTCGTTGGTCTGCTCGGCGTTGCCGAACCCGGCGAACTGCCGGATGGTCCAGGTGCGGCCCCGGTAGCCCGTCGCGTACAGGCCGCGGGTGAAGGGGTACTCCCCGGGCCAGCCGATCCGCTCGAACCCGTCGTACCGGTCCCCGGGCCGGGGCCCGTACACCGGCTCCACGGCGTCCCCGGAGAGCGTGGTGAAGTCGGCCTCGCGCTTGCGTGCGGCGTCGTACCGGGCCTGCCAGCGGCGGCGGCCCTCCTCGATGGCGTCAGCGTCCATACCCCCGAATTTACTTGGACGTCCTAGTAAATGTCGATGGCTGACGGGAGTGACCTGGCGAACGGGTGAGGGCGACCGCCGCACGCACGCGTGCGACGGCGGACCCCTGGATCCCGCTACGCCTTGGCCGGCGCGGGCGCGTCCTCGGCGAGCCTGCCCTCCAGCTCGTGGCTGATCCGGCGCTCGACGAAGAACGCGGCTGTGGGGATCGTGCCGGCCAGCAGCACCCACAGCTGCTTCTTGACCGGCCACTTCGCCTTGGAGCCCAGGTCGAAGGCGAAGATCAGGTACACGACGTACAGCCAGCCGTGCGCGATGCTGACCACTTGGGTGAAGTCAGCCGCGCCGCCCAGATCCAGGACGTACTTGCCGATCATTCCGAGGGTCAGCGCGACGAGCAGCACACCGGTGACGTAGGCCAGGACCCGGTAGCGGGTCAGCACGCTCTTCTTCATGCCGTCGAGCGTAACGACCCGTTCCGGGAGATCTTGCCCCGGGTCACTGCTCCTCGAAGTCGCCGGCCGCGACCCGCAGCGGGCGCAGCATCGCGAAGATCTCGGCGCACTCCTCCGCGTCGTACACCCCGAGCCCGAAGTCCATCGCCATCAGGTCGCGGGTGGCCGACTCGACCACTTCGCGGCCCTTGGCGGTGATGCTGGCCAGGGTGCCGCGGCCGTCGTTGGGATTGGGCCGCTTGGCGACCAGGCCGGACCTGACCAGCCGGTCCACGGTGTTCGTCACGGAGGTGGGGTGCACCATGAGCCGCTCGCCGATCTTGGACATCGGCAACTCGCCCGATTTGGAGAAGGTGAGCAGCACCAGGGCCTCGTAGCGGGCGAACGTCAGCCCGTACGGCTTGACCACCGCGTCGACCTCGGCGAGCAGGATCTGCTGGGCGCGCATGATCGAGGTGATCGCGGCCATGGACGGCACGTTCCCCCAGCGCTGCTTCCAGCGTTCGTCGGCGCGCGCGATCGGATCGAAGGAGAGACTGAGCGGCTTCGGCACGGACCAGACCTTACCGGCCGGTCACATGGTGGTCAGCTCCGTCTCGCCCTTCGGTCCGCCGCCCTCGGCACGCACCCCGGGGGCACCCGCGGCGGGCGCTACCGCGCGAGGTGCCGCTCCACCGTCTCCACCTTGGAGGTCAGTCCGTCGGTCACACCGGGGCGGATGTCCGCCTTCAGGACGAGGGAGACCCGGGGGGCCCGGCGCTCGACCGCGGCGACCGCGCGCCGGACGACGTCCATGACCTCGTCCCACTCCCCCTCGACGGAGGTGAACATCGCGTCCGTGCGGTTCGGCAGCCCCGACTCCCGCACCACCCGCACGGCGTCGGCGACGTACTCCCCCACGTCCTCGCCGACACCCAGCGGCGTCACGGAGAAGGCGACGATCACGCGTTCACCACGCCTTCCTTGCGCACGCGGGAGGCGATGACCGCGTCCTCGGCCTCACGCCGCAGCCGGCGCTCGGCGAAGAAGCCGCCGGCCGGGAGCACCGAGAGCACGAAGTACAGCGCGGCGGTGCCCAGCGGCCACTTGGCGCGGTTCCAGGCGTCGGCCCAGAAGATCACGTAGAGGACGAACAGCGCTCCGTGCACCGCCCCCATCACCGGCACGGCGTTGAAGTCCGTGGTCCGCTTCAGCACCGAGCAGACCAGCAGGAGCAGGAACGAGATCGCCTCGGGGGCCGAGACCAGGCGGAGGCGGCGGAGGGCGGTGGCGGTCTTGAGGTCCACGGGTCACCTTCGGTGGCAGAGAGAATGGTTTGTGAACGCACGCACAAGCGTCCCGGCCCATTGTGGCAAACCGTCCGGGCCCCCCGGCCCCTAGGGGTGCGGTCGGGGACGTTCTCCGCCCAGGGGCTCTGTCCGCGGGGCCCGGCCTGCGGATACCGTCGCCTACGTGGCGATGTTCCGACTTCAGAGCAGCAAGGTGCTCGCCGTCGACATGACCGGGGACGCCGTGAAGGCGAAGAACGGCTCGATGGTCGCGTACGACGGCGAGATGGCCTTCAGGAAACTCAGCGGCGGCGGCGAGGGCATCCGGGGCATGGTGACCCGGCGGCTGACCGGCGAGCAGATGACGTTGATGGAGGTGAAGGGCCATGGGACCTGCTGGTTCGCGGACCGCGCCTCCGAGATCAACCTGGTCGGCGTGCAGGGCGACAAGCTGTACGTGGAGTCGAGCAATCTGCTCGCCACCGACGGCGCGCTGCGCACGGGGACCGAGTTCACCGGCCTGCGCGGCGCCTCCCAGGGCAACGGCCTGTTCACCACGACCCTCGAGGGCCACGGCCAGGCGGCGATCATGTCGGACGGGCCGGCGGTGGTGCTGCGGGTCAGCCCGCAGTACCCGCTGACCGTGGACCCGGGCGCGTACGTGGCGCACCAGGGGAACCTGCGGCAGTCCTTCCAGTCCGGTGTGACCTTCCGCACGCTGCTCGGGGAGGGCGGCGGCGAGGCGTTCCAGATGCGGTTCGAGGGGGACGGCCTGGTGTACGTGCAGCCGAGCGAGCGGAACACGATCGCGGGAGACGTGTGAGATGGGCTTCCGGGAGATCAACGGGAAGATGGTCGAGGCGACGGTCGCGCCCGGCCAGCGGCTGTTCAGCCAGCGCGGCGCGATGCTCGCGTACAAGGGCGAGGTGTCCTTCACGCCCAACACGGCGGGTGGCCAGGGCGGGATCATGTCGATGATCGGCCGCCGGGTCGCCGACGAGGACACCCCGCTGATGACGGTCGAGGGCAGCGGCACGGTCCTGTTCGGGCACGGTGGCCACCACATCCAGGTGATCCGGCTGGCCGGCGACACCCTGTACGTCGAGGCGGACCGCCTGCTGGCCTTCGAGGGCACGCTCCGGCAGGGGACGATGTTCCTGGGCTCGCAGGGCGGCGTGATGGGCATGGTGCGCGGCCAGGTCAGCGGCCAGGGGCTGTTCACGACCACCCTGAAGGGGCACGGGTCCGTCGCGGTCATGGCGCACGGCGGCGTCATCGAGATCCCGATCACCCCGCAGCGCCCGGTGCACGTCGACCCGCAGGCCTACGTCGCCCACCACGGCGAGGTCCGCAACAAGCTGTCGACCGCCCTGGGCTGGCGGGACATGGTGGGCCGCGGCTCGGGCGAGGCGTTCCAGCTGGAGCTGAGCGGCAGCGGTGCGGTGTACGTCCAGGCGTCGGAGGAGAAGCTGTGAGCACCTACGGAACCCCGGGCGCCGGCCCCGCGGTCTTCGACCCGGCGACCCTGCCGCCCGACGACAACGTCAACCCCTACACCTTCTGCGTGGAGCTCAAGGGGAGCCAGTGGTTCCTGCAGAAGGGGAAGATGATCGCCTACTACGGCTCGATCGACTTCAACGGTGTCGGGCACGGCCGGCTGGACCGTCTCGTGCGCACCTCGTTCCATTCGCCACTGCACGCCAGCGACTGGGTGGTGGCCGAGGGGTCGGGCAAAATGCTCCTGGCCGACCGGGCTTTCGACGTCAATTCGTACGACCTCGAGGACGGCAACCTGACCATTCGCTCGGGCAACTTGCTTGCTTTTCAGCCAAGTCTGTCGCTGAAACAATCGATCGTGCCGGGTTTCCTGACGCTCATCGGGACGGGCAAGTTCGTGGCCGCGTCCAACGGCCCGGTGGTCTTCATGGAGCCCCCCGTCCGGGTCGACCCGCAGGCGCTGGTCGGCTGGGCCGACTGCCCCTCGCCCTGCCACCACTACGACCACGGCTACATGACCGGCGTGATGGGCGGTCTACGTGCACTGACGGGCCTCGGGGGCGCCTCCGGCGAGGAGCACCAGTTCGAGTTCGTGGGCGCCGGGACGGTGCTGCTGCAGTCGTCCGAGACGTTGATGGCGGAGCAGGCGACGGGGACGGTCCCGCAGCAGGCGGGGGTACCCGGCGCGGGGGCACACGGTCCGCAGGCCGGGCAGTCCGGGGTACCGCGCCTTCCCGGACAGCTGGGAGACCTCCAGCGTCGCTTCGGGCTGTGAGCGGTAGTCTGCGGAGTGTGACATCGAACGCCTGCGCACGATTGTTCGCCAGGTGGGGGACGTCACACGCCACCCCTCACTAGTTCGCCTTTCAACATTTTAGGTAGACTTCATTCATGGAGACCGAGACGGCCACCCGCTGGCTGACCGATGCGGAGCAGTGCGCTTGGCGCACCCACCTGGAGGTCAACAGGCTGTTGACGTACCAGCTCGAGAAGGACCTGCAGCCGTTCGGCCTGACGATGAACGACTACGAGATCCTCGTGAACCTCTCAGAGTCCGAGGACCTGCGGATGCGGATGAGCGATCTCGCCTCCGCCACGATGCAGTCCAAGAGCCGCCTGTCGCACCAGATCACGCGCATGGAGAACGCCCACCTGGTCAGGCGCGAGAACTGCGAGTCGGACCGCCGGGGGCTCTACGCGGTCCTCACCGACCACGGCATGGCGACGATGCGGAAGGTCGCGCCGCACCACGTGGCGTCCGTGCGCAGGCACTTCATCGATCTGCTGCCCCCCGAGACCCTCACGGAGCTCGACAAGGCCCTCAAGCCCATCGCGGAGCACCTGCGCGGCCAGCGCGGGCGCCCCTGACCCGCTAGACGAGCGGCAGGCGGAGTTCGAACAGGGCTCCGCCTGCGGGTCCCCGCCCGGCGGTGAGCGTACCGCCGTGCCGGACGGCGACGTCCCGGGCGATGGCCAGGCCCAGTCCGGCGCCTCCGTCGTCACGGCTGCGGGCGGCGTCCAGCCGGACGAACCGTTCGAAGATCCGCTCCCGATCCGCCTCGGGCACCCCGTCGCCGTCGTCCGCCACCCCGACCACGGCCAGGTCGCCCTCCCGCCGCACACCGACCGTCACCGCCGACCGGGCGTGCCGCTGCGCGTTGTCCAGCAGGTTGGCCAGCACCCGCCCCAGCTGCCCCCGGGACCCGGCCACCTCCACCGGCTCGGCCTCCACGCGCACCCCCGTCCGCCCCTCGGCCTCCTCCCGGGCCAGTGCGGCGAGGTCGACCCTCGCGTCCCCGGGCCGCTCCCCCGCGTCCAGCCGGGCGAGCAGCAGCAGGTCGGCGGCCAGCCGCTGGAGCCGCACGGTGTCCTCCACGGCTCCGTCGAGGTCCAGCAGTTCCGGATGGGCGGCGGCCACCTCCAGCTGCGTGCGCAGGGAGGCGATCGGGCTGCGCAGCTCGTGCGAGGCGTCGGCGACGAAGCGCCGCTGCCGCTCCACGGAGGTCTCCAGGGCCGCGAGCGTCTCGTTGGTGGTACTGGCGAGCCGGGCGATCTCGTCGTGCGTGTCCGGCTCGGGCACCCGCCGCGCGAGGTCCTCGGACCGGGTGATCGCGGCCATCTCGCGCCGGATGCCCTCCACGGGACGCAGGGCCCGCCGGGTCACCAGCCAGGTCACGCCGGCGACGACGGCGAGCAGCAGCGGGAAGCCGATCAGCATCACCGTCAGCGCGGTGCGCACCGCCCCGTGCTCGGCGGCCAGCGGCCAGCCCGCGTAGACCGTGAGCTGACCGCGGTCCTGGGTCTCCACCTCGACGGCGGCGAACCGGTAGTCCTCCGCGTCCCCGTCGATCGTCGCGGAGCCGTTGCTGAAGACGCTTTCCCCGGAGATCTCGCCCGGTTCCAGGTTCGCGCCCGTGCCGTCGGAGCCGTCCTCGTCGTCCCCGTCCGGCGACGCGGCCGGGCGCGGCTTCACCTGGGTGCTGTCCGTGCCGCTGATCCGCTCCAGGTCCTCGCTGGCGGCGACCAGCCGCCCGTCCTCGTCCAGCACCTGCACCGGCCCGTCGTCCCCGTCCAGCCCGGACAGCTTGCCGTACGGCGTGCCGGTGGCCAGTTCGGAGGCGACCGCCCGGGCGGAGCGCTCGGCCTGCGTGCCGGCCTCGCCGATGAGGTTGGACCGCAGGGACAGCAGCACCGCCGCCCCGGCTGCGACCAGCGCCACCGCGACGACGAGCGTGGCCCCCAGCGTGGCCCGTGCCCGCACGGACCCGAACAGCCGGCTCACGGCGCCGTCTCCAGCCGGTACCCGGCCCCGCGCACGGTCCGGATCAGCCCCGGGCGCAGCTTGCGCCGCAGGGTGCTGACGTACACCTCGACGATGTTCGGGTCGCCGTCGTAGGCGAAGTCCCAGACGTGCTCCAGGATCTCCGACTTGGACACGACCTCGCCGGGGCGCAGCACGAGCTGCTCCAGCACGGAGAACTCCTTGGCCGTGAGGGCGATCTCGGCCTCGCCGAGGAAGACCCTGCGGGCGGCCGTGTCGAGCTTCAGGTCCCCGTGCACGTGCACGGGCGACGCCCCGCCGCCCTGCCCGCGCCGGCGCAGCAGCGCCTTCACCCGGGCGACCAGCACGACGTAGGAGAACGGCTTGGTCAGATAGTCGTCCGCGCCCGTGTCGAGGCCCTCGGCCTCGTCGTACTCGCCGTCCTTGGCGGTCAGCATCAGGATCGGCACGTCGTGGCCGGCGGCGCGCAGGGCGGCGCAGACCCGGTAGCCGTTGAGCCCCGGCAGCATGATGTCCAGGATCACCAGGTCGTGGACGCCCTCCGAGGCCCGGTGCAGCCCTTCCAGGCCGTCGTGGACGACGTCCACGGCGTACCCCTCGGCCGTCAGGCCCCTGGCGAGCGACAGGGCCAGCCGCTTCTCGTCCTCCACGATCAACAGGCGCATGAGTCCAGAGTCGCAAAGCGAAGCTGAAGATCCCTTCAGGGGGCTTCAGGTTCCTCTCAGCCTCCGTCGGCCAGAGTCGAACACATCGACAAGCGAAACGACTCGGGAGGAACCCGCATGAAGCGCAACATCGTGATCGCCGCCGTGACCGCCGCCGCGCTGATCGGAGGCGGTACCGCCACGGCCCTCGCGACCACGGGAGACGACGACGCTCCGGCGCGCCAGACGGCGAACACCCGGGTGTCCGACGACGACGGCCGCGACGACCGCGACGACCGTGACGACGCCGACGACCGCAAGGACCGGGACGACGAGGCCGGGCAGGCCGTCGACGCGGACGTCACGGCGGCCGAGGCCATCGCCTCCGCGCTGAAGCACACCTCGGGCACGGCCGTCTCCGCCGAGCTCGACGACGAGGACGACGGCGGCAAGGCGGTGTGGCAGGTCGACGTCCTGTCCGGCGACGGCACCTGGCGCAGTGTGAGCGTCGACCCGTCGAGCGGCGAGGTTCTCGGGACGCAGAAGGACGACGAGGACGACACGGCGCAGGTGCGGGCCGCGCTGAAGGGCTCCTCGGTGACGGCCGAGGAGGCGGCCAGGGCCGCGGCCGGCAAGGGCGTGGTGACGTCCGTCGACCTCGACGACGACGGCAAGGGCAAGGCATGGGAGGCCGAGACCCGCAAGCAGGGCGGCACCGGGCAGGACTGGACGATCGGCCTCGACAAGGCCGAGGTCACGGCGGACCGCTCGGACACCCAGGACGACGACGCCGACGACGACCAGGACTGACCGCCCGCTCCCCGCTGCAACCGCCCCGGCGCCCGCAGTCGCGCCGGGGCGCCGCGCGACTCGGTGCCGGAGGGAACCGCCGGCGCCCGGGGCACCGGGTGAGGCACGGCAGGCCCGCGGCCGGGCCGACGGGCGGCGGGCCTGTCGCGGCGGCCGGACGCGCCCGCACCCGCCGTTGTCCGCAAGGGGACGCGTCGGGGGGGGTGTCCGTCCGCAGCGGTTGGCGCGTCGACGGACAGCGAGTCGATGTCCGACCCCATCGCGCCGCTCCGAGGACGGACACCCCCGCCACGCCCCCGACCCGCGCCCCGGCGCCGAGCGCCACCGCACCACACGCACCCGCACCCCCGCAGCGGCCGCCGCAGGCGCCCGGCTCAGCCCTCCGTCAGGCCCGCCACCAGTTCGTCGGCCGCCCGGTAGGGGTCCAGCTCCCCCGCCACGATCCGCTCCGCCAGCGCCCCCAGGCGCCGGTCCCCGTGCAGGTCCCCGATTCGCTCGCGCAGGGCCGTCACCGCGATCGTCTCGACCTCGCGCGCGGCCCGGGACATCCGCCGTTGCGCGAGGACTCCCCGCTCCTCCATCCAGGCCCGGTGCTTCTCCAGCGCCTCGACGACCTCGTCGACGCCCTCTCCCCGCGCCGCGACGGTCTTCACGATCGGCGGGCGCCAGTCCCCCGGCCCGCGCGCCTCACCCAGCCCCAGCATGTGGTTGAGCTCGCGGGCCGTCGCGTCGGCGCCGTCCCAGTCCGCCTTGTTCACCACGTACACGTCGCCGATCTCCAGGATCCCGGCCTTGGCCGCCTGGATGCCGTCGCCCATGCCGGGCGCCAGCAGCACCACGGACGTGTCCGCCTGCGAGGCGATCTCCACCTCCGACTGCCCGACCCCCACCGTCTCGACGAGGATCACGTCGCATCCGGCCGCGTCCAGGACCCGGATCGCCTGGGGCGCGGCCCACGCCAGCCCGCCCAGGTGCCCGCGCGTGGCCATCGACCGGATGTACACGCCCGGGTCGGAGGCGTGGTCCGACATCCGCACCCGGTCGCCGAGCAGCGCTCCCCCCGAGAACGGGGAGGAGGGGTCGACGGCGAGCACGCCGACCCGCTTGCCCTGCTTGCGGTAGGCGCTGACCAGCGCCGAGGTCGACGTCGACTTGCCGACGCCCGGCGACCCGGTCAGCCCCACCACGTACGCGCCGCCCGTCAGGGGAGCGAGCGCCTCCATGACCTCCCGCAGTTGCGGGGACGCCCCCTCCACCAGGGAGATCAGCCGGGCCACGGCCCGGGGCCGCCCTTCCCTGGCCTGGGCCACCAGCGTGGGGACGTCCTGCATCACAGCTCCGTTCAGAAGATCAGGGACGTACGGGACTCAGGCCTTGGGCACGCGCACGATGAGCGCGTCGCCCTGGCCGCCGCCGCCGCACAGGGCGGCCGCGCCGACACCGCCGCCGCGCCGCTTCAGTTCCAGCGCGAGGTGCAGCACCAGCCGGGCACCGGACATCCCGATCGGGTGACCCAGCGCGATGGCGCCACCGTTGACATTCACCTTTTCGGTGGACACGCCGAGGTCCTTCATCGACTGCACCGCGACGGCCGCGAACGCCTCGTTGATCTCGACGAGGTCGAGGTCGGAGACCTCCAGCCCCTCCTTCTTCAGCGCGTGCAGGATCGCGTTGGACGGCTGCGACTGCAGCGAGTTGTCCGGACCGGCCACGTTGCCGTGCGCGCCGATCTCAGCGATCCAGTCCAGGCCGAGCTCCTGCGCCTTGGCCTTGCTCATCACGACCACGGCGGCGGCGCCGTCGGAGATCTGCGAGGCGGAACCGGCCGTGATGGTGCCGTCCTTGGAGAACGCGGGACGCAGCTTGCCGAGCGACTCCACGGTCGTGTCGCCGCGGATGCCCTCGTCCTTGCTGAACAGCACCGGGTCGCCCTTGCGCTGCGGGATCTCGACCGGCGTGATCTCGGCCTCGAACAGGCCGTTCTTCTGCGCGGCGGCGGCCCGCTGGTGCGACAGCGCGGCGATCTCGTCCTGCTCGGACCGGCCGATGCCCAGGCGCGTGTTGTGCTTCTCGGTCGACTCGCCCATGGCGACGCCGTCGAAGGAGTCGGTGAGCCCGTCGTGGGCCATGGCGTCGAGCATCTGCACCGCGCCGTACTTGAAGCCCTCGCGGGACTTGGGCAGCAGGTGCGGGGCGTTGGTCATGGACTCCTGACCGCCGGCGACGATCACGTCGAACTCACCCGCGCGGATGAGCTGGTCGGCGAGCGCGATCGCGTCGAGGCCGGACAGGCAGACCTTGTTGATGGTCAGCGCCGGCACGTTCATCGGGATGCCGGCCTTGACCGCGGCCTGGCGTGCGGGGATCTGCCCGGCTCCGGCCTGGAGGACCTGCCCCATGATCACGTACTGCACCTGGTCGCCGCCGATCCCCGCACGGTCGAGGGCGGCCTTGATCGCGAAGCCGCCGAGGTCGGCTCCGGAGAAGGACTTCAGGGAGCCCAGCAGCCGTCCCATGGGCGTACGCGCACCCGAGACGATCACCGAGCTGGTCGTTGCAGAAGACATGAGCTGCGATCCCCTTACCGGCTGCACAGCCGAGGAGTGAACGAGGGTTTACTTCGAATGTACTGAGTGGCACTCCGTGCCGTCATCGGGCCGTCGGTGTGATCGCGCGCACGTTGCGTAACCACCTCCGGGGCGCTGCACTGAACTCATGCTGACGCGAATCGACCACATCGGGATCGCCTGTTTCGACCTGGACAAGACCGTCGAGTTCTACCGTGCCACCTACGGCTTCGAGGTGTTCCACTCCGAGGTCAACGAGGAGCAGGGCGTGCGCGAGGCCATGCTCAAGATCAACGAGACGTCCGACGGGGGCGCCACCTACCTGCAGCTCCTGGAGCCGACCCGGGAGGACTCCACCGTCGCGAAGTGGCTCGCCAAGAACGGCGAGGGCGTCCACCACATCGCCTTCGGCACCGCCGACGTCGACGCGGACGCCGCGGACATCAAGGACAAGGGCGTCCGCGTGCTGTACGAAGAGCCCCGGCGCGGTTCCATGGGGTCACGGATCACCTTCCTGCACCCCAAGGACTGTCATGGAGTGCTGACAGAACTGGTCACTTCGGCGCCTGTTGAGTCACCTGAGCACTGACCCTCGTACATAGGGGCCGGTAGGGTTGGGTGCGGTCGCCGCTCAGCCAGGGTGACCGCGGTCCCGCCGTGCGACGGCAGGACCACCGGGGTCCGGGTTTCGGGGGACGAGCGTCGGGGCAGCAGCCTCTGCTCCGCCGATGATCTGACACCATTCCCCGGGGGCCCCGTTCGGCGGATGGACGGAGCTCGTACGGAAAGAGTTTCGACCAGGGGACGGATGGGACCGCGCAGTGCGGGGCTACGAGAGCCAGGAGCGAGAGCCGGCGGCTGACGTCGACCACCTCTCTCGGTTCGAAGCCGAGATGAAGCGGCTGAAGACCGAGCGGGAAAAGGCGATCCAGCACGCCGAGGACCTCGGCTACCAGGTCGAGGTACTGCGCGCCAAGCTGCACGAGGCGCGGCGCACCATCATGACCCGGCCCTCCTTCGACGGGGGCGACATCGGCTGGCAGGCCGAGCAGTTGCTGCGCAACGCGCAGATGCAGGCCGACCAGATCCGCACGGACGCCGAGCGGGAGCTGAGCGAGGCCCGGGCGCAGACCCAGCGGATCCTGCAGGAGCACGCCGAGCAGGCGGCCCGCCTCCAGGCGGAGCTGCACCAGGAGGCGGTCACCCGCCGCCAGCAACTGGACCAGGAGCTGGCCGAGCGCCGCCGGACGGTCGAGTCGCACGTCAACGAGAACGTGGCGTGGGCCGAGCAGCTGCGCGCCCGCACCGAGCAGCAGGCCCGCCGGCTGCTGGAGGAGTCCCGCGCGGAGGCCGAGCAGTCCCTGGCCGCCGCCCGCGCGGAGGCCGAGCGGCTGGCGACCGAGGCCCGGCAGCGGCTGACCAGCGCGGCCGAGGAGGCCCGGGCGGAGGCCGAGCAGATCCTGCGGCGCGCCCGCACGGACGCCGAGCGGCTCCTCAACGCCGCCTCCACGCAGGCCCAGGAGGCCACCGACCACGCCGAGCAGCTGCGCACGTCCACCGTCTCGGAGTCGGAGTCGGCGCGCCGCGAGGCCCAGGAGCTGACCAAGGCCGCCGAGCAGCGGATGGCCGAGGCCGAGGAGGCGCTGCGCAAGGCGCAGGCCGAGTCGGAGAAACTGGTGGCGCAGGCCAAGGAGGCCGCCGCCAAGACCCTGGCGAGCGCCGAGTCGGCCAACGAGACGCGCACGCGCACCGCCAAGGAGCAGGTCGCCCGGCTGGTCGAGGAGGCCACCAAGGAGGCCGAGAGCACCAAGTCCGAGGCGGAGCAGCTCGTCGCGGACGCCCGGGCCGAGGCCGAGAAGATCGTCGCGGAGGCAGCCGAGAAGGCCCGCACGCTCACCGCCGAGGAGACCGCCACCCAGCTGTCCAAGGCGGCCCGTACGGCCGAGGAGGTCCTCACCAAGGCGTCGGAGGACGCCAAGAAGACCACGAAGGCCGCGGCCGAGGAGGCGGAGCGGATCCGCAAGGAGGCCGAGGCCGAGGCGGACCGGCTGCGGGCCGAGGCGCACGACATCGCCGAGGAGCTCAAGGGCGCGGCGAAGGACGACACCAAGGAGTACCGCGCCAAGACGGTCGAGCTGCAGGAGGAGGCCCGCCGGCTGCGCGGCGAGGCCGAGCAGCTGCGGGCGGACGCCGTCGAGGAGGGCGAGAAGATCCGCGCCGAGGCCCGCAAGGAGGCCGTGGCGCAGATCGAGGAGGCGGCGAAGTCCGCCGAGGAGCTGCTCGCCAAGGCGAAGGCCGACGCGGACGAGCTGCGCACCACGGCCCAGGCCGACAGCGAGAAGGTCCGCACCGAGGCCATCGAGCGGGCGACGACGCTGCGCCGGCAGGCGGAGGAGACCCTCCAGCGCACCCGGCAGGAGGCCGAGCGGCACCGCGAGGAGGTCGTCGAGCAGGCCGAGGCCCTCAAGGCGGAGGCCGAGCGCGCGGCGCTGGAGCTGCAGGAGGAGACCGAGCGGGTCGTTCAGGCGCGCCGGGCGGAGGCCGCCGAGGAGCTGGCGCGGCTGCAGCGGGAGGCCGAGGAGCGCCTGACGGCGGCCGAGCAGGCGCTGTCGGACGCCCGCGAGGAGGCCGCGCGGATCCGCCGCGAGGCCGCCGAGGAGAACGAGCGGCTGCGCACCGAGGCCGCCGAGCGCATCCGCACCCTGCAGCAGCAGGCCGAGACCGAGGCCGAACGGCTGCGTGACGAGGCCGCGTCGGACGCGTCCGCGGCGCGCGCCGAGGGCGAGGCCGTCGCCGTACGGCTGCGCACGGAGGCCGCGAGCGAGGCGGAGCGGCTGAAGTCGGAGGCGCAGGAGAGCGCCGACCGGATGCGCGCGGAGGCGCAGGCCGCCGCCGAGCGGCTGGCCACGGAGGCGTCCGAGACGCTGGCCGCCGCCCAGGAGGAGGCCAACCGCCGTCGCCGCGAGGCCGAGGAAGTCCTCGGCAGCGCCCGGCAGGAGGCCGACCAGGAGCGCGAGCGGGCCCGCGAGCAGAGCGAGGAGCTGCTGGCCTCGGCGCGCAAGCGCGTCGAGGAGGCCCAGGCCGAGGCCGTCCGGCTGGTCGAGGAGGCCGACCGGCGGGCCACGGAGATGGTGTCCGCGGCCGAGCAGCACGCCCAGCAGGTGCGCGACTCCGTCGCCGGGCTGCACGAGCAGGCCCAGGAGGAGATCACCGGGCTGCGTTCCGCCGCCGAGCACGCCGCGGAGCGCACGCGCCGCGAGGCCCAGGAGGAGGCGGACCGCGTCCGTGCGGACGCCTACGCCGAGCGCGAGCGGGCCGGCGAGGACGCGAGCCGGCTGCGGCGCGAGGCGCACGAGGAGTCCGAGGCCGCCAAGGCGCTCGCCGAGCGGACGATGTCCGAGGCGATCAGCGAGGCGGAGCGGATCCGGGCGGATGTCGCCGAGCACGCCCAGCGGGTGCGCACGGAGGCGTCCGACACGATCGCCGAGGCGGAGCAGAGCGCCGCGCGCACCCGGGCCGACGCCCGCGAGGACGCCAACCGCATCCGCTCGGACGCGGCGACCCAGGCGGACACCCTCATCACCGAGGCGCGCAACGAGGCCGAGCGGCTCACCACGGAGACGGTGCAGGAGACCGACCGGCTGCGCATGGAGACGGTCACCGAGGCGGAGCGGGTGCGCACCGAGGCCCTCGCCGAGGCCGAGCGGGTGCGTTCCGAGGCGGCCGGCGAGGCCGAGCGGGTGCGCTCGGAGTCGGTCGCCGAGGCCGACCGGATCCTCGCGGAGGCCACCGGCGAGGCGGAGCGGCTGCGGGCCGAGGCCGCCGAGACGGTCGGCTCGGCGCAGCAGCACGCCGAGCGCATCCGCACCGAGGCCGAGCGCGTCAAGTCGGACGCGCGGGCGGAGGCGGAGCGGGTCGTCGCCGACGCTCGCGAGGAGGCCGACCGCACGCTGGACGAGGCCCGCAAGGACGCCAACAAGCGGCGCTCCGAGGCGGCCGAGCAGGTCGACAAGCTCATCACGGAGACCACGGCCGAGGCGGACAAGCTGCTCACCGAGGCGCAGCAGCAGGCGCACAAGACGACTGCGGAGGCCGAGGAGCGGGCCGACACGATGGTGGGCGCGGCCCGCACGGAGGCCGACCGCCTGGTGTCCGAGGCGACGGTCGAGGGCAACTCGCTGGTGGAGAAGGCCCGTACGGACGCCGACGAGCTGCTGGTCGGCGCGCGCCGGGACGCCACGCAGATCAGGGAGCGCGCCGAGGAGCTGCGCGACCGCATCACCTCGGAGATCGAGGAGCTGCACGAGCGGGCCCGCCGGGAGTCGGCCGAGGCGATGAAGACGGCGGGCGACCGCTGCGACGCCCTGGTCAAGGCTGCCGAGGAGCAGCTGGCGAAGGCGCAGGCGAAGGCCAAGGAGATCGTGTCGGAGGCCAACTCCGAGGCGGGCAAGGTGCGCATCGCCGCGGTGAAGAAGGCCGAGGGGCTGCTCAAGGAGGCCGAGCAGAAGAAGTCGACGCTGATCCGGGAGGCCGAGGACCTGAAGGCCGAGGCGATCCGCGAGGCCAAGCGCACGGTCGAGGAGGGCAAGCGCGAGCTGGAGGTGCTGGTCCGCCGCCGCGAGGACATCAACGCCGAGATCTCCCGTGTCCAGGACGTGCTGGAGGCGTTGGAGTCCTTCGAGGCGCCGGCCGCCCCCAAGGACAACGGGGTCAAAGCGGGAGCGACGGTCGGCGCGCCCCGATCGGGTGGCAAGTCCTCGGACGGCTAGCCGTCCGGAGCGGGCCGGAAGGACCGATTCCGGGGAGATCGAGGGGCTTTGACCAAGTTTTGGCAAGCCATCCGCCGCTTAGCCACTCAAAAGGGGTCTCATTTTCCAGATCAAACGCGCATCCGCTCGATGACACACCGTTCCGGCCCCTAGGATTCCACCTATCACCTCACCGGTCTCATTCGACAGGAACCCCATGAGCGACACTTCCCCCTACGGCTTCGAGCTTGTGCGGCGTGGGTACGACCGCGCTCAGGTGGACGAACGTATCTCCAAGCTCGTCTCCGACCGTGACAGCGCTCTCGCCCGCATCACCGCTCTGGAAAAGCGCATCGAAGAGCTCCACCTCGAGACGCAGAACGCCCAGGCCCAGATCACCGACGCCGAGCCGTCGTACGCGGGTCTCGGCGCGCGTGTGGAGAAGATCCTCCGCCTCGCCGAGGAAGAGGCGAAGGACCTGCGCGAGGAGGCCCGGCGCGCGGCCGAACAGCACCGCGAGCTCGCCGAGTCGGCGGCCCAGCAGGTGCGCAACGACGCCGAGACGTACTCCGCGGACCGCAAGGCCAAGGCCGAGGACGAGGGTCTGCGGATCGTCGAGAAGGCCAAGAGCGACGCCGCCCAGCTGCGCGCCGAGGCGCAGAAGGACGCGCAGTCCAAGCGCGAGGAGGCGGACGCCCTCTTCGAGGAGACCCGCGCCAAGGCCGCGCAGGCCGCCGCCGACTTCGAGACGAACCTCGCCAAGCGCCGCGAGCAGTCCGAGCGGGACCTGGCGTCGCGTCAGGCCAAGGCCGAGAAGCGCCTCGCCGAGATCGAGCACCGCGCCGAGCAGCTGCGCCTGGAGGCCGAGAAGCTCCGCACGGACGCCGAGCGCCGCGCGCGTCAGACGGTCGAGACGGCCCAGCGCCAGGCCGAGGACATCGTGGCCGACGCCAACGCCAAGGCCGACCGCATCCGCTCGGAATCCGAGCGCGAGCTGGCGGCGCTGACGAACCGTCGCGACTCCATCAACGCGCAGCTGACGAACGTCCGCGAGATGCTCGCGACGCTCACCGGCGCCGCGGTGGCCGCCGCCGGCACGCCGACCGAGGACGAGCCCATCTCCCGCGGGGTTCCGGCCCAGCAGTCCCGGTAACAGCCCGGCATACGGAGGCTGAACCTCCGCAAAGCCCTCTGCCGCTCGGGTGGCAGAGGGCTTTGCCGCCCTCTAGCGTGGCCGTCATGATTGAGCTGGAGGGGCTGACCAAGCGTTACGGCGAGAAGGTGGCGGTCAACAACCTGTCGTTCACCGTGAGACCGGGCATCGTCACCGGCTTCCTCGGGCCGAACGGCGCGGGCAAGTCCACCACCATGCGGATGATCCTGGGCCTGGACCATCCGACGGCCGGCGGTGTCCGGATCGACGGCAAGCGCTACCACCAGCTGAAGGATCCGCTGACGTGCATCGGCGCCCTGCTGGAGGCCAAGGCCTGGCACGGCGGACGCACCGCCTACAACCACCTGCTGTGCCTCGCGCAGAGCAACGGCATCCCGCGCGCCCGGGTGGGTGAGGTGCTCCAGACGGTCGGGCTGACCGGCGTCGCCAAGAAGAAGACCAAGGGCTTCTCCATGGGCATGGGCCAGCGGCTCGGCATCGCCGCCGCGCTGCTCGGCGACCCGCGGATCCTGATGTTCGACGAGCCGGTCAACGGCCTCGACCCGGAGGGCATCCACTGGATCCGCACCCTGATGAAGTCGCTCGCCGCGCAGGGCCGGACGGTGTTCGTCTCCTCCCACCTGATGAGCGAGATGGCCCTGACGGCCGACCACCTCGTCGTCATCGGGCAGGGGCGGCTGCTCGCGGACACCACTATGGCCGACTTCATCGACCGCAACTCCCGCTCGTTCGTCCGGGTGCGCAGTCCGCAGCGGGAGCGGCTGCTGGACGTGCTGCACCAGGCGGGGGTGGTGGCCGTGGAGAGCGGTGACGGCGTGCTGGAGGTGGACGGCGGCAAGGCCGAGCAGATCGGCGAACTGGCGGCGCAGCACCGGATCACCCTGCACGAGCTGAGCCCACGACAGGCCTCCCTCGAGGAGGCGTTCATGCGGCTGACGGCGGAGTCGGTGGAATACCACGCGCGGAGCGGAGCGGGCCCCGAGGCGCCCCCACCGCAGCAGCAGTGGGGCGACGGCTGGAAGAAGGGCTGATCATGGCGGTGACACAGGTCGTACGGTCGGAGTGGACCAAGATCCGGTCGGTGGCGTCCACCGTGTGGACGCTGTCCCTGGTGGTGGTCGTGACGGTCGCCCTCGGCATGCTCATCTCGGCCCTGTCGAAGAGCGAGTTCGACTCGATGAACGCGCGGGACCGGGCGGAGTTCGACCCGACGTTCATCAGCTTCGCGGGGATGAGCCTCGGGCAGCTCGCGATGATCGTCTTCGGCGTGCTGGTGGTGTCGAACGAGTACAGCACCGGCATGATCCGCACCTCGCTGGCGGCGGTGCCCCGGCGCGGCTCCTTCCTGTTCAGCAAGATCGGGGTGGCCACGGCCCTGGCCCTGCTGGTCGGGCTCGTCACCAGCTTCGCGGCGTTCTTCCTCGGGCAGGCGATGCTGGGCGAGCACCGGGCGCAGATCGGCGACCCCGGGGTGCTGCGGGCGGTGCTCGGCGGCGGTCTCTACATGGCGCTGATCGCGATGTTCTCCATGGGCGTCGCCGCGATGCTGCGCTCGCCGATGCTGTCGCTGGGCATCCTGATGCCGTTCTTCTTCCTGATCTCCAGCATCCTGGGCAACGTCGAGGCGACGAAGAAGGTCGGCCGGTTCCTGCCCGACCAGGCCGGCAGCAAGATCATGCAGGTGGTCCCGCCCGTGGGCGACGACACGCCGTACGGCCCGTGGGGCGGGCTCGGGATCATGGCGCTGTGGGTACTGGCGGCCCTGGCCGGGGGGTACGTGCTGCTGAAGAAGCGGGACGCCTAGCGGTACGGATGCCGCCGGCTTTTTACCCGCTCTTGGGTGGAACCGTCAGCGCCTCGATATCCTCCTAACCCTTACGGGGGCGTGTGCCCCGCTGTCCTGAACCTTGCGATGGGTGCGGAGCATGATCGAAGCAGTCGGCCTGACGAAGCGCTACGGCGACAAGACCGCTGTGTACAACCTTTCCTTCCAGGTGCGGCCCGGAGCCGTGACCGGCTTCCTCGGGCCGAACGGCTCCGGCAAGTCGACGACCATGCGCATGATCCTCGGTCTGGACAACCCGACGGCCGGACACGTGACGATCGGCGGCTTCCCCTACCGCAGGCTGCCCAACGCGGCCCGGCACGTCGGCGCGCTGCTGGACGCCAAGGCGGTGCACGGCGGCCGCTCCGCCCGCAACCACCTGCTGTCCCTGGCCCAGCTCTCCGGCATCCCGGCCCGGCGGGTCGACGAGGTGCTCGGGGTGGTCGGCCTGCAGGACGTGGCCAAGCGGCGGTCCAAGGGCTTCTCCCTCGGCATGGGACAGCGGCTCGGCATCGCCGCGGCGCTGCTCGGCGACCCGCAGGTGCTGCTCTTCGACGAGCCGGTCAACGGTCTCGACCCGGAGGGCATCCTCTGGGTGCGCAACCTGATGAAGGCCCTGGCCGCCGAGGGCCGCACGGTCTTCGTCTCCTCCCACCTGATGAGCGAGATGGCGCTGACCGCCGACCACCTCATCGTCATCGGCCGCGGCCAACTGCTCGCCGACATGAGCGTCACGGCCTTCATCTCGGCGAACTCGGCCGACTTCGCCCGGGTGCGCACGCCCGACAGCGAGCCGCAGCAGCGCGAGAAGCTCTCGGCCGCGCTCACCGAGTCGGGCGGCCACGTGCTGCCGGAGCAGGACGGCGCGCTGCGCGTGACCGGGTTGCCGCTCCCCCGCATCAGCGACATCGCGCACGAGCACGACGTACGCCTGTGGGAGCTGTCGCCGCACCAGGCGTCCCTGGAGGAGGCGTACATGCGGATGACGCAGGGCGCCGTGGACTACCGCTCGACCACCGACCAGAAGGAAGGCCTCCAGCAGCCGCTGCCGCCCGGCACGCAGCCGCCCATGCCCGTCCCCGGCCAGGGCCAGCCCGGCTGGTACGCCCCGCCGCCGCCCCAGCAGGGCGTCCCGGTCCCCTCCGGCCCGTACGGCACGCCGCAGGGCGTCTCCGCCCCGGGCACGCCCAACCCGTACGCCCAGCCCGCGCCGCAGGGCTTCGCCCCCGCGGGCCAGGCCCCGGCCGCGGGCGCGCCGGCCGCGCCCCTGACCCCGCCGGCCTCCGCGAGCCGGGCTCCCTCCGCAGGCGCCCCGTCCGCGCCCCCGGCCCCCGAGGCGCCCGCCCGGCCCGGTCCGCAGGACGCCGTGGCCCGGGCTTCCTCGGACGGCTCGTCGGCGGCCCCGGCCCCCGCGCCCGCCGCCGGGGAACCGGCCGGCCCGCCCGCCGCGGCCGCGCCGGCCGCCGCTCCGACCACCGACCTGACCAAGCCCGAGGACGCCCGATGAGCAGCCCCCAGCCCCAGATGCCGCAGGCCGCGCCCGCCTGGCACGCGGCGCCCGGCACGCCGTTCCCCGCCGGCCCGGCGGAACCCGGCTACACCTCGCCGATCCCGGTCGTCCGCACCCACCTCGGGCACGCCGTCGCCTCCGAGTGGACGAAGATCAGGTCGGTGCGTTCCACCCTGTGGACGCTCGGCGTGTTCGTGCTGCTCGTCGTCGGCATCGGCACGCTGACCGGTGTGGTCGTGGCCGGGTCCGATCCGGCCCTGAGCGGCGAGAGCCCGCTCGGCCTGGGCTTCTTCGGGGTGCTCCTCGGCAGCATGTGCGTCATCACGCTGGGCGTGCTGACCACCGCCTCGGAGTACGGCACCGGCATGATCCGCACCACGATGGTCGCCTGCCCGAGCCGCGGCCGGGTGCTGGCGGCCAAGGGGGTGGTGTTCTTCGCGGTCGCCTTCGTGGTGACGCTGGTCTCGGCGTCCCTGGTGGCCTTCCTGCACGTGGCGATGTTGGAGGGCGACGGCGCCCGGACCCCCACCGGCGGCGAGTGGCTCAAGGCCACCGTCGGCATCGCGGCCTACGTCGCCCTGCTGGGTCTGCTCTCGCTGGCCGTCGGGTCGATCGTCCGCCACTCGGCCGGTGCCATCACCATCATGATCGGCGCCGTGCTCGCCCCGCTGGTGATCGCCCTGTTCATGTTCTCGGAGTCGCTGCAGGGAGTGCGTGACGCCCTGTTCGAGTACTCGATCCCGAACCAGCTCAGCGTCTTCTACGCCAACTCCCTCAGCTCGTCCGGCCCGTCCGGCTGGGACCCGCTGTGGATCATGCTGGGCGCCACGGCCGTCGCGTTCGCGGCCGCCTTCGCGCTGCTGGAGAAGCGGGACGTGTGAGCCCGGATCAGAACTTCGGCGCGTTACGGGACCGCTGCACCCCCGGGGTGCGGCGGTCCCGCGCGTTCCAGCAGGCCTTGTGCCAGTGCCGGCGGTCGTCGACGCCCGCGTGCTCGGACCAGGCCACCACGTGCGGCACCCCGTCCGGGATCAGCTGGTCGCAGCCCGGGCAGCGGTAGGACTTGCCCCGCGCGCTCGCGCCGGCCACGTGGCGCACGCTCCAGCTCTCGCCCCGCCAGTCCTCGCAGGACTGCCAGCCGCCGTAGCGGCCGCCGTCGTCCTCGGAGGTCCGGCCGGACGCTCCGGCGCCCTTGGGTCGGTTGCGACGCGGGGACACGGGACACCTCTCGGGGCTATACAGGAAGCACGGGCCGCGTCCAGCCTACGCGGCGCGAGGGCGGGTGGGCGTACGGCAGCCGTCGCCGCAAGTCCCCCGGCGGACGCGCCGGGCCGCACTCCGGGATCCGCCGCGGAACCGCTGCCGGCGACCCCGCGGAACCGCTCCGGGGCATCCGGCGGAGCCGCCCGTTCGGCAGACAATCCGCAAAACACTCCGCCCGGCCGTGTCCTCGGCACGTGTCGGACGGTTATGCGCTGTGGGGGAGCTCCGCGTCGGAGCCGAGGAAGCAGGAAAAGCAATGCGCGTTGGAAGTTTCGTGCTGGGGGCCCGGTTCCCCGGCCAGGGCGAGGGAGAGGCGCTGCACCGCGCGGTCCGCTCGGCCGAGGTGGCCGAGGAGGCCGGGCTCGACACGGTCTGGCTGGCCGAGCACCACTTCGTGCCGTACGGCACCTGCCCGTCGGCCGTCACCCTGGCCGCCCTGCTGCTGGGCCGCACCCGCCGCATCCGGGTCGGCACGGCGGTCAGCGTCCTGCCCACCGCCCACCCCGTGGCCCTGGGCGAGCAGGCGGCGCTGCTGCACCACACGAGCGGCGGCCGCTTCACCCTCGGTGTCGGCCGCGGCGGTCCGTGGATCGACCTGGAGGTCTTCGGCGCGGGCCTGGACGCCTACGAATCGGGTTTTCCGGAGTCGCTGGACGTCCTCGTGCGCTGGCTGCGCGAGCCGTCCGTGTCGGCCGACGGCGAGCGTTTCCGCTTCCGCGAAGTCCCGGTCGTGCCCCGGCCGTCGGAGGCCCTGACCGAGGTGGCGGGGCCGGAGCTGGTCGTCGCGTGCACCTCGCCGAAGACGGTGCGGCTGGCGGCCGAGCGCGCTCTGCCCATGCTGCTCGGCATGCACGTGGGCGACGAGGAGAAGGCCGAGATGGTCGCGCTGTGGCGGCGGCACGCGCGGGAGAGCGGCAGGCCGGCCGAGGAGATCCTCGCCGCGCCGCATGTGTCGGCCGGTGTCTGCCAGATCGCGGACCGCCGGGAGGACGCGGCGGAGACACTGCTGAAGGCGATGCCGGGCTGGCTGAAGCAGGGCCTGGAGGCGCACGTCACGGTCGACGGGCGCACCCGCCGGATGCGCGACCCCCTGGCGTACACGGAACTGCTCTGCGGCCTGCACCCGGTGGGTACCCCGCGGCTGTGCGCGGACCGGCTCGCGGCCACCAGTGAGCGGACGGGCATCTCCCGCTTCGCTCTCCTGGTCGAGGGCTCCGGCGACCTGGCCGCGACGGAGGAGAACGTACGGCGGCTGGGGGCCGAGGTGCTCCCCCAACTCGTCTGAAAGCACGGTGGATCCCTGGGGCTTGCCGCTCCGGTACAAAAAATGCACCTCCCGCGTACGGAGCGGCAAGCGAACGGCGCGTCAGCAGTCCCGGAACTCGGGAGACTGGTTGAGCACCTGACTGCGGACCGAGGTGAAGCGCGTCAGCTTCTCGTCGACCGAGGAGTCAAGCGGGAACACGGCCACCCGGTGGCAGTTCTGGAAGGCCAGCCGCACACCGAAGTGGCGCTGCAGCGCGCCGCGTATCGCGTCACTCGCCAGCGCGCGCAGCAGCTGGCCGCGCGCCTGCTCGTCCGGCGGAGGCGTCTGGTTGTCGGCGAACGCACCGCCGTCCACCTTCAGCTGGGCCACCAGTGAGCTGATCATCTCCCACGCGAAGGGCAGGGAGGTCCGGACGCAGTCGACGAATTCCGCTTCGTCGACCTCGCCTCGCTCGGCCTGTTCGAGTAGGGCCGGTGAGACGTCGAGCGACATGAGTTCTCCTCTCGCACCCCCAACCAGCGGGGGTTGCCTGACAGATGAGGGAGCTCGCGATCCAGACACGCTGCGTACACACATCGCGACCTCCCGCTCATACGGTAAGCACCGGAGAGGAACGGCACCAGGAAAATGCGCAGATGAGACACTCTCAGTGAGCACATCCTGCACACAATCGGCCATTACCGAACATGCGTTTTCCAGGGCGAATCGCGTCGACAGGGGCCCGTCGAGTAGCGTTGCCGACCATGCGTCTCGTCATTGCCCGCTGCTCCGTGGACTACGCCGGGCGGCTCACCGCCCACCTTCCCTCGGCCCCGCGCCTGATCCTGGTGAAGGCGGACGGCAGCGTCTCGATCCACGCCGACGACCGGGCCTACAAGCCCCTGAACTGGATGTCGCCGCCCTGCACCCTGAAGGAGGGCACCGGCGAGGAGGAGGGCGTCTGGACCGTCGTCAACAAGGCGGGCGAGAAGCTCATCATCACGATGGAGGAGGTCCTCCACGACTCCTCGCACGAACTGGGCGTCGATCCGGGCCTGATCAAGGACGGCGTGGAAGCGCACCTCCAGGAGCTGCTGGCCGACCGTATCGAGACACTCGGCGAGGGCTACACGCTGATCCGCCGCGAGTACCCGACGGCCATCGGCCCGGTGGACATCCTGTGCCGGGACGCCGACGGCGGGACGGTCGCGGTCGAGATCAAGCGGCGCGGTGAGATCGACGGCGTGGAGCAGCTCACGCGGTACCTGGAGCTGCTGAACCGCGACCCCCACCTCGCCCCCGTGCGCGGTGTGTTCGCCGCCCAGGAGATCAAGCCCCAGGCCCGCGTCCTCGCCACCGACCGGGGCATCGGCTGCCAGGTCCTCGACTACGACGCGCTGCGCGGCATCGAGGACGACAAGCTGCGGCTGTTCTGACCGCACATCCCCTGCGCACGTCGCACGACGACGATCAGGGCCGGGTCCGAGGGACGGACCCGGCCCTGCCGTGTGCCCGGGGGTGTCAGATCACCGACGGGGAGCCGCCCGGCGCACCGCTGCCGCTCGCCGGTGCGCTCATCGTGCTCGCGGGCGCACTGGAGGCCGGACCGCTCGCCGAGTTCGAGGTGGAGGGCGAGGACGGCGGCGGGTCGGACGTCGGCGGCTCGGACGTGGGCGGCTCGGAGGTCGGAGGCTGCGACGTCGGCGGCTTCGACGACGTCGGCGGCTTCGACGACGTGGGCGGCCTGGAACTGGCCGGCGGCTTCGATGACGTGGGCGGCTTGGAACTGGCCGGCGGCTTCGACGCGGAAGCGGAACCGCTGGGATCCGGCGATCCGCTCGGGCCGTTCGTCGGCGTGGGGTCGTCCGCGGTGCCGAGCGTGCCGTCGGGGCCCGGGTCGGTCGGACGGCTCACGGCCGGCTGGGTGTCGCCGTTGCCCTCGTCGGCCGGGCGGTCGGCGCCCAGGCTGCCGTCGCTCACGTCCTGGCTGGCGGACGGGTCGACGCCCACCCGGTCCGACGGCCTGCCGGGGTCGTTGTCGGAGGTGGCGCCGAGCGTCACGACCGTGCCGAGGACGGCGACGAGCAGCGCACCGGCACCGGCGGCCACGAGGTTGCGCCGGGCCAGCCCGCCCAGCCCGCCCCGGGCCTTGCGCGAGGGTGCGGGTGTGCTGCGGTGGGCGGCGAGCGCCGGCGAGGTGGGGGGCTGGAGCGTCGGGAAGGCCGCGGGGGCAGCGCCCGCCGGGGACGCCGGCGCTTCCTGACGGGCCTCGGGCACCTCGTCCGCCGCGGTCGGCCCAAGGCTGATCGGGGTGCCGGAGCGGTCGGCGACCAGGGCGAGGGCACGGCGTCCGGCGACGGTGCCGCGCTTGTCGGCGAGGGCCCCGCGCAGGCCGATGGAGGCCTCCAGTTCGGCACGGGCCCGGTCGAGCCCGCCCTCGCACAGGGCGAGGATGCCGAGCTCGTGGTGGAAGTAGGCCTCCTCGGCGACGTCCCCGGCGAGCCGGGCCGCCTCGGCGCCGGAGCGCAGGCTGCGCTCCCAGGCGTTCCAGTGCAGTCCGGCGGCGAAGGCGGGGGCGGCGGTGCGGGCCAGGTGCACGGCCGCGCTCTCCTCGTCCTCGGCGGGCGGCCGGGCGGCCGGTCCGAGGACGGCCAGGGCGGCGAGGACCGCGTCGGCCTCGGCACACACCCGCTCGGGGGTGACCGAGGGGTGCCCGGCCCACCAGGAGTAGTGCTGGGCGGCGCTGCGGGCGGCGGCCTCGGCCTCGTCGCCGTACCCGGCGGCCTCCAGTTGCGCCTGCACGCCCGCGGCGAGGCGGTAGCGGGAGCCGACCGGGGAGACGAGGCCGCAGGCGGCCAGTTCGCCGAGGGCGGCGTCGGCGTGGGTGTCGCCGACCAGGGCGGGCAGGTGCGCCTGGTGCGGTATCTCACCGCCGAGGGCGACGGCGAAGCGCAGGGTGGCGCGGGCGGAGGCGCTCAGCCGGGCGGCGAGCAGCGGCGCGGGCGCGGCGGCCTCGCCGAGCGACGGCAGCGGTACGTCGTCCCCGTCGGCCGGGTCGAGGGAGGCGGACGGGGGCGCGTCCTCGAAGACGCCGAACTCGTCGACGGCGCCGGTGCCGGCGCGCAGCCGGTCGCGCTGGCGGAGCAGGGCGCCGGCCTGGGCGAAGCGCAGGGGCAGTCCCTCCGACTCGAACCAGAGGTCGCCCGCCCAGTTGGACTCCTCCTCGGTGAGGGGCCGGCCGACGGCGCGCTCCAGCAGCTCGAGACCGTCGGCGCGGTCCAGGCCGCCGAGGAGTACCTCCTCCACGCCGGAGTCCGCCGAGGGGGCCGGAACGTCCGGGGTGGCGCCGAACAGGAAGGCGCACTCGGGGGTCGCCTCCAGCAGCTCGTCGAGGGCGGCCCCGCCGAACTCGAGGTCGTCCAGGACGACGACGGCGCCGATCTCACGCACGTGGGCGAGCAGTGTCTCCCGGTCCGGGCGGTGCAGGGGGGCGCTGTACACGGCGCGGAAGAGGTCGTTCAGCAGATCGCCAGGGGCGCGGCCGAAGCCGCTGAGGCGGACGACGCCGTCGGGGGCGAGGTCGGAGCAGTCCTCGGCGACGAGGTCGAGCAGACGGGTGCGGCCACAGCCGCCGGGGCCGGTGAGCCGGACGGAGCGGCCGCGGGCCAGGAGGCGGACCAGTTGCTCGCGCTCGTCCTGGCGGGCCAGCAGCGGCAGGTCGGGCTGCGCGGGGCCGGGCGGCACGGGCGGCCGGGACGCGCGTTCGGCCTCGGCGCGCTCGGCGGCGGTGAGCTTCACGGGAGCGGCGGGCCGCTCGGCGGGCGGGCAGACTTCTATCTCGCTGCCGTCGACGGGGTTGACGGTCAGCAGGAAGTCGCCCGAGACGAGCTGCACGGTGCGCGCCAGCGCCGGTGCGTGCTGCCCGAAGTCGGAGGTGAGGGGTTCCCTGGGAGGGCGCTGGCGCGGCGTCTCGCCGTCGCCGTCGTGGCCGTACTCCTCGGGTCCCCGGTTGTCAGGGTCCATAGGTCATGCCCCCCAGAGGCGTGTGTGTGCTCGGAAAAGCCCCTCCCGGCCTTGCTGCACACCGCGCTGTCGCTTCTGGTCCGGGCCCGCTCGAAGGGTGCAGTGCAGCGGGCAGCCAGACCTTAAACCTTCGCACAGTATCTACGACAGTCCGGGGTGCCGCTCCGTCCGTAACGTCACGGTGTCGTGAGGATTGTGCGCGGCGCGCGGTGGGACGCTGTGGGACCGGGTCTCCCCGGTCGCCCGGTTCACACCCGGAGGGGCGTCACACGCGGGGCAGTGTCTCCACCCCGATGCCGCCCTCGATCGCGAGGATCCGGTGCAGGCGGGTGGCGACGAGCAGGCGCTGCATCTGCGGTGGCACGCCTCGCAGCACCAGGCGCCGGCCGCAGCGGCCGGCTCGCCGGTGGGCCCCCATGATGACGCCGAGTCCGGTGGCGTCCCAGGAGTCGAGTTCGGACAGGTCGAGCACGAGGTCACCGACTCCGTCGTCGACGGCCGAGTGCAGAACCGTACGGGCGTCCGCCGCGCTGCGGACGTCGAGGCGGCCCCCGACGACCAGCTCGGCGTGGTCGCCCCTGATGTACATATGCGCTCCCGGTGCGTGCGAATCGTGCTCCGCGTTCTGGTTCTGGGTGATGCAACCTCTGACTGCGTGGAGGAGTCAGAGGTTGCTTCTTGTAAGCGAACCGATACCGAATTCACCCCGAGGAGTGATCCCCTCGGGGCGTGTGCGGTTTCAGTGCTTGTAGAAGCCCTGCCCGCTCTTGCGGCCGATGTCACCGGCGTCAACCATCCGGCGCATCGACTCCGGGGCGGCGAACTTCTCGTCCTGCGACTCGGTGTAGATGTTGTTCGTGGCGTGCAGCAGGATGTCGACGCCCGTCAGGTCCGCCGTGGCCAGCGGGCCCATGGCGTGGCCGAAGCCCAGCTTGCAGGCGAGGTCGATGTCCTCGGCGCTGGCCACGCCGGACTCCTGCAGCTTGGCGGCCTCGACGACCAGGGCGCAGATGAGGCGGGTCGTGACGAACCCGGCGACGTCGCGGTTGACGACGATGCAGGTCTTGCCGACCGACTCGGCGAACTCCCGCGCGGTGGCGAGGGTTTCGTCGCTGGTCTTGTAGCCGCGGACCAGTTCGCACAGCTGCATCATCGGCACCGGCGAGAAGAAGTGCGTGCCGACCACCCGCTCGGGACGCTCCGTCGCGGCCGCGATCTTGGTGATCGGGATGGCGGAGGTGTTGGAGGCGAGGATCGCCCCGTCCTTCACGATCTTGTCGAGCGCGCGGAAGATCTCGTGCTTGACCTCGAGCTTCTCGAACACGGCCTCGACGACGACGTCCGCGTCGGCGGCGGCGTCCAGGTCGGTGGTGGCAGTGATGCGGGCCAGGGCGGCGTCGGCGTCGTGCGCCTCCATCTTCCCCTTGGCGACGAACTTGTCGTACGACGCCTTGATGCCGTCGGTGCCGCGCTTGAGCGCCTCGTCGGTGACGTCACGCAGGACCACCTCCCAGCCCGCCTGCGCGGAGACCTGAGCGATGCCGGATCCCATGAGGCCGGCTCCGATGACGGCGAGCTTCCGTGCCACTGTGCGACTCCCCTGACGCGCTGTTCATGTCTGCCTCTCCGGCGGACATTAGCGGTCGTGAGGTCCCGTGTGACCAGTAAGTAATGCGCGTCACGTCTCACATGACGGACATCACACCGGGAGGGGTCAGACGGCGCCCCGGACGGCGTAGTTGAGCACCTTCTCGCTCAACAGGCCCTCGATGCCGTCGAGGAACCCGGGCCTGCCCCGGAACACTTCGTCCGGGTTGCGCCCCTGGTACGTCTCGCGGCCGATCGAGGCGAAGAAGGCGCCGTGGATCCGGCGACCTGACCGGCGATCAGCCCCGGCAGCGGGTCGCCGGCACCGGCCCGGGTCTCCTCGCGCAGGGTCGCCTCCAGGTCCTCCTGGACCTCCTGGACCTCCTGCCGGATGCGCCACAGCCGCGAGCGCAACGGCGGCGTCCGTCGATGCAGCGCAGGAAGCGGTCGTGACCCTCGATGCGGCCCATCCGCGGGGGGCGGCCTCGACTCTCGCACCCGACGGGAGAGCCGGTCGGCCGACCGGGGCCCGGTGGACCCGGTGCGGGACACCCACGCCGGCGGCCGGGCCACGGCCGACACGCTGTACGGCGTCCTGGGGGCCCTCGGTCGCACCGCGCTGTCCGTGACGGTGGGCACAGGCGGGTTCCGATCCGCCGGAGCGTAACTACGCTGGCCGCATGGTCAATCTGACGCGCATCTACACCAGGACCGGTGACCAGGGCACGACCGCCCTCGGCGACATGAGCCGGGTCGCCAAAACGGACCTGCGGATCTCGGCGTACGCCGACGCCAACGAGGCGAACGCCGTGATCGGCACGGCGATCGCGCTGGGCGGTCTGGACGAGGAGGTCGTCAAGGTCCTCACCCGCGTGCAGAACGACCTGTTCGACGTGGGTGCGGACCTGTCGACGCCGGTGGTGGAGAACCCCGGGTTCCCGCCGCTGCGGGTCGAGCAGTCCTACATCGACAAGCTGGAGGCGGACTGCGACCGGTTCCTTGAGGGCCTGGAGAAGCTCCGCTCCTTCATCCTCCCCGGCGGCACCCCCGGCGCGGCCCTGCTCCACCAGGCCTGCACGGTGGTCCGCCGGGCGGAGCGCTCCACCTGGGCCGCCCTGGAAACACACGGCGACGCGATGAATCCCCTCACCGCCACCTACCTCAACCGCCTCTCCGACCTCCTGTTCATCCTCGCGAGGACGGCGAACAAGGAGCGCGGCGACGTCCTGTGGGTGCCGGGCGGGGAGCGCTAGAAGCGCCGGGGAGGGGTCGGGGGACCCCGGGGCCGGCCGGCAGGAGGCGCTCAGGCTCTCCGGCGCGCCCCCTGCCACACCCCCGCGACGGCCTGCGCGGCGCCCACGCCCATCATCACCACCCCCACCTTCGTGAGGGTCACCAGCGGCACCTCCACGTCACCGGCGAACTGCCACAGTGCCAGGCCCGCCACGAAGGTGGCGGCACCCTCCAGCAGGTTCCCGCGCGCCCGGCTCATCGGCGCACCCCCTCCTTCTCCGCCGTCACCCCGGTCTCCCCCGCGGGAGCCCTCCGCGGCCAGACCGCATAGCTCAGCGCGATCAGGCCGTGGATGCCCGCGGCGCGCCAGGCGGCGTAGCGCCAGCTCTCCAGGGACGTGACGCGGGCCGGGTCGCCGACGTACCAGATGGCCAGTTGCAGCAGTCCGGTCGCCACGGCGGCGCCGACCAGCGTGCCCGTCCAGACCCTGCCCTCGTGACGGGCCCGGGCCATGCCGTACCGCGGCGGCCTGCGGGGCGGCGGGGCGCCGCCGAACCGGTGGGCCGCGTGGCCGTCCAGCCACTTCACCGTGCGGTGGCCGTGGCCGACGGTGTAGCCGATGTACAGCGCGGCCAGCCCGTGCGTCCAGTTCGGGTCCGCGCCGTTCCTCAGGTCCACCGCGGTGGCGACCAGCAGGACGACCTCCAGCAGTGGCTCGCACAGCAGCAGGGCCAGTCCCGTACGCGGCATGCGCAGCAGGTAGCGGAAGGCCAGTCCGGCCGCCAGCAGCACCCAGAAGCCGATCTCACAGGCGGCGATCAAGGCGACGATCACGGTTCGCTCCTCTCGGTCACCCTTCCAGACTCCCGGCCACCAGGGCCGGAATCGTCGTCGCCACTGACGAAGCCGCGGTACATCGAAAGATGCAGTCGGGGACCCTCCGCGGGGATCAGGCGCCGCGCCACGCGGCCGTGTTGGATGGGGACATGGCCGTACGACCGACCCTCCCCAGCCGCTTCGACGTCTCCCTGGCGCTGGGCAGCCTGCTCGGCGGACTGCTGCTGTGGGGGCTCGGGCTGGGCATCCGGCCGCACACCGAGCCGTACGTGCTGCTTCCGGGACGCTGGCCGGTCCTGCTGCCGCTGGTCGTCATGGCGGGCTGCGAGCTGCTGCGCCGGACCGCCCCGCGCACGGCCCTGCTGATCGGCACGCCCGCGATCGTCCTGGACACCGTCACCCAGGGCAACCTGGTGACGATCCTGATGTACACCGACCTGATGTACGCGGCCGTGCTGTACGGACCCCCCGCCTCGGCGCACCGGATCCCGCGGATCACCGGGCTGCTCACCGTGGCCGGGGCGGTCGTGCCGTTCGCGCTCTGGCGCGAGCCCGAGGCGCTGCTGATCGGCGTGGTCACCGGCCTGGTCGCCTTCGGGCCCGCCTCCACCGGGCTGATCGTGCGCAACCACCGCGAGGCCGCCGACGCGGCCCGGCTGCGGGCCGAGCAGACCGCCCTGCTCGCCGAGATGGACCGCGCCCAGGCGGTCACCGCCGAGCGGGCCCGCATGGCCCGCGAACTGCACGACATGGTCGCCAACCACCTCTCCGCGATCGCCATCCACTCCACGGCCGCCCTGTCCCTGCAGGACCCCAGGACCTCCCAGGAGGCTCTGGTGGTCATCCGCGAGAACAGTGTCGAAGGGCTGGCGGAGATGCGGCGGCTCATCGGGATCCTCCGCGACTCCAGCGGCGACACCGAACCGGTCGCCGCCCCCACCCTGGACGGACTCGGCGCCCTGGTCGAGACCGCCCGCACCAACGGTCTCGACGTCCACCTGGACGCGGCCCCCGGAACCGTCCCCGCACCGGTCGGACTCGCCGCCTACCGCATCGTCCAGGAGTCCCTGACCAACGCCCTCAAGCACGCCGGCCCCGGCCGGGTCACCGTCCGCCTGGCCAGGTGCGACGGGTCGCTGGCCGTCACCGTCACCAGCCCCCACGGCGACCGGGCGGGGCCGGGCGCCCCCGGGTCGGGCGCGGGCCTGGTGGGCATGCGCGAACGCGCCGCCCTGCTGGACGGCACCTTCCGGGTCGGCCCCGAGGACTCGCCGGACGGCAGAATCTGGGCCGTCCGCGCCACTCTGCCCGTCAGCGACACCGCCGAAGGAGACACCGCATGATCCGCGTCCTGGTCGCCGAGGACCAGTCCGCCGTCCGCGCCGGCCTGGTGCTCATCCTGCGCAGCGCCCCCGACATCGAGGTGGCCGGCGAGGCGGCGGACGGCGAACAGGCGGTGGAACTGGCCCGGGAGCTGCGGCCGGACGTGGTGCTGATGGACGTTCAGATGCCGCTTCTGGACGGGGTGTCGGCGACCCGGCGGATCGTCGCGGACCGGCTCGCGGACGTGCTCGTACTGACCACCTTCGACCTGGACGAGTACGTCTTCGGGGCGCTGCGCGCCGGCGCCTCCGGTTTCCTGCTGAAGAACACCGAGGCCAGGGACCTGCTGGAGGCGGTGCGGACCGTCGCGCGCGGGGAGGGACTGATCGCGCCCGCGGTCACCCGGCGGCTCATCGCGGAGTTCGCCGCGAAGCCCGCCCGGGAGCCCACGGCCGATCCGGCGGTGCTGGAGCGGCTGACCCGGCGCGAGCGCGAAGTACTGTCCTGCCTCGGTGAGGGCCTGTCGAACGCGGGCATCGCCGCGCGCCTCGACATGGCCGAGGCGACCGTGAAGACGCACGTCAGCCGCCTGCTGGCCAAGCTGGAGCTGCGCAGTCGGGTGCAAGCGGCGGTGCTCGCGCAGGAGTTGGGGATCTGATCCGGCACGGATCGGCACAGGTCGTGGTGGTCCAGACCTATTGACCGGTGGTCCAGACCTTTCTATTCTCACCGCACCATGAGTGGCGTGAGGCTCAGTCACGCCCCCCACAACTCCATCGAGGAGGCGCAGCATGCGCTTCAGACACAGAGCCGCGGCAGGGTTCGCGACCCTGTTGCTCCCCTTCGCCGGCCTCGTCGGCCTGGCGAGCCCGGCCCAGGCGGCCACGTCCGCCACCGCCACCTACGCCAAGACCCAGGACTGGGGCTCCGGCTTCGAGGGCAAGTGGACGGTGAAGAACACCGGCACCACCACCATCAGCTCCTGGACCGTCGAGTGGGACTTCCCCTCCGGCACGTCCGTCACCTCCTCCTGGGACGCCGACGTCACCTCCTCCGGCACCCACTGGACCGCGAAGAACAAGTCCTGGAACGGCAGCCTCGCTCCCGGCGCCACCGTCTCCTTCGGCTTCAACGGCTCCGGCTCCGGCTCCCCCGCCAACTGCAAGCTCAACGGCGGCAGTTGCGACGGCAGCACCGGCGAGCCCGGGGACAGCGCGCCGAGCGCCCCCGGCACGCCCACCGCCTCCGGCATCACCGACACCTCGGTGAAGCTGACCTGGTCCGCCGCCACCGACGACAAGGGCGTCAAGAACTACGACGTCCTGCGCGACGGCGCGAAGGTCGCCACGGTCACGACGACCTCGTACACGGACACCGGCCTCACCAAGGGCACGGACTACTCCTACTCCATCCAGGCACGTGACACCGCCGACCAGACCGGCCCGGTCAGCGGCGCCGTACGGGTCCGCACCACCGGCGGCACCACCGAGCCGCCGCCCGGCGACAAGGTCAAGCTCGGCTACTTCACCGAGTGGGGCGTCTACGGCCGCAACTACCACGTCAAGAACCTCGTGACGTCGGGCACCGCGTCGAAGATCACTCACATCAACTACGCGTTCGGCAACGTCAAGAACGGTCAGTGCACCGTCGACGACACCTACGCCGCGTACGACAAGGCGTACACCGCCGACCAGTCCGTCAGCGGCACCGCCGACACCTGGGACCAGCCGCTGCGCGGCAACTTCAACCAGCTGCGTCAGCTGAAGGCCAAGTACCCGCACATCAAGGTGCTGTACTCCTTCGGCGGCTGGACCTACTCCGGCGGCTTCGGCCAGGCCGCGCAGAACGCCGCCGCGTTCGCCAAGTCCTGCAAGGCCGTCGTGGAGGACCCGCGCTGGGCCGACGTCTTCGACGGCATCGACATCGACTGGGAGTACCCGAACGCCTGCGGCCTGACCTGCGACACGTCCGGTCCGGCGGCCTTCAAGAACCTCTCCCAGGCCCTGCGCAACGAGTTCGGCCCGAACTACCTGGTCACCGCGGCCATCACCGCCGACGGCTCCTCCGGCGGCAAGATCGACGCGGCCGACTACGGCGGCGCCGCCCAGTACCTCGACTGGTACAACGTGATGACCTACGACTACTTCGGCGCCTTCGACAAGGACGGCCCGACCGCCCCGCACTCCCCGCTCACCTCGTACCCGGGGATCCCGCAGGACGGCTTCAACTCGGCCGACGCCATCGCCAAGCTCAAGGCGAAGGGCGTCCCCGCCAAGAAGCTGCTGCTCGGCATCGGCTTCTACGGCCGCGGCTGGACCGGCGTCACCCAGTCCGCCCCGGGCGGCTCGGCGACCGGCGCGGCCCCGGGCACGTACGAGGCCGGCATCGAGGACTACAAGATCCTCAAGAACTCCTGCCCGGTGACCGGCACCATCGCCGGCACGGCGTACGCCCACTGCGGCAGCAACTGGTGGTCGTACGACACCCCGTCGACCATCGCCGGCAAGATGAGCTGGGCCAAGAACCAGGGCCTGGGCGGCGCGTTCTTCTGGGAGTTCAGCGGCGACACCGCCAACGGAGAACTGGCGACCGCCATCGACAGCGGCCTGAAGTAGGCCGGACCGGAGAAACGTTCGAGGGGTCGTAGACCCTGGGCGACATTGACGCTCTCCCCCGGACTTCGTCCGGGGGAGAGCCCCACCCAGCGGGTGGACGTGGCTACGCCACGTTCACCCGCTGTCCGGGCGGGGCTGCCTCGAGCCACGCGAGGAAACCGGTCAGCGCGTCTTCGCTCATCGCGAGTTCCAGGCGCGTGCCCCGGTGCAGACAGGCCAGGATCACGTGGTCGGAGAGCAGCGCCAGCTCCTCCTCGCCCTCCGGGAGCCGGCGGCCGGCGACCTCGATCGCGGACCGCTCCAGGATGCGGCGCGGACGCGGCGAGTACGAGAAGACCCGGTACCACTCGACGCGGTCGCCGTTGTACCGGGCCACTCCGTACGCCCAGCCCTTGCCGTTGCTGTCACCCCCGGCGGGGGCGTCCCAGCGCAGACTGGCGTCGAAGGTGCCGCCCGAGCGCTGGATCAGCCGGCGGCGCAGACCGAAGACGAACAGGCCCACCACCACGAGGGCCACCACGATTCCGCACACAGTCAGAGCGAGGACCATCGACACCGACCTCCTCGTCTCCTAGGTAACGGAACGTAAAAACACCCACATCCGCCTCAGCCGCGGCCGGGTCCGGATCTCTCCGGTACCCAGCCGCGGCTGAGTGACGTCATCACACGGCGAGCGCGGTCAGCGCGCCGCCGTGGCAGCCCGCAGACGGACGTCCGCGCGGCGCCGGGCCTCCGCGTCGTCCTCCGCCTTCGCGCGCTCCAGCTCCTGCTCGGCCCGCTGGACATCGATCTCGTCCGACAGCTCGGCGACTTCGGCCAGCAACGAGAGCTTGTCGTCCGCGAACGAGATGAACCCGCCGTGGACCGCGGCGACGACCGTCCCGCCCTCGCTCGTGCGGATGGTCACCGGGCCCGACTCCAGCACACCGAGCAGCGGCTGGTGACCGGGCATGACGCCGATGTCGCCGGACGTGGTGCGCGCGACGACCAGGGTGGCCTGGCCGGACCAGACCTCACGGTCGGCCGCGACCAGCGCGACGTGCAGCTCAGCAGCCAAGGGTGGCTCCTCGGGTCACCACCCGGCGGGAGTGCCGGGTGTTGGTTACAAGTCTAATGGGCGTGACGAAGGGGGCGGGACGTTCCCCGCCCCCTCCGGCTGTGAGCACGAGGCTCACATCGAGCGCGAGGCTCAGGAGACGCCGAGCTCCTTCGCGTTCTTCTTCAGGTCCTCGAGACCACCGCACATGAAGAACGCCTGCTCCGGGAAGTGGTCGTACTCGCCGTCGCAGATCGCGTTGAACGCGGCGATCGACTCGTCCAGCGGCACGTCCGAACCGTCCACGCCGGTGAACTGCTTGGCGGCGTGGGTGTTCTGGGACAGGAAGCGCTCCACGCGACGGGCACGGTGGACGACGAGCTTGTCCTCCTCGCCGAGCTCGTCGATACCGAGGATCGCGATGATGTCCTGCAGGTCCTTGTACTTCTGCAGGATGTTCTTCACGCGCATCGCGGCGTTGTAGTGATCCGCCGAGATGTACCGCGGGTCGAGGATGCGGGACGTCGAGTCCAGCGGGTCCACGGCCGGGTAGATGCCCTTCTCGGAGATCGGACGGGACAGCACCGTCGTCGCGTCGAGGTGGGCGAAGGTGGTGGCCGGGGCCGGGTCGGTCAGGTCGTCCGCGGGGACGTAGATCGCCTGCATCGAGGTGATCGAGTGACCACGGGTCGAGGTGATGCGCTCCTGCAGGAGACCCATCTCGTCGGCCAGGTTCGGCTGGTAGCCCACCGCGGAGGGCATACGGCCGAGCAGGGTCGACACCTCGGAACCGGCCTGGGTGAAGCGGAAGATGTTGTCGATGAAGAACAGCACGTCCTGCTTCTGGACGTCGCGGAAGTACTCCGCCATCGTCAGACCGGCCAGGGCCACGCGCAGACGGGTGCCCGGGGGCTCGTCCATCTGGCCGAAGACCAGAGCGGTCTTGTCCAGAACGCCGGACTCTTCCATCTCCGCGATGAGGTCGTTGCCCTCACGGGTGCGCTCGCCGACGCCCGCGAAGACGGAGACGCCCTCGTGGAGGTTGGCGACACGCATGATCATTTCCTGGATCAGCACGGTCTTGCCGACACCGGCGCCACCGAACAGACCGATCTTGCCGCCCTTGACGTACGGGGTCAGCAGGTCGACGACCTTCAGGCCCGTCTCGAACATCTCGGTCTTCGACTCGAGCTGGTCGAACGCGGGGGCCTTGCGGTGGATGGACCAGCGCTCGCCCGTGTGGACCTCGTCGCTGTTCAGCACCTCACCGAGGGTGTTGAACACCTTGCCCTTGGTGAAGTCGCCGACGGGGACGGTGATGCCCGCACCGGTATCGGTCACCGGGGCCTGGCGGACCAGACCGTCGGTGGGCTGCATCGAGATCGCGCGGACCAGGCCGTCGCCCAGGTGCTGCGCGACCTCCAGGGTCAGCGTCTTCTTCTCGCCCGCGAGCGCCGGGTCGGCGACCTCGACGTGCAGGGCGTTGTAGATCTCCGGCATCGCGTCGACGGGGAACTCCACGTCGACGACCGGGCCGATGACCCGCGCGACGCGGCCAGTGGCCACGCCAGCAGGAGCGGTCGGCTCAACAGTGGTGGTCATTTGTCAGTCACTCCCCGCGGTCGCGTCGGCCAGGGCACTGGCGCCACCGACGATCTCGCTGATTTCCTGGGTGATTTCGGCCTGGCGGGCCTGGTTGGCAAGCCGGGTGAGCGTCTCGATGAGCTCGCCGGCGTTGTCGGTGGCCGACTTCATCGCGCGCCGCGTGGCGGCGTGCTTGGAGGCGGCCGACTGGAGCAGCGCGTTGTAGATGCGGCTCTCCACGTAGCGCGGCAGCAGGGCGTCCAGGACGTCCTCCGCCGAGGGCTCGAAGTCGAACAGCGGGAGGATCTCGCCCTTGGGCTTGGCCTCCGCCGCCACTTCGTCGAGGCTGAGCGGCAGCAGCCGGTCCTCGATCGCCGTCTGCGTCATCATCGACACGAACTCGGTGTAGACGATGTGGAGCTCGTCCACGCCGCCCTCGGCCGTCTCCGTCTCGATGGCCTCGATCAGCGGGGCCGCGACCTTCTTGGCGTCCGCGTACGACGGCTCGTCGGTGAAGCCCGTGAACGTCTCCGCGATCTTGCGCTCGCGGAAGTTGTAGTGGGCGACACCGCGGCGGCCGACGATGTAGTTGACGACCTCCTTGCCCTCCGACTCCAGCTTCGCCGTCAGCCTCTCCGCCGCCTTGATGGCGTTGGCGTTGAAGGCGCCGGCCAGACCGCGGTCGCTCGTGAGGAGCAGGACCGCGGCACGGGTCGGGTTCTCCGCCTCCGTCGTCAGCGGGTGCTTGGTGTTAGAGCCGGTGGCGACCGCCGTGACCGCGCGGGTGAGCTCGGTCGCGTACGGGGTGGAGGCCGCCACCTTGCGCTGCGCCTTGACGACGCGCGAGGCGGCGATCATCTCCATCGCCTTGGTGATCTTCTTGGTCGCGGAGACGGATCGGATGCGACGCTTGTAGACCCGGAGCTGGGCTCCCATGAGTCAGGTCCCTTCCGTCGTCACTTGCCGGCAGCCGGGGCGTCCTCGCCGAGCAGCTTGCCGTCGGAGGTCTCGAACTGCTTCTTGAACTCCGCGATGGCGTCCGCCACGGCCTGCAGGGTGTCGTCGGACATCTTGCCGCCCTCGCGGATGGAGGTCATCAGACCCTGCTCCTTGCGGTGCAGGTAGTCCAGGAGCTCCGACTCGAAGCGGCGGATGTCGGCGACGGGGACGTCGTCCATCTTGCCGGTGGTGCCGGCCCAGACGGAGACGACCTGGTCCTCGGTGGCCATCGGCTGGTACTGCGGCTGCTTCAGCAGCTCGACCATGCGCTGACCGCGCTCGAGCGAGGCCTTGGACGCGGCGTCCAGGTCGGAACCGAAGGCGGCGAACGCCTCCAGCTCACGGAACTGGGCGAGGTCCACGCGCAGTCGGCCGGAGACCTGCTTCATCGCCTTGTGCTGCGCGGAACCACCGACTCGGGAGACGGAGATACCGACGTTCAGCGCGGGGCGCTGACCGGCGTTGAACAGGTCCGACTCCAGGAAGCACTGGCCGTCGGTGATGGAGATGACGTTGGTCGGGATGAACGCCGAGACGTCGTTGGCCTTGGTCTCGACGATCGGCAGACCGGTCATCGAACCCGCGCCCATCTCGTCGGAGAGCTTGGCGCAGCGCTCCAGCAGGCGGGAGTGCAGGTAGAAGACGTCACCCGGGTAGGCCTCACGGCCCGGCGGGCGGCGCAGCAGCAGCGACACGGCGCGGTAGGCGTCGGCCTGCTTCGACAGGTCGTCGAAGATGATCAGGACGTGCTTGCCCTGGTACATCCAGTGCTGGCCGATGGCCGAACCGGTGTACGGCGCCAGGTACTTGAAGCCGGCCGGGTCGGACGCCGGGGCGGCGACGATGGTCGTGTACTCCAGCGCGCCGGCCTCCTCCAGAGCGCCGCGCACGCCGGCGATGGTGGAGCCCTTCTGGCCGATGGCGACGTAGATGCAGCGGACCTGCTTGTTCGGGTCGCCGGTACGCCAGTTGTCACGCTGGTTGATGATGGTGTCGACGGCCAGAGCGGTCTTGCCGGTCTGGCGGTCACCGATGATCAGCTGGCGCTGGCCGCGGCCGATCGGGGTCATCGCGTCGACGGCCTTGTAGCCCGTCTCCATCGGCTCGTGCACCGACTTGCGGACCATGACGCCCGGGGCCTGCAGCTCCAGGGCGCGACGGTCTTCGGTCGCGATCTCGCCGAGGCCGTCGATCGGGTTGCCGAGGGGGTCCACCACGCGGCCGAGGTAGCCCTCGCCCACCGCGACGGAGAGAACCTCACCGGTGCGGGAGACCGGCTGACCCTCCTCGACGCCGCTGAACTCGCCGAGGACGATGGCACCGATCTCGCGCTCCTCGAGGTTGAGGGCGAGGCCGAGGGTGCCGTCCTCGAACTTCAGCAGCTCGTTGGCCATGGTCGAGGGCAGGCCCTCGACCTTCGCGATGCCGTCGCCGGCAAAGGTGACCGTACCGACCTCCTCGCGCGAGGCCGCGTCCGGCTTGTACGCCTGGACGAAGTTCTCCAGCGCGTCCCGGATCTCCTCCGGCCGGATCGTGAGCTCCGCCATCTGGGTTCCCTGCTCTCCTTGTTGGGCCCGAAGTTTCTTAGGGGGTCTGGGGGCGACCCCCAGGATTCTTCTGCACGGCCCAACCAGGGCCGTCGTAAGTACGTTGTGCCTATTGAGTTGCTGCTCAGCCGGCGAGCCGGCGGCTGGCGTCCTCGATGCGGTCCGCGAGGGAGCCGTTGATCACCTCGTCGCCGACCTGCACCCGGATCCCGCCGAGGACCTCGGGGTCCACGTCCAGGTTGAGGTGCATCTGGCGGCCGTAGAGCTTCGCGAGGGCGGCACCCAGGCGCTGCTTCTGCGGGTCGCTCAGCGGAACCGCCGAGGTCACGATGGCGACCATGCGCTCCCGGCGTCCGGCGGCGAGCTTGGACAGGGACTCCAGTCCCGTCTCCAGGCTACGTCCACGCGGCGCGGTCACGAGGCGCGTGACCAGACGCTCGGTGGCCGACTGCGCCCGGCCGCCGAGGAGGCCGCGCAGCAGCTCGCTCTTGGCCGAGGTGGTGGCCTTGCGGTCGGTCAGCGCGGCACGCAGCTCGGTGCTGCCGGAGACGATCCGGCCGAACCGGAACAGCTCGTCCTCGACGTCGTCGAGCTTGCCGGCCTGCTGGGCGGCGGTGAGGTCGGCCGTGTTGGCCAGCTCCTCCAGCGCGTCCACCAGGTCGCGCGAACGCGACCAGCGGGAGCGCACCATGCCGGCCACCAGGTCGGCGGCCGGGCCGCTGACCTGGGTGCCGAGCAGGCGCTGCGCCAGCTCGGCCTTGGCCTGACCCTCCTGCGCCGGGTCGGTCAGGACCCGACGCAGCGACACCTCGCGGTCGAGCAGCGCGGTGACGGCGGCCAGCTCGTCGGCGAGCGAGCCCGCGTTCACGGACGTGGAGTCCGTCAGCGCGTCCAGACGCTCTCGTGCGGCTGCCAGGGCCTCGCGGCTCGCTCCGTTCATCGCCCGGCCTCGGCCTTCTCCTCGAGCTCGTCGAGGAACCGGTCGATGACGCGGCTCTGCCGGGCGTGGTCCTCGAGGGACTCGCCGACGAGCTTGCCGGCCAGGTCGGTGGCGAGCTTGCCGACGTCCTGGCGCAGCGCGGACGCGGCGGCCTTGCGGTCGGCCTCGATCTGGGCGTGACCGGCGGCGACGATCTCCTCGCGCTGCCGCTGGCCCTCGGCCCGCATCTCGGCGATGAGGGCGGCACCCTGCTCCTGCGCCTCCTGGCGCAGACGCGCGGCCTCGTGCCGGGCCTCGGCGAGCTGTGCCTTGTACTGCTCAAGGACGCTCTGGGCCTCGACCTTCATGGTCTCGGCCTCTTCGATACCGCCTTCGATCGCCGCGCGGCGCTCCTCCAGAACCTTGTTGATGTTCGGAAGCAGCTTCTTCCAGAAGAAGAAGAACACGATGGCGAAGGCGATGGTGCCGACGAGCAGCTCGGGGCCCGGAGGAATAAGCGGGTTCTGCTTCTCCTCGGCCGCCAGCTGCACCAGGTTGGCGATCACATCAGTGCCTTCCGTTGAAAGGTTTCGTTCGTCCGGTCGTCTTTAGTAGACGAACGGCATGACGATGCCGATGAGGGCGAGCGCCTCACAGAACGCGAAACCGAGGATCTGGTTGGCACGGATCAGACCGGCCGCCTCGGGCTGGCGGGCCAGGGCCTGGGTGCCGTTACCGAAGATGATGCCGACGCCGACGCCGGGGCCGATGGCGGCAAGGCCGTAGCCGATGGAGCCGAGGTTGCCTTCGACAGCGGCGAGGGTCTCAAGGGCAGCCATGCTGAATCTTCCTTCTCTTTCAGGACCGATGGGGGTTGGCCACCGGACGTTCTGGGGGCTGAGAGTGGTCGGGGCTCAGTGATGCTCGGCGAGAGCGCCCTGGACGTAGGTGCAGGCGAGGAGCACGAAGACGTACGCCTGGACGGCCTGCACGAAAAGTTCGAAGACGATCATGACCGTGGCCATGACGAAGGAGACACCGGCCGCAGGGATCATCCAGCTGTTCAGCAGGTACCAGGACGCCACGGTGAACATGACCAGCATCAGGTGGCCGGCGAACATGTTGGCGAAGAGTCGCACCGCGTGCGTGAACGGGCGGACGAGCAGGTTCGAGAAGAACTCGATGACCATGACCAGCGGCAGCACCGGGCCGAGCGACTTGTCGTAGCCGGTGACGTTCTTGAAGAAGCCGACGAAGCCGTGCCGCTTGAAGGTCAGGCCCACCCACGTCACGTACACCACGGCGGCCAGGACGGCCGGGTAGGCGATGATCGACGACACCGGGAACTGCGCCAGGGGGATCACGGACCAGATGTTCATGATCCAGATGAAGAAGAACAGCGAGACCATCAGGGGGACGTACTTCTCGCCCTCCTTCTTGCCGAGGGTCTCGTAGACGATGCCGCGGCGGACGAAGTCGTAGCCGGCCTCACCGACCATCTGCAGCTTGCCCGGCACCACCTTGGCCTTGCCGAAGGCCGCCCAGAAGAAGCCGATGACAAGGATGGTGGTGATGATGGCGAGCAGCATCACCTTGTTGAACTCGTACCCCCCGATCGTGCCAATCGGCTTGAAGAGGAACGAGTGCAGGCCCGGAGCCGGAAAACCACACCCGTTGTCGGACATGATCCGACAGCTCCAGTCAAAGGCGAGCTGGGTCTGGTCAGCACTCACCACGGGCTCCTTCGGCATGACGCATGGGTACGGCAACCTCGTTGTGTCGGCGCGGCGCAGGGCCGCGGTTCGGCACGGGACTGGTGTTACGGATGTGGGGGCGGCTGGGGGGCATCTCGCCTCGCGATGGCGCAGGCGTCAGCTCGGATGCCCGCGCCCGCGATGCCGCAGTTGGCACCGGACGATAGCAGGAGATCTCACGCCTCTTTATCCCGGCCCTATCCCTCACGAGGAGTGCTCCGACTTTTCGGGCTTGTCGCCCGTCGTCGAATCGGGCTCGACGTAAAGGATCTTGGCCTTCATGTGGGCACGTGTCTGAGCGGCGATCCAGGCGAGGGTGCCGACGACCAGCGTGATGGCGAAGGCCTTGGGGTTGAACAGCGTCGTGTTCTTGAACGCGGCGACGAAGACGAACAACAGAAGGATCTGCGCCGCGTAGAGCATCAGGCCCATCGCCTGGAACAGGTGCGGAAGCGATTTGGCGGTGCGCTGCAGGACATAAAGGCCGATCCCCATGAAGAGGATCACGACGAGCGTGGCGATCGCCGCTCCGACCGCACCCTTGCCGCCGGCCACCACGCCACTGATGACGGCGGCAACGGCACCGACAGCAGCCGTGGGCACGGCAGCCTGGGCCAGGATCCGGACGTCATTGGACGGCATGGCGGCAACTCCGCTTTCGCAGGGGGCAGGGGTGTCGTCATGGACGAGCGTAGTCCCGGGCTGAGTGGAGACCTCACGCCGAGAGACCGTCGCACTGCGGTCCTTCGGCTCTATCCGGGGGTTCTCGTGAACCGTATCACAAACTATTTGATGCAGTCTTTACCTGAAGGTGTGCGTACAGTCACACATGAGAGTGAACACGCGCGTCTGAGCGCGAACAGCGTCGGCTTGTCTGGTATTGGGCCCTTTGATCACCCATCACCATCCCACGACTTGGCAATGCTCTAGTCAGATTCTTACCTTGTCCCGGCCTTGCCCCGGTCGGCCGGACGCGTACGGGCGCTCAGGGCCGTCGCGCCGTTGGCGCCGGACACTCCGGAGGCCACCGGGGTGCGGTCCTGCGGGTCCGCGGAGGCGGGGCCGTCGGTCGTCGGCGCCGGTGACGAGGCGCCGTGCGAGAAGACCGCCACCGCCCCGCGGCGCCGGTAGCGCGGCGGCACGAACCGCTCCATCCAGCGCGGCGTGCGCGGCGTGAAGCGCGGCAGCAGGAGCAGGATCAGCCCGATTGCGCTGAGGAAGACCACACCCAGCACGATCCACATGGACGCCGAGTTGACCGAGTAGGCCAGGGCGCCGAAGGCGATCAGCGCGGACCAGAAGTACATGATCAGCACCGCCCGGCTGTGCGAGTGGCCGATCTCCAGCAGCCGGTGGTGCAGGTGCCCGCGGTCGGCGGCGAACGGCGACTGCCCGCGCCAGGTCCGGCGCACGATCGCCAGGATCAGGTCGGCGGCCGGCACCGCGATGATCGTCAGCGGCAGCAGCAGCGGGATGTAGACGGGGACCGTCTGGTGCACGGCCTCCTTCTCCGACCCCACATACAGGTTGAGCGCGTCCGGGTCGACCTGCCCCGTGACGGAGATCGCACCGGCCGCCAGGACCAGGCCGATCAGCATGGAGCCCGAATCGCCCATGAAGATCCGCGCCGGGTGCATGTTGTGCGGCAGGAAGCCCAGGCACATGCCCATCAGGATCGCCGAGAACAGCGTGGCCGGGGCGGCGGCCTCGATGCCGTAGGAGTACCAGATGCGGTAGGCGTACAGGAAGAACGCCGTGGCCGCGATGCAGACCATGCCGGCCGCGAGGCCGTCCAGGCCGTCCACGAAGTTGACCGCGTTGATCGTGATGACGACCAGCGCGACCGTGAGCAGCGTGCCCTGCCACTGGGTCAGCGCGACGGACCCGACGCCCGGGATCGGCAGCCACAGGATCGTCAGACCCTGCACGACCATCACGCCCGCGGCGATCATCTGGCCGCCCAGCTTGATCAGGGCGTCGATCTCGAACTTGTCGTCCAGCACACCGATCAGCCAGATCAGGGCCGCGCCGGACAGCAGCGCTCTGGGTTCGTTCGACGTCTCGAAGACCTGGTTGAGGTTGGTGAGGTGGTCGGCGACCAGCAGGCCCGCGCACAGGCCGAAGAACATCGCGATCCCGCCGAGCCGCGGAGTGGGTTCCCGGTGCACGTCACGTGCCCGGATCTCCGGCATCGCGCCCGCCACGATCGCGAACTTCCGCACCGGCCCTGTGAGCAGGTACGTCACCGCGGCCGTGATGCAGAGCGTCAGCAGGTATTCACGCACGGGCTTCCCCACAGGTCTCGCTGGCCATCTCAGCCCCACACCCTAGCGATGCGCGCATATGAGTGGGGACTTCCGGGTAGCGACGATGGTTGCACGATCGGCCGCACGGCCTGGTACGCCCACCCCCGCTCAGTGCGGATACGGCGGGAATGCACCGGCCAGCTCCCGCACTTCTTCACGGGCCGTCGAGGGATCCGTCACGTTCCTCAGCACCGCCGCTAGCAGGTGCGCGATCCGCGTCATCTCCCCCTCCCCCATGCCCTGCGTGGTGACGGCGGCCGTGCCCAGGCGCAGCCCCCGGGCGTCGCCGTGCGGCAGCGCGCAGCAGTCCAGGACCAGTCCGGCCGCGGCCAGGCGGCTCCGGGCGGTGCGGCCGTCGACGCCGAGCGGGGCCGGGTCGGCGGTGATGAGGTGGGTGTCCGTGCCGCCGGTGGTGACGGCCAGGCCCTCGGCGGCCAGCCGGGAGGCCAGCACTCGCGCGTTGGCCACCACCTGATGGGCGTACGCGGAGAACGCCGGTGTTGCCGCCTCGCCGAACGCGACGGCCTTGGCCGCGACGGTGTGCATCTGGGCGCCCCCCTGGGTGAAGGGGAACACGGCCCGGTCGACCCGCTCGGCCAGGTCCGCCCGGCACAGGATCAGCCCGCCGCGCGGACCGCGCAGCACCTTGTGCGTGGTCCCGCACACGACGTCCGCGTACGGCACCGGGTTCGGCGCCGCTCCCCCGGCCACCAGCCCGAGCGGGTGCGCGGCGTCCGCGATGAGGTAGGCGCCCACCTCGTCGGCGACCTCGCGGAAGAAGGCGTGGTCGAAGTGGCGGGGGTAGGCGATGGAGCCGCAGACGATCGCCTTGGGCCGGCGCGTGCGGGCCAGGGCGCGCACCTGCTCGTGGTCGACCAGCCCCGAGTCGGCCTCCAGGCCGTAGCCGACGAAGTCGAACCAGCGGCCCGAGAAGTTGGCGGGCGACCCGTGCGTGAGGTGACCGCCGTGCGGCAGGCCGAGGGCCAGGACGGTGTCCCCGGGGCGCAGCAGGGCCGCGTAGGCGGCCAGGACGGCCGAAGAGCCCGAGTGGGGCTGGACGTTGGCGTGGTCGGCGCCGAACAGGGCCCTGGCCCGGTCGACGGCGAGGCGCTCGGCGGCGTCGGCGATCTCGCAGCCGCCGTGGTGACGCGCACCCGGGTAGCCCTCGGCGTACTTGTTGGCCAGCGGTGAGCCGAGGGCGGCCAGGACGGCCGGTGAGCTGAAGTTCTCCGCGGCGATCAGCTGGAGCGTGGTCGCCTGCCGCCGGCGCTCGGCGAGCAGGAGGTCGGCGAGCTCGGGGTCCTGACGGCGCAGGACGTCGGCCTCGATGGCAGGGGTGACCGTCATGGTGGGCTCCGGGCGGCGTCGCTTTTCTGGGCGGTTCGCCTCCGGGGCGCCTGAGTCGGTCCTGAGAGGCCGATCGTGCTCAGCCCTCCGGGCCTCCGCGCGTTCGGCCTCTCAGGACCGACGCGCCCCTTCGGCTCACGCGCCGGGGTGACGTACGTCCAATGTAGGCCCGGGGCCCCCGGGCCGCTCGGCCGCTACGTCCGTGCGGGAACGCCGGTGAGGGCGGTGACGACCGGGTCGAGCGCCTGGTGTATCTCGTCGCCGATGGACCGGAAGAACGTCAGGGGCGCCCCGTACGGGTCGTAGACCTCGTCCGCCTCGGCGTCCGGGGCCAGGAGCCAGCCGCGCAGCGCGGCCGCGGCACGCACCAGGGCACGCGCGCGGGTGACCACGCCCTCCTCCAGCGGGGGCAGGGTCGCGGGGTCGATGGCCTTCACCAGGCGGGTGAACTCCTTGAGCGTGAAGGTGCGCAGGCCCGCCGAGTGTCCCATGGAGATGACCTGGGCCCGGTGGTCCCGGGTGGCGGTCAGCACCAGGTCGGCGCGGATCACGTGCTCGTCGAGGAGCTCGCGCCCGGTGAAGCCGGAGGCGTCCGCACCGAAGTCGGCGAGGACGGTCTCCGCGTGGGCCTCCATGGGCGCGCCCTCGTGACCCCAGGTGCCCGCGCTCTCCACGATGAGCCCGCCGCCGAGCACGCCCAGCCGCTCCTCGACGAAATGGCGGGTCAGCCGCTCGGTGATGGGTGAGCGGCACACGTTGCCGGTGCTGACGTGAAGGATGCGGAAGCTGTCGCGCGGGAGTCCCACGAAGGTCGTCGTGATCTCCGCCGCGCTTTCCCCGTTGCCTATGCCGCGCCCCGTTCCGGGGGACGTCAATTCGCCACCTCGAGGTCGGGTACCACCTTGCGCAGCTCGTCCGCCGAGAGGGCGCCGGCGCGCAGCAGCAGCGGGACCTCGCGGGTGACGTCGACGATGGACGACGGGACGTTGCCGGGGGTCGGGCCGCCGTCGAGGTAGACGGAGACGGAGTCGCCGAGCATCTGCTGCGCGGCGTCGCAGTCCTCCGGCGCCGGGTGGCCGGTGAGGTTCGCCGACGACACGGCCATGGGGCCGACCTCGGTGAGCAGCTCGATGGCGACCGGGTGCAGCGGCATGCGCACGGCGACCGTGCCCCGGGTGTCCCCGAGGTCCCACTGCAGCGACGGCTGGTGCCGGGCGACGAGCGTCAGGGCGCCGGGCCAGAAGGCGTCGACCAGCTCCCAGGCCAGCTCGGAGAAGTCCGTGACGAGGCCGTGCAGGGTGTTCGGGGAGCCGATGAGGACGGGCGTGGGCATGTTGCGGCCCCGGCCCTTGGCGGCCAGCAGGTCGGCCACCGCCTCCGAGGAGAACGCGTCCGCGCCGATGCCGTACACGGTGTCCGTCGGCAGCACCACGAGCTCGCCTCGGCGGACGGCGGACGCTGCCTCGCGCAGACCGGTCACACGGTCGGTCGCGTCGTTGGTGTCGTATCGCCGTGCCATCTTCAGCTGGCCTCCTCGTACACGTACTGCTGGGTCGAAGTAAGCGGGGACCGCGCCGGGCTCACGGCAGTGCCTTGCGGGCCGTGGCGAAGCGCGGGCGGTTGTTCAGGTCCGGGTGGTCGGCGGCGTCGGTCCAGCCGCGGTCCTCGGCGAAGATCCACGGCACCTGGCCGCCCTGGGTGTCGGCGTGCTCCACGACGACGACGCCGCCGGGGCGCAGCAGCCGGTGCGCGGTGCGCTCCAGGCCCCGGATGAGGTCGAGGCCGTCCTCGCCGGAGAACAGGGCCATGTCGGGGTCGTAGTCGCGCGCCTCGGGGGCGACGTACTCCCACTCGGTGAGCGGGATGTACGGCGGGTTGGAGATGACCAGGTCGACCTGGCCGTCGAGGTCCGGGAAGGCCGTCAGGGCGTTGCCCTGGCGCAGGTCGACCCTGGACCCCTCGACGTTCTTGCGGGTCCACTGCAGGGCGTCCTCGGACAGCTCGACGGCGTGCACGCGCGAACGCGGGACCTCCTGGGCGAGGGCGAGCGCGATCGCGCCCGAGCCGGTGCACAGGTCGACGATGCACGGCTCGACGACGTCCATGGCGCGCACGGCGTCTATGGCCCAGCCGACCACCGACTCCGTCTCGGGCCGCGGCACGAACACCCCGGGTCCGACCTGGAGTTCCAGGTAGCGGAAGTAGGCGCGCCCGGTGATGTGCTGGAGGGGTTCGCGGGCCTCGCGGCGGGCGATGACCTCCCAGTAGCGGGCGTCGAAGTCGGAGTCCTTGACGGAGTGCAGCTCGCCGCGCTTGACGCCGTGCACGAACGCGGCGAGCTCCTCCGCGTCGGTGCGCGGCGAGGGCACGCCGGCGTCGGCGAGCCGCTGGGTGGCCTGGGCCACCTCCGCGAGCAGCAGGTTCACGCAAGTCCTCCGTAGTGCTCGTACGTGCTCGTGCGCGCTCGCACGGGTCTTACGCGGCCGCCAGCTTCGCCGCCGAGTCGGCGTCGACGCAGGCCTGGATCACCGCGTCGAGGTCGCCGTCCAGGACCTGGTCCAGGTTGTACGCCTTGAAGCCGACGCGGTGGTCCGAAATGCGGTTCTCCGGGAAGTTGTACGTGCGGATCTTCTCGGAGCGGTCGACGGTGCGGACCTGACTGCGCCGGGCGTCGGCGGCGTTCCTCTCCGCCTCCTCCTGCGCGGCCGCGAGGAGCCTGGAGCGCAGGATACGCAGCGCCTGCTCCTTGTTCTGCAGCTGGCTCTTCTCGTTCTGGCAGGAGGCGACGACCCCGGTGGGCAGGTGCGTGATGCGCACGGCGGAGTCGGTGGTGTTGACGGACTGCCCGCCCGGGCCGGAGGAGCGGTAGACGTCGATGCGCAGGTCGTTGGGGTTGATCTCGACGTCGATCTCCTCGGCCTCGGGCGTCACGAGGACACCGGCCGCGGAGGTGTGGATCCTGCCCTGGGACTCGGTGGCGGGCACGCGCTGCACGCGGTGGACACCGCCCTCGTACTTCAGCCGCGCCCACACGCCCTGGCCGGGTTCGGTGGCGCCCTGGCCGCCCTTGGTCTTCACCGCGACCTGGACGTCCTTGTAGCCGCCGAGCTCGGACTCGGTGGCGTCGATGATCTCCGTCTTCCAGCCGACCCGCTCGGCGTAGCGCAGGTACATGCGCAGCAGGTCGCCGGCGAACAGGGCCGACTCGTCGCCACCCGCGCCCGCCTTGATCTCGAGGATGACGTCCTTGTCGTCGCTGGGGTCGCGCGGGACGAGCAGCAGCCGCAGCTTCTCCGTCAGCTCCTCGCGCCGCTGCTCCAGCTCCTTGACCTCGGCCGCGAACTCGGGGTCGTCGGCGCCCAGTTCACGGGCGGTCTCGATGTCGTCGCCCGTCTGCGTCCAGGAGCGGTAGGTGGCGACGATGGGGGTCAGCTCGGCGTAACGCTTGTTCAGCTTGCGCGCGTTGGCCTGGTCGGAGTGGACCGACGGGTCGGCGAGCTTCTTCTCCAGGTCGGCGTGCTCGGTGACGAGTTCCTCGACGGCCTCGAACATCTTGGGCTCCTGTGCGGGACGGGGGTGAAGGGCGGGCGACCAAAAACGCCGGTCCCGGAGCGCCCGGTGAGGGGGCGCGTCCGTGGACCGGCGGTTCGGGGCTCGCTACTTCTTGGAGCCGGCGGCCTTGCCGAAGCGGGCCTCGAAGCGGGCCACGCGGCCACCGGTGTCGAGGATCTTCTGCTTGCCCGTGTAGAACGGGTGGCACTCGGAGCAGACATCGGCGCGGATGGTGCCGGACTCGATGGTGCTGCGGGTGGTGAACGACGCGCCGCAGGTGCAGCTGACCTGCGTCTCGACGTACGCGGGGTGGATGTCGCGCTTCAAGGTGTCTCCTAGGTTCCGGGAGGGCGCCGGGTCGCCGCCGCGGGCTGCGGGGGCGTGAACCGGGGCCGACGTACCAGTCTGCCAGGACTGGGGCCTACTCCCAAAACCGGGGGTTGTCGCCGTTTGTTCCCGGGGGTGGGGCCCCGGGGGGTGCACCCCTCAGGAGGGGCTCACGACGCCCTTGGCCTCGCCGGTCGCGTTGCCCTCGGTCGCGCTCTTCGGGATCGGCTCGTCCTGCGCCAGGGCCTTCCAGATCTGGTCGGCCTTCTTCTCCTGGAGCAGTACGCGGTTGGGGTCGGCCGGGTCGTAGGCGACCGGCATCGTCACCATGTGCAGGTGGGAGGGGCTGATGCCCTTGAGGCCGTTCGCGAAGGACGCGAGCCGGTTGACCGAGCCGAGGTCGGAGTCGGTGGTGACCGTCTTGGTCGCGGTCTCGGCGAGGTCGAGCAGCTTCTTGGGGTTGGACAGGACGCCGACGTCCTTGATCTGGCGGACCAGGGCCTTGATGAACGCCTGCTGGAGCTGGATGCGGCCGAGGTCGGAGCCGTCGCCGACGCCGTGGCGGGTGCGGACCAGGCCGAGGGCCTGCTCGCCGTCGAGTCTGTGCGTGCCGGCCTCGAGCTTCAGGTGGCTGTCGGGGTCGTCGATGCTCTCGGTCGTGGTGACCTCGACGCCGCCGAGGTCGTCGACGAGCTGCTGGAAGCCGGCGAAGTCGACCTCCAGGTAGTGGTCCATGCGCAGGTTCGTGATCGACTCGACGGTCTTCACCGCGCAGGCGGCCCCGCCGGTGGAGTAGGCGGAGTTGAACATCACGCCGTGCGCGGCCGGGTACTCGTCGCCTTTGGTGTCCGTGCAGGCCGGGCGGTCGATGAGGGTGTCACGCGGCACGGAGACGACACTGGCCTTCTTGTGGCCCTTGTAGAGGTGCACGATCATCGCCGTGTCCGAGCGGGCGCTGCCGTCGTCGGTGCCGCCGCCGAGCTTCTTGTTGCCGCCGGCGCGGGTGTCGGAGCCGAGGACGAGGATGTTCTCGGAGCCGTTGTCGGCCTTCTCGGGCCGGTCGGTGCCGAGGGCCTGGTCGATGTCCACGCTCTTGAGGTTGCCGTTGAGCTTGAAGTACAGGTAGCCCGCCCCGGTACCGCCCAGGACGACGACGCCCGCCGCTGTCCAGGCCGCGATCACCAGCCCCTTGTGGCGCTTGCGGGGCTTGCGGCGCCGGCCCTTGGCGCGGCCGCGCGTTCCGTCGGTGCCGGTACCGCCCGGTATGTCCGGGCCCGGTGTGCTCTCGGCAGACATGTGCTCCTCAGCTCGTCTACGGTCGATTACCCCCTGCGGTCAGCGCCAGGCGTGGAGACGAACCTCCTCCTCGCACCATCGTCGCTCCGCCCGGTCAGACGGAGAAACTCGGGAAAGGGTTGCACAACGGACTGTGCCCACCGCGTGGGGCGGTGGGCACAGTGCGTGCTCGGGCGTCGCGGGGTGTACCCGCTCACCTGGGCTTTCAGCCGAAGATGTCGTACTGCTTGAAATCGGTGCCGACGGACTTCCTTGTGGCGAAGATCTCGCTGGTCGCCTTGCCGGTGCCGGCGTACAGGTAGAGCGTGCCGCCGGGGGTGCGGGCCAGGAAGTCGGCCTTGCCGTCGCCGGTCACGTCGCCGGGTGCGTCGAAGGCGTTGTAGTCGGCCCACGTGCGCACCTTGACCCGGGCGGAGAAGGCGCCCGAGCCGGACTTGCCGGTGCCCTTGTACAGGTAGAGGGCGCTGCCGGACGCGGCGCGGGCGATGAGGTCGGTCTTGCCGTCGCCGTTGAAGTCGCCCTTGCCGCGCACCGAGTTGTACTGGTTCCAGCCGGAGCCGACCTTCACGCGGGCGGCGAAGGTGCCGTTGCCCTTGCCCGGGTAGATCCACATCACGCCGGCGGAGTCGACCGAGAGCAGGTCGGGCAGGTAGTCGCCGGTGACGTCACCGGGGGTGACGATCCGGGTGCGGCTCTTCCAGTTGTCGGCGATCTGCTTGGTGGTCCAGGTGCCGCTGGAGACGACGAAGTGCGTCCAGAAGACGTCGCCGTCGCTGCTGCGCCGGTGGACCAAATCCTGGTAACCGTCGCGGTCGAGGTCGGTCTGCAGGACGACGTTGACGCCGTTCCAGTCGCCCCAGGACTCGCGGGCGGCGAACGAGGTGCCCTTGGAGTCCTTGGAGTAGCCGGTCTTGGTGGAGGAGTTGCGCACCCACAGGTCGGCCTTGTGGTCACCGCTGATGTTGGTGTCGTCGAGGCGCGGGTAGGCGGCGCCGACGTAGGAGCTCACCTTGGCGAAGACGCTGTAGGCGCCCTTGGCGACGCAGTCGGTCACGCCCCAGGACACCACGCCCACGATCCGGTTGTTGACGACCAGGGGGCCGCCGGAGTCGCCGTTGCAGGCGGTGGTGGTCCCGGTGTCGCTGCCGGTGGCGGGCTTGCCCGCGCAGACCATGTGCCCCTTGACGAAGTCCGCACCGTACGCGCCGGAGCAGGTCGTGTCGGACTGGAGGGGCAGCGTGGCGGTCTTGAGGGTGTCGGAGATGTCGTCGCTGGTGGAGCTGGTGCGTCCCCAGCCGTAGACCTTGGCGCTGGTGCCGGCCTTGTACGACGTGGTGTCGCCGGAGGTGGTCATGCGGATCGGGGTGGCCTTGACCGGGACGGGCAGGGTCAGCACCGCGATGTCGTTGTCGATGGTCGTGGCGCTGTAGGAGGGGTGGTTCCACTGGCGCCAGACACCGGTGACCGTGCCGCCGTGCAGGTCGTCGCCGTCGGGCAGCTGCGCGGTACCGGTGACGACCGCGCCGTTGCCCTTCCAGTCGTAGCCCTTGACGCAGTGCGCGGCGGTGAGGATCTTCGTCGGCGCGACCACGGCGCCGCCGCAGAAGAAGCCGATGTCGTCGCCGGTGCCGGAGGTGCCCCGGTCGTCGTAGTAGTGGAGCTGTGCCATCCACGGGGCCGTGCTGATGGTGGTCTCGTTGCCACCGATGATCTTCGGGTCGATGCGGCCGGCGACGGTCCCCGCGCTGAGCGAGGCTTTCCCTGTCTTGCCGGCGACGTCGTCACCGGCCATGGCGCCAGCGACCCGCTTGTGCAGCTCGGCGAGCGACGGCGAGCTGACGGCCGGTGCGATCGTCGGCTGCGGCAGCGGGGTGGCGGCGTCCGCGGACGTCGTCAGCAGCGTGCCGGCCACGGCGGCCGCGATGCCGGCGGCGGCGACGGGCAGCGCGAAACGTATCCGGCGTCTGTGCCGACCGCCCCCGGACATGGGTGTACCCACGTATGTCCCCCCTCGGGATCACAAGTTCGAAGAGAGCGTGATCGTAGCGTGTACACGACCATCACGAAGGGCCGCCCCCTTGCGGGAAGCGGCCCTCGTGCGTGGTGCCGTCGTCGTCAGTCGCCGTTGCCCGGCGCCGGCGTCGTCTTCTGGATCTGCATCAGGAACTCGACGTTCGACTTCGTCTGCTTCATCTTGTCGAGCAGCAGCTCGATGGCCTGCTGCTGGTCGAGCGCGTGCAGCACCCGGCGCAGCTTCCAGACGACCGCGAGCTCCTCGTTGCCGAGCAGGATCTCCTCCTTGCGGGTGCCGGACGCGTCGACGTCCACCGCCGGGAAGATGCGCTTGTCGGCGAGCTTCCGGTCGAGCTTGAGCTCCATGTTGCCGGTGCCCTTGAACTCCTCGAAGATCACCTCGTCCATGCGGGAGCCGGTGTCGACGAGCGCGGTGGCGAGGATGGTCAGCGAGCCGCCGTCCTCGATGTTGCGCGCGGCACCGAAGAACCGCTTCGGCGGGTACAGCGCCGTCGAGTCGACACCACCGGACAGGATGCGGCCGGAGGCCGGGGCGGCGAGGTTGTACGCACGGCCCAGACGCGTGATCGAGTCGAGCAGCACGACCACGTCGTGACCCAGCTCCACCAGGCGCTTGGCGCGCTCGATGGCCAGCTCGGCGACGGTGGTGTGGTCCTCGGCCGGGCGGTCGAAGGTCGAGGAGATGACCTCGCCCTTGACCGACCGCTGCATGTCGGTGACCTCTTCCGGACGCTCGTCGACGAGGACGACCATCAGGTGGCACTCGGGGTTGTTGTGCGTGATCGCGTTGGCGATCGCCTGCATGATCATGGTCTTGCCGGTCTTCGGCGGGGCCACGATAAGACCGCGCTGGCCCTTACCGATCGGCGACACGAGGTCGATGATGCGGGTGGTGAGCACGCCCGGGTCCGTCTCCAGGCGGAGGCGGTCCTGCGGGTACAGCGGGGTGAGCTTGTTGAACTCCGGTCGGCCGCGGCCGTGTTCGGGCGCCATGCCGTTGACGGAGTCCAGGCGCACCAGCGCGTTGAACTTCTCGCGCCGCTCGCCTTCCTTGGGCTGGCGGACCGCGCCGGTGATGTGGTCGCCCTTGCGCAGGCCGTTCTTGCGGACCTGGGCGAGGGAGACGTACACGTCGTTCGGGCCGGGCAGGTAGCCGGAGGTCCGGATGAACGCGTAGTTGTCGAGGATGTCGAGGATGCCCGCGACGGGGATCAGGACGTCGTCCTCGTTGATCTGCGGCTCGGTGGCCATGTCGTCGCGGCCGCGACGGCCCCGGCGGTCGCGGTAACGGCCGCGACGGCCCCGGCGGCCGCCCTCGAAGTCGTCCCCGTCCTCGTCGGCCCGCTGCTGGCCGCGGTCCTGACGGCCGCCGCCCTGCTGGTTCTGCTGCTGGCCGCGGTCCTGACGGCCGCCCTGCGGGTCGTCGCCCTTGCCCCCGCGGCCACGGTCGCGGTCCCGGCCGCGGTCACGGTCCCGGTCGCGGTCACGGTCCCGGTCGCGGTCCCGGCGGTCGCGACGGCGGCCCTCGCCGTCGCCGGCGTCGGACTTGGCGTCGTTGTTGTTCTGCGACGGCTGCTGGGCCGGGGTCTCGGCCTTGCCGTCGTTCTTCGCCTCGGCCGTGACCGTCTCGGGAGCGGAAGCGGGGGCTCCGGCGTCGGCGGTGGCGCGGCGGCGACGGCGCTCGGCCTGGGCGTCCTCGCCGCCGGCGGGCTGTCCCGGAATCTCGATCTGCTGCTGGGCCGCGGCCTTGTCGGCCTGGTCCGCGGGGGCCTGCGGGGCCTCCTTCGCGTCCTTCTTCTCGGCCTTGCCGGCGGCTTCGCCGTTGTCGCCCGTCCGGGCCCGGGACGTCGCGCGGCGCTTGGGCTTGGCCTCGGCGCCCGCGTCGGCCTTCGCGGCCGGTGCGGCGCCGCCGGACGCCTGCGCCTCCTTGATGACCTCGATCAGCTGGCTCTTGCGCATACGCGCGGTGCCCCTGATGCCGAGGCCGGATGCGACCTGCTGCAGCTCGGCCAGCACCATGCCCTCGAGGCCGGTACCGCGGCGCCGCCGGGAGCCGGCACCGGTGGCAGGCGCGGAGGCGTCCGTGGCGGGCGCGGCAGCGGTCTCCTCGACACGTGCGCCCATCAGATCGGTGGTGTCGCTCACGAAGGGTCCTTCCCTGGAGCGGACGTCGGCCTGTCTGGCTCGGCGACCGGTTGTGCTGTCCGGCTTCGGTCCGTGTGGTGTGAACCGTGCCGGGGCGGTGGTCCGCCTAAGCGGCGGAGGAATCTGGTGATGGCGCTTCCTTGAGTCGTGGCACCCAGTGTCAGTGTCACGCGGCGTGGTAGCACCGGTTCCGGAGCGTGCCCTGCGCCCCGCTCAGTGTCCGCGTACGGCGTACGGTCCGACGTACGGAACACAGTGCGGCTTGGGGGGCTCCCGGAAGAATGTCTGTCCCGGACGGGGACACGAGGCACCTCGCCATGGTGGGGTCGGGTGCAGACTTGAGATTAACACTACCGGATCCAACAAACATTCCCCCTCTCGAAATCCGGCAACCGTGTGGCGTCACATGTCGCCGGAGGCCGTCAGCGGCAGCACGCTCGCGCCCTGCGCGTCGAGACCGAGCCGGTTGGCGGCCCAGTCGGCACCGGCCAGGGCCTCGACCTTGTCGGCCGTGTCGGCGTCGGCCAGCGCCATCACCGTGGGCCCCGCACCGGAGATCACTGCGGGGACGCCGTCGCCGCGCAGCCGCTCCACCAGCGCCGCGCTCTCGGGCATGGCCGGGGCGCGGTACTCCTGGTGCAGCCGGTCCTCGGTGGCGGGCAGCAGCAGCTCGGGGCGGCGGGTGAGGGCCTCGACGAGCAGGGCGGCCCGGCCGGCGTTGGCGGCCGCGTCGACGTGCGGAACGGTGCGCGGGAGCAGTCCTCGCGCCGTCTCGGTGAGTACCGGCTTCCCGGGGACGAAAACCACCGGAACGATGGAATCGGCCGGGTCCATCCTGATCGCGCGGGCGGCGCCGCCCTCCATCCAGGACAGCGTGAAGCCGCCCAGCAGGCAGGCCGCGACGTTGTCGGGGTGGCCCTCGATCTCGGTGGCGAGTTCCAGCAGCGCCGTGTCGTCGAGCTTGGCCTCCGCGCCTATGGTCACGGCCCGGGCGGCGACGATCCCGGCGCAGATGGCGGCCGAGGAGGAGCCGAGGCCGCGGCCGTGCGGGATCCGGTTGGCGCAGACGATCTCCAGTCCGCGCGGCTGCCCGCCCAGCAGGTCGAAGGCGGTGCGCAGGGACCGTACGAGAAGGTGCCGCTCGTCGCGCGGGAGCGTCTCGCTGCCCTCACCCGCGATGTCGATGTGCAGCCCGGAGTCGGCCACGCGGACGACCACGTCGTCGTACAGGCCCAGCGCCAGGCCGAGGGCGTCGAAACCCGGGCCGAGGTTGGCGCTGGTGGCGGGGACGCGCACCCGGACGGCGGCGGCGCGGAAGGCTGGACCGGCCATCGCTCGATGACTCTCCTTGAGCTGATCGTCGAATGACGTTCGAGGGACATTCGATGCCGTACGGGAACCCTGGGGGCCGCCGCCGGCCGAGGGCCGGCCGCGGAGACGGCGCGGCACCGCGCTCCGTGCGGAGGCATATGCGGCGGGCGGGTTAGGTACAGCCTATCGAAGGAAGGTTCTGCGGCGACATAGGGCGCACAGGAGGCGCACGATGCGTGTCGCGAGCCCCCTGTGCACCCCCCGCGAAAACCTTTCCCCGGCGGGCGCCGTCTTACGCCGGACCGTGCCGGGCGGGCACCGGCGCTCGAGGCGTCGGCGCACGTCACGGCGGGCCCGGGCGCCCTCAGGCGAGACCCAGGCGCTCCGCCGCGGCGGCCGCGTCGACCGGGACGGTGACCGGCTGGGGGGCGCCGGCGACGGCCCAGTCGGGATCCTTGAGACCGTTGCCGGTGACGGTGCAGACGATCCGCTGGCCCGGGTCGACCTTGCCCTGCTCGGCCGCCTTCAGCAGACCGGCGACGGACGCGGCGGACGCCGGCTCGACGAAGACGCCCTCCTGCGAGGCCAGCAACCGGTAGGCGCGCAGGATCTCACGGTCCGTCACCTCGTCGATGAGGCCGCCCGACTCGTCGCGCGCGGCGAGCGCGTAGGTCCACGACGCCGGGTTGCCGATGCGGATGGCGGTGGCGATGGTCGACGGGTCCTTGACCACCTCGCCGCGCACGATCGGCGCGCTGCCGGAGGCCTGGAAACCCCACATGCAGGGCTTGCGGGAGGCGATCCCGTCCGCGGCGTACTCCGTGTAGCCCTTCCAGTAGGCCGTGATGTTGCCCGCGTTGCCCACCGGCAGGACGTGGATGTCGGGCGCGTCGCCGAGCATGTCCACGATCTCGAACGCGGCGGTCTTCTGACCCTCGATCCGTACCGGATTGACCGAATTGACCAACGCCACCGGGTAGTTGTCGCTCAGGCCGCGGGCGAGGGTGAGGCAGTCGTCGAAGTTGCCGTCGACCTGGAGGATCTTCGCACCGTGGACCAGCGCCTGGCCCATCTTGCCGAGCGCGATCTTGCCCGTCGGCACGAGCACGGCGCACACCATCCCGGCCCGCACGGCGTACGCGGCGGCGGAGGCGGAGGTGTTGCCCGTGGAGGCGCAGATGACGGCCTGGGCGCCCTCCTCCTTGGCCCGCGTGATGGCCATGGTCATCCCGCGGTCCTTGAAGGAACCGGTCGGGTTCGCGCCCTCCACCTTGAGGTGGACCTCGCAGCCCGTGCGCTCGGAGAGCACCTGCGCGGGCACGAGCGGCGTGCCGCCCTCGCGGAGCGTCACGACCGGCGTGGTGTCGGAGACCGGCAGCCGGTCCCGGTACTCCTCGATGATTCCGCGCCACTGGTGGGTCATTGCTGGTTACTCTCCTTCAACCCGCATGATGCTGGCGACACCGCGCACGGTGTCGAGCTTGCGCAACGCCTCGACGGTCCCGGTGAGGGCGGCGTCGGACGCGCGGTGCGTGACGACGACGAGGGAGGCCTCGCCGTCCTTCCCCGACTGGCGAACCGTGTCGATCGAGACCCCGTGCTCGGCGAAGACGGTCGCGACCTGGGCGAGAACGCCCGGTTTGTCGGCCACATCGAGGCTGATGTGGTAGCGCGTGACCACGTCGCCCATGGGCGACACCGGCAGCGCGGCGTAGGCGGACTCGCCCGGTCCGGTCGCGCCGCCGATCCGGTTGCGGCAGACGGCGACGAGGTCGCCGAGCACGGCCGAGGCCGTGGGGGAACCGCCCGCCCCGGGCCCGTAGAACATGAGCTGCCCGGCGGCGTCGGACTCGACGAACACGGCGTTGTAGGCGCCGCGCACGGAGGCCAGCGGATGGCTCAGCGGGATCATCGCCGGGTGCACGCGCGCGGTGACGGACGCGCCGTCCCCGGCCCGCTCGCAGATGGCGAGCAGCTTGATGGTGCAGCCCATCTCCTTGGCGGAGGCGAAGTCGGCCGCCGTCACCTCGGTCATGCCCTCGCGGTAGACGTCGTCGAGGCGCACGCGCGTGTGGAAGGCGATGCCCGCCAGGATGGCGGCCTTGGCGGCGGCGTCGAAGCCCTCGACGTCGGCGGTCGGGTCGGCCTCGGCGTAGCCCAGGGCGGTGGCCTCGTCGAGGGCCTCCTGGTAGCCCGCGCCCGTCGAGTCCATCTTGTCGAGGATGAAGTTGGTGGTGCCGTTGACGATGCCCATCACCCGGTTGATCTTGTCGCCGGCGAGGGACTCGCGCAGCGGCCGGATCAGCGGGATGGCGCCGGCGACGGCGGCCTCGTAGTAGAGGTCCTTGCCGTGCTGCTCGGCGGCCGCGTGCAGGGCCGCCCCGTCCTGGGCGAGCAGCGCCTTGTTGGCCGAGACGACGGAGGCGCCGTGCTCGAAGGCGGTGGTGATCAGCGCCCGGGCCGGCTCGATGCCGCCGATGACCTCGACGACCACGTCGATGTCGCCGCGTTTGACCAGGGCGGTGGCGTCGGTGGTGATGAGCGCGGGGTCGATGCCCTCGCGGACGCGGTCGGGCCGGCGGACGGCCACGCCCGCGAGCTCCACCGGGGCGCCGATGCGGGCCGCGAGGTCGCCGGCGTGCGTCGTCATGATGCGCGCCACCTCTGAGCCGACCACTCCACAGCCCAGCAGCGCCACCTTCAGCGGACGCGTACGCATCATCCGACCTCGTTTCCTCTTTACCGTCATCGGTGGAACCAGTCTCACTCACCGGACTGGAGTTTCTGTCCAGAGTCCGGATCCTGAGACATCTATTTCATTTCCGCGGGGCGGCGGGCAGGAGATCCTCCGCCGCCCCGGGCCCTGCGCGCCGGGCTCAGCCGACGTCGAGACGCAGCAGGTCCTCCTCCGTCTCGCGGCGGACGATCACCCGGGCCTCACCGTCGCGCACGGCGACGACCGGCGGGCGCAGCACGTGGTTGTAGTTGCTGGCCATGGACCGGCAGTACGCGCCCGTCGCGGGCACGGCCACCAGGTCGCCCGGTGCCAGGTCGGCCGGCAGGAACGCGTCCTTGACCACGATGTCCCCGCTCTCGCAGTGCTTGCCGACCACGCGGGCCAGCATCGGCTCGGCGTCGGAGGCGCGGGAGACCAGGGCGACGCTGTACTCGGCGTCGTACAGCGCGGTGCGGATGTTGTCCGACATGCCGCCGTCCACGGACACGTACGTGCGCAGCCCGTCGAGCGGCTTGACCGTGCCGACCTCGTAGAGCGTGAACGCGGTCGGCCCGACGATGGCCCGCCCCGGCTCGACGGAGATGCGCGGGGTGCGCAGCTTGGCCGCCTCGCACTCCCGCGTGACGATCTCGGTGAGCGCCTTGGCGATCTCGTGCGGCTCGCGCGGGTCGTCGTCACTCGTGTACGCGATGCCGAGCCCGCCGCCGAGGTCGATCTCGGGCAGCTCGACGCCGTGCTCGTCGCGGATGTCCTTCAGCAGTCCGACCACCCGGTGGGCGGCCACCTCGAACCCGGACATGTCGAAGATCTGCGACCCGATGTGGCTGTGGATGCCGACCAGCTCCAGGCCGTCGAGCTGCAGCGCCCTTCGTACGGCCTCGGCGGCCTGCCCGCCGGCCAGCGGGATGCCGAACTTCTGGTCCTCGTGGGCCGTGGCGATGAACTCGTGGGTGTGCGCCTCGACGCCGACGGTGATCCGGATGAGCACCTTCTGCCGCTTGCCCATGCCCTGCGCGATGTGGGCGACGCGCACGATCTCCTGGAAGGAGTCGAGCACGATGTGGCCCACGCCGGCCTCGACGGCCCGGGTGATCTCCGCGGCGGACTTGTTGTTGCCGTGGAAGGCGATGCGCTCGGCGGGCATGCCGGCGGACAGCGCGGTGGCCAGCTCGCCGCCGGAGCAGACGTCCACGTTCAGCCCCTCCTCGTGCAGCCAGCGCACGACGGCCCGGGACAGGAACGCCTTGCCGGCGTAGAACACGTCGGCGCCGGTCCCGAAGGCGGTGCGCCAGGCCCGCGCGCGGGCGCGGAAGTCGGCCTCGTCGAGGACGTACGCCGGGGTCCCGATCTCCTCGGCCAACCGCGTGACGGGAATGCCCCCGACGGTGACGACACCGTCCTCGTCGCGCGTCACGGTCTCGGCCCACACCTTGGGGTCGAGCGCGTTGAGGTCGGCGGGCGGGGCGGAGTAGTGGCCCTCGGGAAGGACATCGGCGTGACGGGGCCCGGCGGGGTGTGCGGAACGGCTCATGGTTTCGTGTGCCTCTTCTTGGCTCTCAGAGGTGTTCGGGTGCGTCGATGCCGAGCAGGGACAGGCCGCCGGCCAGCACCGTCCCGGCGGCTTCGGCGAGAGCGAGCCGGGCACGGTGGGCGGCCGAGGGTTTCTCCTCACCCAGGGGCAGCACGCAGTGCAGCACGGGCAGCGTCGCGTCGGCGACGGCGACGAGATGCCGGGCCAGCCGGTCGGGCGCGCGGTGCGCGGCGGTGGCGGCGAGGACGCGGGGGTGGTCGCGGAGGGTGGTGAGGATCGGAGCGGGGCCGGTAGGGGCGTCGAGGGGGCCGGTCTCGGGGTGGAAGCCCAGGTCAGCGGCGTTGCGCAGGAGGGCCCGGGTACGGGCGTGGGCGTACCGCACCCGGAACAGGGGGTTGCTCTCCCGCTGCACGAGGTGGTCGCGCGTGATCCGGGGCCGGTCGTGTCCGGCCGGGTGCAGCAGGGCCCAGCGGGCGGCGTCACGGCCGAGCGCGAGGGGGTCGGCGGGGGCGGGCACGGGGCGGAGGGCGGTGACGGTGTCGTAGCCGGCGTGCACCGCGCTGTGGACGTTTGCTGCGCTGTGGGTGTCGAGGCCGAGGACGGTTGCCCACCGCGGGTCGACGGGGCCGTCGCAGGCGACGCGGACGGCGTACCCCTGGCTGCGCGCCACGCGGGCGAGGGCGTCGGCGACGACGACGGCACGGACCTCGGCGGGACAACGGAGCAGGAGGCCGGATCGGCTCGGTGCGGTGACGTGCCCGTACCGCTCCCCGCTCCGCAGGATCTCGGCGACGAGGTCGGCGGAGGCGTCGCCGCGCAGGCGGAGATTGAGGAACCCCGGCCCCGTGACGACGACGTCGGTGATCCGGCGCTCCTCGAGCAGCCGCGTGCGCAGGATGCCGGCGACGCGCTGCGGGGACTCGCCCGCCGCACCGGCCAGCTGCAGGGCGACGGGGGTGGCGTAGTCGCCGCACCCTCCGGGCCCGGGCGGGGTGACCACGACCCGCTCGGGAACGGTCACGCTGAGTTCACCCTCGTCGACAGCACGGCGCACGGCGTGCAGCACGGTGCGCGAGAGCTCGACGGGGGTCACGGGTCAAGCGTAGGGGAGGAGGGGGGTGGGTATGCGAGCCGGTTTGCCCGGGGTCCCGGGATGTGGACGCGGAGTCACACCGGCGGCGGGACGGGGGCGGAGATCACCGCGCGGGGGCGGCGACGGCTGTCGGCGGACGAGGTCCTGCCCGCCCGAGCACCTGACGGACGGGCGCCTGAGGGAGGCGGGCACCTGAGGGGGGCGGGCACCTGAGGGGGGCGGGCACCTGAGGGGGCGGGAAGCCCGACTACGACAGAGCCGACTGGTCAACGACCACGGGCGGATGACCCACGGCCGGCCGATCGACCGTGGCCGACGACTCGACTTCCGACGCATGGACGGAGGCGTCACCCTCCTTGCCGACGCCGGAACCACCACCCCGCTGCTGCCGCCCCCCGCCCCGGGCGCGCTCGACCAACTGCCGCACCAGGACCACCAGCTCGGCAGGCTCGAAGGGCTTGGGCAGAAAGGCGTCGACCCCCACTTCGAGCCCGGACTCGATCTCGTGATGACTGCAGGCGCTGACGATGGCGAGGGGTACGTCACGGGTACGCGGGTCGGCCCGCAGACGGGCGGCGGTCCGGAGCCCGTCGAGCCGGGGCATGACGACATCGAGGGTCACGACATCGGGCCGCACCTGATGGACGACATCCAGACACTCGGCACCATCGGCAGCGGTCACGACCTCCAGCCCCTCCAGCTCGAGGTTGACCCTGATCAACTGCCGGATGACCTTGTTGTCGTCCACAACAAGCACCCGACCCGACGCGCCTGGCACAACTCGAGAGTAGGTCGACCCCGGCCATCGCGTCCGGGTTTTCCCCACTTCCGCCCCGCACGAGCGACCGGCACCCCAGCCCTCGACAGCGGAAAGTGGTTCATGACCACCCCGAGGGAGCTGGTAGTGTTCTACCCGTCGCCGCGAGCGAACGGCTCCCGCCCGACACGCCCCCGTAGCTCAGGGGATAGAGCAACGGCCTCCGGAGCCGTGTGCGCAGGTTCGAATCCTGCCGGGGGCACCTTGTGTGAGGTGCCCAGAGACCCCGTCATCAGCGGACACGCTGAGTGCGGGGTCTTCGCGTGTGTGCGGGCGTGTGCCGCTCGAGGCCGGCGTATGAGGGGCACTGTCTTCGATCAACTCCGGCGCTCGACTGTCCGCTTGAGTGGATTGATGCCCCGAGTATCGGCGTCCCTGAGCGCCTGCTGGCACGTGCGGGAGACCCGGCAGATGACCTGCTCCCTCGTCTCGCCTCACTCAGGCGTATCCCCGAAGTGCCTTGTGGGCGCCGTAGGCCTCTATGAAGGCCTGGATCACCTCCAGGTTGTTGGTGAAGCCGGCTGAGGTCCATCTCGTCTTGTCGCCGTTGCGGTAGCGCAGGTCCAGCCATGTGGAGACCGAGGATGACGAATCCGTGGTGGAGACGCGCAGTTTCACGTTCGCCAGGTCTTCGAAGACGACGATCACCAAGGGCTTCGCCTCGCTGAGGTACTCGACCGAGCCGCCCGTCGTGATCACCAGGAGCGGGTCCGGGTCGTCGGACGTCCCGTGGAAGAAGCCGGAGAGCTTGCCGCGCTTCTTGGTGAACACGCGCCAGTCCTGCGGTACGGGTCCTTTGCGCGCCTGCCACAGGACCGTTCGCGGGTCCGTCATGGCACCTCCGCGGAGAAGGGGACGGGTCGGTGGGAGGGAGGGTCGGCCTCCTGCAGTGGAGAGGTGCCCGCCGTGGCCTCGGGCTATCGCGCGTGCCGGTGATTTCTGCACTTTCGCCCCATCTGTTCCGCTGCTCTACGGTGGAAGGAGGACGCTGCTCGTACCCCCTCACCCACCATCGAGGTGACGGTCATGACGGAGACCACTCAGCGCACCAATGCCGCAACCGGGTCCGGACCAGGCTCCACGTCGCGGGGCGGTGAAGGCGCCCCCGAGACCCGCGGGAGCACCGCGATCGCGGACACGGTCGTGGCGAAGATCGCGGGCATGGCGGCCCGGGAGGTTCCCGAGATCCACCATCTCGGCGGCGGGATGACCAGGGCCTTCGGTGCCGTGCGCCAGCGCGTGCCCGGCTCGGGCAGCGGTGTCACGCAGGGCGTGAAGGTGGAGGTCGGCGAGCGCCAGGCCGCCGTCGATCTGAATGTCGTCGTGGAGTACGGCGCCGCCATCGCCGACACCTCCGCCGAGGTCCGCAGCAATGTCATCAACGCGGTGGAGCGGATGACCGGGCTGGAGGTCGTGGAGGTCAACATCGCCGTCGACGACGTCCATCTGCCCGACGAGGAGGACGAGGAGGAAGAAGAAGGGGGAGGGAAGCGGGTCGCCTGATCCTCGCGCTCGATCGCCTCCGCTCCGCCCTCCGGGGCGCACCGGGGGCCGGGGCCCGCCCGCGGTGGGCCGGTTCCGCCGGGCATGGGCCGGTTCCCCCGGGCATGGGCCGGTTCCCTCGGGCATGGGCCGGCTCCCTCGGGCTGGTGGGTGTCGGCCGCGGTGCGGGCTCTCAGCCGCCGTGCACGGTCGGGGCCACCCCCGCCTCCGTCGAGATCCGGGCCTTTTCGCCGTGGGCGCAGTGGAGGATCCTGTCCCCGAGGCCGATCTTCTCCGCCTCCGTCAGGAACTCCGTCAGCGGTGAGCGCATCACCGTGTAGTCGCCGTAGTGGACCGGCAGGATGAGGCGGGGGCGCAGGCGGCGGGCCAGTTCGGCGCCCTGGGGGCCGTCCATCGTGACGACGAAGCCGCCCGGCAGGCGCGTGCCGCCGAGGTGGAGCACGGCCAGGTCGGCGGACGGGAAGTGGCGGGTGATCTCGTCGAGGCCGTCGTAGACGAGGGTGTCGCCGGAGATGTACAGCCGCAGCCGGGGCGGGCCGCCGGTCGGGCCGAACTCCAGCATGCTGCCCATCACCGGCGGCAGCAGGCGGCGCAGTGCGGCGTGACCGGCGTGGCGGCCCGGCAGCGCGGTGACCGTGACCTGCGCACCGTCGCGTTGCAGGGTGAGCGACTTCCACGTGCGCAGCCCGGCCGTGCGTTCGAAGCGGTGCAGGACCTTGAGGCGGCGGGCCGCGTGCGGGGTCGTCAGGATCGGCACCGTGTGGTCCAGGTGGCGGCGCGCCCGGCGGTCCCAGTGGTCCCCGTGCAGGTGGGAGAGGACGATCCCGTCCAGGCGCGGGAGTTCGTGCACGTCCAGGGCCGGTTCGGTCACGCGGCGGCTGAGCAGGCCGTAGCCCAGGTAGGCGTACTGGCCCCGGTGCAGGAAGTTCGGGTCGGTGAGCAGGGTGAGGGGGCCGTACGACAGCAGCACCGTCGCGTTGCCGATGAAGTGGACGTCGAGTGTGTCGGCCCCGGCCGACCCGTCGGCACCGGCACCGGCGTGGTTGTCGGTTGACCGCGGCATGGCGTTCTCCCGTCTTCCCGGACGCGTCGGCCCGGACACTGTCGCGCCGGCCTCCGCGATCCCGGCCCTTTCCGAGCGGGGTACCCCTGCACCGGCCGTTCAGGCCGAGCGTTTGCGCGGAGTCGACTTCTTCGCCGGCGTCTTCTTCGCCGCGCTCTTCGCCGTCGTCTTCTTCGCGCTCTGCGCCGACTTGGCCGTGGACTTCTTCGAGGACGACGCCGTCTTCTTCGCCGCCGTCTTCTTCGCGGTGGACGTCGACTTCTTGCCACCGGTCTGCTTGGGGGCCGCACGGGACGTCTTGCGGGCCGGGAGCGACTTGACCTCGGCGTGGTCGCCGGCCTCCTCCCCGCGGGACTCGCGGGCGGCGCGGACGCTGTTCTCCAGGGCCGCCATCAGGTCCAGGACCTTGCCCCCGGCGGCCGGCTCGGGGGCCTGCGGCGGGGCCTCTCCGGCGACCTTCGCGGCGATGACCTCCTCCACGGCCTCGCGGTACTCGTCGTGCAGGTCCTCCAGGTCGACCTCGCCCAGGGTGTCCATCAGCGCGTCGGCGAGGTCCAGTTCCTTGTCGCGGACGGTGACGTCGGTGTCGGGGGCGACGCCCTCGGGGGCGCGCACCTCGTCCGGCCACAGCAGGCCGTGCATGGCGATGGCGTCGCCGACGACCCGGAGCATGCCGAGGCGTTCCCGGCCGCGCAGCGCGAACTTGGCGATCGCCACCCGGTTGCTGCGCTTGAGCGCCTCCCGCAGCAGGGTGTACGGCTTGGCCGCCGGGGCGCCGCTGGCCTGGAGGTAGTACGCGGCGTCCATCTGGAGGGGGTCGATCCGGTCGGCCGGGACGAAGGCGACGATCTCGATCGTCTTGGCGGTCGGCAGCGGCAGGCTGGAGAGGTCCTCATCGGTGATCGGGATGATCGTGCCGTCCGCGTCCTCGTAGCCCTTGCCGATCTCCCCCTGGGTGACCTCGCGGTCCTCCAGCTCGCAGAACTTGCGGTAGCGGATGCGCCCGCCGTCCTCACTGTGGATCTGGCGGAAGGAGATCGAGTGGCTCTCGGTGGCGTTCACCAGCTTGATCGGAATGCTGACCAGGCCGAAGGAGATGGCGCCGTTCCAGATGGATCTCACGTGCAGCACCCTTCCGGTCACGCTAGGGAGTGATTGTCATGGTTTGCGTGGGATTCTTATCGTATGGCGCCGATGACAGTGGTGGAGGGGCGACGGCTCGCGCTGAGCAACCTGGAGAAGGTGCTGTATCCCGCCACCGGCTTCACCAAGGGCGAGGTGCTGCACTACTACGCGACCGTCGCCGAGGTTCTGCTGCCCCACCTGCACGACCGGGCGGTGTCCTTCCTGCGGTATCCGGACGGGCCGGACGGGCAGCGGTTCTTCGCGAAGAACGTGCCGCCGGGTACGCCCGAGTGGGTCACCACCGCGGAGGTGCCCCGGGTCGAGGGGCCGTCGCGGATGGTCCTGGTGCAGGACCTGCCGAGCCTGATGTGGGCGGCCAACCTGGTGACCGAGTTCCACACCCACCAGTGGCTCGTCGGCACGCCGGACGAGGCCGACCGGATCGTCTTCGACCTCGACCCGGGAGCGCCGGCGACGATCGTGCAGTGCTGCGAGGTCGCGCTGTGGCTGCGCGAGCGGCTCGCCGGGGACGGCTTCGAGACGTACGCGAAGACCTCCGGCTCGAAGGGGCTGCACCTGCTCACGGCGGTGCGCGGGGCGTCCTCCGAGCAGGTCTCGGAGTACGCCAAGGCCCTCGCCGTCGAGGCGGAGAAGGCCATGCCGCGCCTCGCCCTGCACCGGATGACGCGCAGTCTGCGGCCCGGGAAGGTGTTCGTCGACTGGAGCCAGAACGCCGCCCGCAAGACGACCGCGACGCCCTACACCCTCCGGGCCCGCCCCGAACCGACCGTGTCGGCGCCGGTGACCTGGGAGGAGATCGAGGAGTGCCGTGCGCCCGGGCGGCTGGACTTCCGGGCCGGAGACGTACCGCCCCGGGTGCAGGACTTCGGGGACCTGCTGGCGCCGCTGCTGGACCCGGAGGAGGCGGGGTCGCTGCCGTCGTAGGCGATGAGCCTCCTGCCGGTCGGGACGCCTCGGCTCGCGAGCCGGTCGCCGCCCCGCCTCACACCCGTGCCCACGTGTGGCGGTCCCGGGCCATGGCGTGCAGGGCCTCCACGTCCGCCGGTTTGAGGACGCCGCCCTGGCGGGACAGGCCCGGCAGGTCCCCGTCCGCCAGCACGCGCACCCCGCGCGGCGGGACCGGGACCGACACGGCCGCCGGGTCCACCAGGGCGAGGACCGGACGGACCTCCGCGGTCAGGGCGTAGGAGGCGCGGGCGGCGTCGGAGCGGACGCGGCGCAGCAGGGGTTCGGGGTCGCGGCGGCCCAGGGCGACGAGCGGGTCGGAGACCCGGACGCGCTGCTTGCGGGCGTACAGCGTGTGGACGGCGTACAGGCCGCCGGGGCCGATCAGCAGGTGGTGGACGCGGTCGCCGCCCGGCAGCGGTACGGAGTGCAGGGTGTGCCAGCCCGCGCCGTCCAGGGCGTCGAGGGCGTCGCCCACGGCCTGCTCGGCGGCCAGGGCGCGGCGGCGCGGGTCGGGCCGCAGCCGGTGGGCCGGTCCCGGGTCCCGGTCCAGCGCGACGACGAGGGCCTCACCGGGACGGTTGGGGGCGAGGTCGTCGTCGGGGTGGAGGCCGAGGCGGGCGAGTTCGGCCGGTGTCGGCACCGGGGGCGGCCCGACCGTCACCGGGCCGGTGAGGAAGGGCCGGAGGGCCCGCAGGACCTCGTCCTCGCGGTCCTCGCCGAGCAGGCTGACCCGGGCGGCCTCACGGTCGTACCAGGCGACGTTCCCGCCGTCCGGGAGGCAGACGTAGAGCAGCTCCCGGCCGTGCCTCCAGGTCGGTATGACGCGCAGTCCTCGCATGCACCATCACCCCCGACCATGGGAACAGGCGGGGTGCTGCGGGGGCAAGAACCCGGTTACCTTGGGAAGGAGTTGGGCCCGTCCGGCGACGGGGCGCGGGAAGGACGCCGTGCCTGGTCAGCGTGGTGCGGGTCCTCCGGGCGGTGAGGTGGGAGGCGTCGGTGCGTACCCGCGGAAAACCCGATGTTCCGGCTCCGCAGAGCGCGTGGAGCGAGGTGGTCCCCGGTCTGTGGATGGGCGGTCACGAGTACACAGGCGGCTCGGGCCACCGGGAGTTCGCCGTCGTGCGCGACGAGTTCGACCTGGTGCAGACGCTGCTGCGGCTGCCGGGGCACGGACCCGATCCGGGCGTACCGCACCAGGTGTGGCCGATTCCGGACGGGCCGCTGGACGGTACACAGCTGGCGGGGGTGATGCGGCTGGCGGAGGCCGCGTGCGAGGCGCTCGACGACGGCCGCAGGGTCCTGGTCCGCTGCTTCCACGGGTACAACCGTTCGGGCCTGGTGGTCGCGCACGTGCTGATGCGCCGGGGAAGTTCGGCCGAGGCGGCGATCCGGCTGATCCGGGACCGCCGCTCGCCCTGGGCGTTGCACAACGACCTGTTCGTCGCCTACCTGCGGGCCGGACTGGCCACGGCCCGGCTGCTGGAGGAACTGACCGAGCAGCAGGGCACGGGATGAGGAACTGACCGGCGGGAGGGCGCGGAGGACGGCGGCGGCCGGGGCAGGGCTCGGTTCCGGGCCCCGGTGCCCAGCCGGGGCGGGGCGGCACGGCCGAGCGTGGCCGAGCAGGGGCAGGGCGGCGCCCGGCCCGGGGTGGGCCGCTGGGCGGCAGGGCGTCGGTACTCGTGTGCGCGGCATACGGCCGCCCTCGCGCGCAAATGGGACTTCCCCGCGAATAAGGTGTATGCGGCCGGCGGTCGCGTCCGAGCCGCGTGATCACCCACCAACCGCAGGAGTGCAGTGCCCCTCAGCCGCCGCCCCGGCAGCCGCAGCCGCCCCGGCCCGCTCGCGCGCCGACTCGCACGCCCCTGCGCACACCTCACCGCCGGCCCCGCCCGGACGCACGGCCGCCGCGGCCGGGCCGCCCGTGCCGCGGCCGTCGGCGTGCTGCTGCTGGCCGGGGCCGTGGGCTGCGGGGACGCCGGCGGTGTCGAGGGCGCCGGAGCGACCCCGACGGCGGCCGGACCGGTCCGGCTGTGGCCGCAGCTGACACCGGCGTCCAGCCCGGCGTTCGAGATCGGCGAGGTCGACACCGAGGTCGTCAAGGGGGTGACGGCACCCGGCGACGACATCGGCAAGGCGGACCCGGTCGACATCGTCCGGGCCGAGATCGCCGCGCATCCGGGCGAGTACGAGGGCGCCAAGGCCCCCCACCGCGGCACGACGGCCCGGATGGCCGACTGCGCGGAGGGGCCCGGGCACGGCGACTGCCCGGTCCTCGGCCCGTACTACCGGGACCTGACCGGCGACGGGCGCGACGACCTGGTGCTGGGCTTCCGGCTGCTGCCCGGCAAGACCACCGCCGTGCGCGTCTACACGGTCGTCCGGCACCGGATCGAGCAGGTGATGGCCTGGGAGGACGCGCTGAGCGGCGTCGAGCTGGCCGGACGGTCCCTGGTGATCCGCTCGCCCTCGGAGGTGGCCGGTTACGAGTACCGGCTCCAGTGGACCTGGGACCGGGACCAGGGGGCCATGCTCCTCACGCACGACGAGATGCTGCGCACGGGCTCGCGCGAGCCCCCGCACAGGCCGTCGCCCTCGCCCACCCCTTCCGCCCCGGCCGCCGGGGCCCCCTCCGATCCGCCCGCCGCGAGCACCGGATGAGGAGACCCGCCCTCTCCACGGCACGCGCTCTCCGCGGGAGGCCCGGCCTGCCCCGGTGGACCGGGACGCTCGCCGTGAAGGCCGCCGCCTTCATCACGGTGATGTGCTGCGCGCTGGCCGCCCTGCTCGGCGTCCTGGTGCACGTGCAGGTCACGAACCAGACCGTCGGGCAGGCCCGCCACCAGGCGTTGCAGCGGCTGACGCAGGCGACGCAGCGGTACGAGGCCGGGGACGCGCTGCGGCGGGACGCGGGGCTGGATCCGCGCGGACTGCCGCGCGAGCTGCGGGACCTGGCGCTCTCCGGGGACCGGGGCACGATGGTCGCCGACCGGGAGGGACGGCCGACGATGTGGGCGGCCGGGCCCGCCGACGGGGGCCGGGCGCTGGCCGTGGCGGTGGACTACTCGCAGCAGGCCCGCACGATCGCGGGTCTGGACCGGGCGATCCTGTGGTCCTCGGCCCTGGCGATCGGCGCGACGCTGCTGGTCGGCGCGTTCGCGGTGACGCGGGTGACGCGCCGGCTGCACACCACGGCCCGGGTGGCCCGGCGCATCAGCGCGGGCGATCTGGACGCCCGCGTCAACGACCCCCGGACGGGCGCGCGTGCGCGAGGACGGACCGACGGCCCGGTGCGCCCGCAGGACGAGGTGGCCGCGGTCGCCGCCGCGCTGGACTCCATGGCGTCCTCGCTGCAGGGCAAGCTCCTGGCCGAGCAGCGGTTCACCGCCGATGTCGCGCACGAGCTGCGCACTCCGCTGACCGGGCTGCACGCGGCGGCCGAACTGCTGCCGCCCGGCCGGCCGACGGAGCTGGTCCGGGACCGGGTGGCGGCACTGCGCACCCTCACCGAGGACCTGCTGGAGATCTCCCGGCTGGACACCGGCCGGGAGCGGCTGGAGCTGGACACCGAGCAGCTGGGGCCGCTGGCCGGACGGGTGGTGCGGGCGGCGGGGAGCGACACGGAGGTCAGGGTCGTGCGGGACGTGTGCGTGGAGACGGACCGGCGGCGGCTGGAGCGGGTGCTGGGCAATCTCGTGGCCAACGCTCACCGGCACGGGCGGCGGCCGGTGGTCCTGACCGTGGACGGCCCGGTGGTGACCGTGCGGGACCACGGGGAGGGATTCCCGGAGTACCTCGTGGCGCACGGTCCGCAGCGCTTCCGCACGGAGGGCGGTACGCGGGGGCACGGGCTGGGGCTGACCATCGCGGCCGGGCAGGCCGAGGTGCTGGGCGCCCGGCTGGAGTTCGCGAACCTGCCGGACGGCGGTGCCGTGGCGACGCTGCGGCTGCCGACGGAGTAACGGCCGCGGGCGACGCCTCTCCCGGGGCCGGCGGCCGGCCGGGGGCCGGCGGGTCGGCCTCGCCACCTCGCCCCCCTGTGGAGGCATCCCCATGTCCCCGCACGACCGGCGGCCGGTCCAGGGGCGGCTGTCCGCCCGGTATCCGCTCATCGGCGGCGCGTGAGCCCGGGGTGCGGCCCGCCCCCCCGACGGCACCGGTCCCGCGCCACGCCGGTGCTGACACTCCGTCACCCAAAGGCTCACAAGTCGCACTGTTTGGGTAGGTTCCGGACATGAGCAAGGCCGGAATCACCGTGGCGACGGCGGAACCCCCCGCACCCGCCGTCCGCCGCCCTCCCCGGCGCCGGGGCGTCGAACTCTCCCTCATCGTCCTGGCCGTCCTGCTGTCGGTCCAGGGCTACTGCGCCGTGGGCCTGGCCCGGCACGGCGCCCTGCCGCCCGGCGCGGCCGGCTACGGGGCCGGGCTCGGCGTGCTGGCCCTGGTCGCCCATCTGGCGGTGCGCCTGCGGGCCCCGTACGCCGATCCCCTGCTGCTGCCGATCGGCGTGCTGCTCAACGGGCTCGGCCTGGTGCTGATCTACCGGCTCGACCTGGAGACCCCGGGCGACCGTGCGGCGCCCGCCCAGCTGGTGTGGTCGACGCTGGGCGTGACGCTGTTCATCCTGGTCGTGCTGATCCTGCGCGACCACCGGGTGCTCCAGCGCTACACGTACGTCTGCGTCGCCGCCGCGCTGGTGCTGCTCACCCTGCCGATCCTGTTCCCGGCGGTGAACGGGGCCCGCATCTGGATCCGGGTCGCCGGGTTCTCCATCCAGCCGGGCGAGTTCGCGAAGGTGCTGCTGGCGGTGTTCTTCGCGGCCTACCTGGCGGCGAACCGCAACGCCCTCGCCTACACGGGCCGCCGCCTGGGGATACTGCAGTTCCCCACCGGCCGGGTCCTCGGGCCGATCGTCGCCGTCTGGCTGGTGAGCGTCGGCGTGCTGATCCTGGAACGCGACCTGGGGACCTCCCTGCTGTTCTTCGGCCTGTTCGTGGTCCTCCTCTACGTCGCCACCGGCCGCACCGGCTGGATCGTGCTGGGGCTGGTGCTGGCGGCGCTGGGCGCGGTCGCCGTGGGCCGGCTGGAGCCGCACGTGCACAGCAGGATCGAGACCTGGCTGCACCCCTTCGCCTCCATCGAGGCGGGCGAGGGGGCGAACCAGCTCGCCCAGTCCCTGTTCGCCTTCGCGGAGGGCGGTCTGCTCGGCACGGGCCTGGGCCTCGGCCACTCCGTCCTCATCGGGTTCGCCGTGAAGTCGGACTTCATCCTGGCCACGGCGGGTGAGGAACTGGGCCTGGCTGGTCTGTCCGCGATCCTCCTCCTGTACGGCCTGCTGGTGGAGCGCGGCTACCGGGCGGGCCTCGCCCTGCGCGAGCCCTTCGGGCGGCTGCTCGCGGTCGGTCTCGCCTCGCTGGTGGCGCTGCAGGTGTTCGTGATCGCGGGCGGGGTGACCGGGCTGATCCCGCTGACCGGCATGGCGATGCCCTTCCTGGCGCAGGGCGGCTCCTCGGTGGTGACCAACTGGACGATCGTGGCGCTGCTGGTCCGGGTCAGCGACTCCGCCCGGCGCCAGCAGGACGGGCGGGACACCCGGTGACCCGGCACATCCGGCACGCCCGCCTGTTCTGCGCGCTGCTGCTGGCGGCCCTGCTGCTGAACGCCGCCCGCGTCCAGCTCGTCCGGGCCCCCGAGTACGAGCGCAGCCCGGCCAACCGCCGCGCCGACATCGCCCGTTACGAACAGCCCCGCGGCGACATCCTGGTCGGCGGCCGGCCCGTCACCGGCTCCCGGGACACCCGCGAGCACCTCCGCTTCGAACGGACCTACACCGACGGGCCGTTGTACGCCCCGGTCACCGGCTTCGCCTCCCAGCTGTACGGGACGACCCTGCTGGAGGACGCCCAGGACGCCGTCCTGTCCGGCGCGGACCCGATGCTCGCGCCGTTCCCGCTGTGGGACGAGTTCACGCGGGCGCGCCGCACCGGCGGGGACGTCGTCACGACGCTCCACCCGGGCGCGCAACGGGCCGCGTTCAAGGGACTCACCGGGCTGAAGGGGGCCGTCGCGGCGGTGGAGCCCACCACCGGCCGGATCCTGGCCCTGGTGTCGACCCCGTCCTACGACCCCCAGCCGCTGTCCGGGAACGGCGCCGGTGCGACCCGGGCCTGGAAGCGGCTGAACGCGGACGAGGACCGGCCGATGCTCAACCGGGCGGTGCGGCAGACGTATCCGCCGGGTTCCACCTTCAAGGTCGTCACCGCGGCCGCCGCGCTGGACGCGGGCGTGGTGACGGACCTGGACGCGCCGACCGACTCCCCCGACCCGTACACCCTGCCGGGGACGCGGACGCGGCTGACGAACGCCGCCAAGGGCTGCCGGGACGCTTCCCTGCGCAAGGCGTTCACCCTGTCCTGCAACACGGTGTTCGCCAGACTCGGCGTGGAGGTCGGGGTGGCGGACATGACGGCCACCGCCCACGACTTCGGCTTCAACGACCCGGCGCTGCGCGTCCCGTTCGCGGTGGCCCGCTCCACGTTCGACACCTCGCTGGACCGGGCGCAGCTCGGGTTGTCGTCGATCGGCCAGTACAACACCCGCGCGACGCCGTTGCAGATGGCGATGGTGGCGGCGGCGGTGGCCAACGGGGGGCAGGTGCGCGAGCCGTACCTGGTGGAGCGCACGACCCGGCCGGGCGGCGGCACGCTCTCGGCCGCGGGCCCGCGCGCGGCCCGGCAGGCGATGCACCCCTCGACCTCGGTGCGGTTGCGGGCGCTGATGCGGGAGGTGGTGGAGAAGGGCACCGGCCGCCGGGCGGCGATCCGCGGCGCCGAGGTGGGCGGCAAGACGGGGACGGCCCAGCACGGCCGCCGCAACTCCGGCACGCCGTACGCCTGGTTCGTCTCCTGGGCGCAGGGCGAGAGGGATGTGGAGCCGCGGGTGGCGGTGGCGGTGGTCGTGGAGGACGCGGAGGCGGAGCGCCGGGAGATCAGCGGAGGCGGCGACGCGGCCCCGATCGCCCGGGCGGTGATGGAGGCGGTGCTCACGTCCCCCCGTTGAGCGAAGCGCCCGGCCGGCACGGGCCGACAACTCGCGCACGGGGGATTGACGAGCTTGCTGACAGGCATTCTCATAAGGGGGACGGTGACGTGTGCACAACGAGGTGGGCAGCCATGACGACCCCGACGGAAGCCGACGCGCTCGACGGCCTGCGCGACGCCCTGGGTTTGCTGAAGGACCGGGAGCAGGTGGCCCAGCGGCTGCTCGACTCCTCCGCCAAGCACTCCTTCGACCCGGACCGGGAGCTGGACTGGGACGCGCCCTTCGAGGAGGGCAAGTGGTTCTGGCCGCCGGAGCTGGTGTCGCTCTACGACACGCCGCTGTGGAAGCGGATGGGCGAGGAGCAGCGCATCCTGCTCTCCCGGCACGAGGCGGCGGCGCTCGCCTCCCTCGGCATCTGGTTCGAGATCATCCTCATGCAGCTGCTGGTGCGGCACATCTACGACAAGGCGGCGACGAGCGCGCACGTCCGCTACGCACTCACCGAGATCGAGGACGAGTGCCGCCACTCCAAGATGTTCGCCCGGCTGATCACCCGCGGCGGCACGCCCTGGTACCCGGTCAGCCGCGTCCACCAGCAGCTCGGCCGGCTGTTCAAGACCGTCTCCACCACGCCGGGTTCCTTCACCGCGACCCTGCTGGGTGAGGAGGTCCTCGACTGGATGCAGCGCCTGACGTTCCCCGACGAGCGGGTCCAGCCCCTGATCCGGGGCGTCACGCGCATCCACGTCGTGGAGGAGGCCCGCCACGTCCGCTACGCCCGCGAGGAGCTGCGCCGCCAGATGGTGACGGCCCCCAGGTGGTCGCAGGAGTTCACCCGCATCACCTCCGGCGAGTTCGCCCGGGTGTTCTCGGTGGCGTTCGTGAACCCCGAGGTCTACACGAACGTGGGGCTCGACAAGCGCGAGGCCCTCGCGCAGGTCCGGGCGAGCGGACACCGCCGCGAGGTCATGCAGACCGGCTCCAGGCGCCTGACGGACTTCCTGGACGACATCGGCGTGCTGCGCGGCGTCGGCCGCCGCCTGTGGAAGTCCTCGGGCCTGCTGGCGTAGCGCCCCGGCCGGGAGAGGAGCGAGGCTCCCGCGCGGCCGCCCGGACCGCCGTCGGGATCCGCCCGCTGTGCGGTGCCCGGTGCCCCGATTACGCTGCTGGACATGACACCAGCCGCCTCCAGTCCCGCCTACCGGCGACTCAGCGTCGAGGAGCGGCGCAGCCAGCTGCTCTCCTCCGCGCTGGGTCTCTTCGCGCACCGCGCCCCGGAGGAGGTCTCCCTGGACGACGTGGCGGAGGCGGCCGGGGTGTCGCGACCGCTGGTGTACCGCTACTTCCCCGGCGGCAAGCAGCAGCTGTACGAGGCCGCCCTGCGCTCCGCCGCCGACGAGCTGCAGCACTGCTTCGACGAACCCCGCGAGGGCCCCCTGCTCGCCCGTCTGTCCCGGGCCCTCGACCGCTACCTCACCTTCGTCGACGAGCACGACACCGGCTTCAGCGCCCTCCTCCAGGGCGGCAGCGTCGTGGAGACCTCGCGCACCACGTCCATCGTCGACGGCGTCCGCCGCGCCGCCGCCGAGCACATCCTCAGCCACCTGGGTGTCACACGTCCCGGCCCGAGCCTGCGCATGACCGTCCGCATGTGGATCACGGCGGTGGAGGCCTCGTCGCTCATGTGGCTCGACGAGGGCAAGCAGCCCCCGGCCGGGGAGCTGCGCGACTGGCTGGTCGAGCAGTTCGTGGCGGTGCTGACGGTCACCGCCCGGCGCGATCCGCAGACCGACGCGCTGGTCCGGGCCCTCGCCGAGGATGTCCGAGACTGATCCCGTGAAGAGCGAAGAGACCCCCTTCGAGGGCGGCCCGATGGACGGCAGGGTCCTGCCCGTCCTCCTCGGCATCACCGGCCACCCGCCCAAGACCTACCGCATCCCCGTCCCGGATCCCGCCGGCGGCCCGCCCACGGTCCTGGTCTACCGTCGCGTCCCCCGCGGGCCGGGCAGGGCCGGCCTGACCAACCGCTGGAAGTACGAGTACGCCCCGGAGGGCGTGCCGTCGCGCCGGCCGAACTGGCCGTGGTCCAAGCCGCAGGGGCCGGACGCCACGCCGCCCGGCAAGCGGGACGACGCCGACGGGTGACCCCGTTGGGCCGAACCGCCCACACCCGCCGCGCGCTCCCCGTGCGCACGCCTGATCCTCACGAGTGTCCGGTGGCCGAAGGGCCGCCCCCGCACCGGAGGTGATGGCATGTCAGCACGGTTCGTGCGTCTGGTCTGTGCCGCAGCGACCGCCGCCACGGTCCTCGCGCCCGCTCCCGCCACCGCGGCCCCGAAGCCGGAACCGGTCGAGGACGCCTCCGTGGCCGAGCTGCTGACGGACCTTCAGGAGCTGTACCGGAAGACGGAGAAGGCCACCGAGGCGTACAACGCCACCGAGGAGAGGCTGAAGGAGCAGCGCGCCGAGACCGGCCGGCTGGAGCGCGCCCTGGTCCGCGCCCGGCTCTCCCTGTACGACAGCCGGGGCGCGGCCGGCCGGCTGGCCCGCCAGCAGTACCAGAGCAGCACCGACATCTCCCCCTATGTGCGCCTGCTGCTGGCCCGCGACCCGCAGCACGCGATCGAGCAGGGGCAGGTGATCGGCCGGCTCGCGCGGGAGCGCGCCCACGCCGTCGGCCGGCTGACCGGCGCCGAGCGCACGGCCCGCGAGCTGGCCCGCACCTCCCGCAAGGCGCTCGACCGGCAGCTCGCCCTCGCCGAGCGGCGCAGGAAGGCCCGCGACGAGGTCCGCGAACGCCTGAAGGAGGTGGAGGAGATGCTCACCTCGCTCAGCCGGGAGCAGCTCACGGCCCTGGCCGAGCTGGAGGCGGACGGCATCACGAAGGCGCAGCGGGAGTTCCTGGCCTCCGGAGCCCTCGGTGGGACCACCGGGGACGAGGACGAGCACGCCGGCGACGCGACGACTGCCGGGAAGACCGAGGACGACGGGGATGAGCCGGATGAGAACGACGAGTCGGACGAGGGTGACGAGTCGGACGAGGGCGGCGAGGACGACGGCGGCGGCGACGGCAAGAACCGCGACGGCGGGAGGACCGGTGCCCGGGACGGCGTGCGCCGGCCTTCCGCGGCGGGCGCCCGGGCCGTCCGCTACGCCGTGCGGCAGCTGGGCAAGCCGTACGAGTGGGGCGCGGAGGGACCGAAGGCGTACGACTGCTCGGGGCTGACCTCGCGGGCGTGGGCCGCCGCCGGGAAGGCCGTGCCCCGGACCAGCCAGGAGCAGTGGAAGCGGCTGAAGCGGGTCCCGCTGAACCGGCTGCGCCCCGGTGACCTGGTCGTGTACTTCCCCGAGGCCACGCACGTGGCGGTGTACCTGGGCGGCGGCATGGTCGTGCAGGCTCCCCGCCCGGGCACGCGGGTGAAGGTGTCGCCGATCGCGGCCAACCCGGTCCGGGGCGCGGTACGCCCGGACCCGGACGGGAAGCCCCTGCGGCGTTACCGGCCGCCGAAGCTCCCCGAAGGCGCCGCGCGCGGGTCGGACAAGGGCTACGGGGCCTACGCGGCGCCCGCGCCGGACACCTCGACCAGGTAGGCCTGGGTCTTGTCCGGGTCGTAGAAGAAGTTCTCGAAGTCGGACGGGTCGTTGAAGCCGTTGGCGAAGCGGTCGGCGACCGGCTGGATCTCACCGGCGGCGCCGATGAGGTTCAGGATGTGCTCCGGCGGCGGCGCGAGCATCGCGTTGGTCCACTTGGTGACGTGCTGCGCGGTGTTCCAGTAGCGGTCGAAGGTGGCCCGCATCCACGCCTCGTCGAACGGCTTGTCGCCGTGCTCGACGATCGAGGCGAGATAGGCGGCGGCGCACTTGGAGGCCGAGTTGGAGCCCTGCCCGGTGATCGGGTCGTTGGCCACGACCACGTCGGCGACGCCCAGCACCAGACCGCCGCTCGGCAGGCGCCCGATCGGGTTGCGGACGGTGGGGGCGTAGCGTCCGGCCAGGGTGCCGCCGGCGTCGGTCAGTTCGACCTTGGTGGCCCGCGCGTACTCCCAGGGGACGTACCGCTCCATGAGTTCCAGGGTCAGGGAGAGGTGCTCGGCGGGATCCTTGACGCCGGCGAAGACGTCGAGCGGGCCGCCGGGCACACCCTCCCAGAAGAGGATGTCGGCGCGGCCGGAGGTGGTCAGGGTGGGCATCACGAACAGCTCGCCGACGCCCGGCACCAGGTTGCAGCGGACCGCTTCGGTGCCGGGGTGCTCGGGACGCGGGCCGAGGCCGTGGACGTAGGCCACGGCGAGCGCGCGCTGCGGCTCGCTGTAGGGGGAGCGCTCCGGGTCGCGGGCGAACATCTGCACCAGTTCGCCCTTGCCGGCCGCGACCAGCACCAGGTCGTAGGTGCGGGAGAAGTAGTCGAGGTCGCCGACGGCCGCGCCGTGGATGACGAGCTGCCCGCCGCGCTGGGCGAAGGTCTCCATCCAGCCGGCCATCTTCACGCGCTGGTCCACGGACTGCGCGAACCCGTCGAGCCGGCCCAGCCAGTCGATGGCCCGGGCGGCGGGGCCCTCGGCCCAGGAGCCGGGGGCCGCGACCGAGACGCCGAGTCCTTCGATCTTCGGGGCCTGGGACTCCCAGAAGTTCAGCTGGAGGTCACGCTCGTGCTGCAGGGCGGTGTGGAACATGCACTGCGTGGACATGACCCGGCCGGTGCGGATCTCGTCCGCGGTCCGGTTCGACATCAGGGTGACCTCGTACCCCTGGGACTGCAGGCCGAGGGCGATCTGGAGGCCGGACTGACCGGCTCCGACGACGAGTATCTTCCGCATGCGGGGCTGTCTCCTACTCGGGGGTTTCGTCGAGCGCGTGGCCCACCAGGGCCAGGAGGGTCTCGATCACGGAGATCCGGCGACGCGCATCCATGATCATGACAGGTATGTGCCGCGGGATGGTCAGGGCCTCCCGCACGTCCTCCGGCTCGAACAGCTCGCTGCCGTCGAAGTGGTTGACCGCCACCACGTACGGCAGTCCGGAACTCTCGAAGTAGTCCAGAACGGGGAAGCAGTCCTTCAGCCGCCGTGTGTCGGCCAGGACGACCGCGCCGATCGCCCCCCGCACGATGTCGTCCCACATGAACCAGAACCGCTGCTGGCCCGGCGTGCCGAACAGGTACAGCACCAGGTCGTCGTCGAGCGTGATGCGCCCGAAGTCCATGGCGACGGTGGTGGAGGTCTTGCCCGGCGTGGCGGTGAGGTCGTCGGTGGCCTCGCTCGCCTCGGTCATCAGCGCCTCGGTCTGCAGGGGCGTGATCTCCGAGGCGGAGGTGACCAGCGTAGTCTTGCCCACGCCGAAGCCGCCCGCCACCACGATCTTCGTGGCGATGGGGGCCCGGGTGCGGTCCGTCTCCCAGGCGTGCATGCCCTCGTCGGGCTGCGCGAACGGAGAGGAACCGGAGACGCCGTGAGCGGCGTCAGAGACGACGGAGTCCACTCAGCACCCTTTCCAGCAGAGCGCGGTCGGGGCGGCCCGTGCCGTGGCCGGTCCCCGTGCCGTACACACGGATCTTTCCCTGGTCCGCGAGGTCGCTGAGGAGCACGCGGACCACGCCGAGCGGCATCTTCAGCAGCGCGGCGATCTCGGCCACCGTACGCATCCGGCGGCACAGTTCGACGATGGCCCGCAGCTCCGGCATCACGCGGCTGGAGAGGTGGCCGTTCGTCAGTTCCTTGCGCTCCTCCGCCGCTTCGAGGGCGGCCGTGCTCGCCACGAAGGTCTCCACGAGCAGGACGTGGCCGAAGCGGGTGCGGCCCCCGGTGAGCGAGTAGGGGCGCACCCGGGCGGGTTTGCGGTCACCGCCGCGCACGGGGAGCTGCTGTTTGGGCGTACTGCTCATCGGGCGTCCTCCGCCGTCCGCGGCTCCTCGAGGGAGGCGCGCAGCTCGCTGCGCAGTTCGGGCGTCAGGACGTGACCGGCCCGGCCCACGAACAGCGCCATGTGGTAGGCCACCACGCTCATGTCGCAGTCCGCGGAGCCGTGCACGCCGAGCAGCGAACCGTCGCTGATCGACATCACGAACAGGCTGCCCTCGTCCATGGCGATCATGGTGTGCTTGACCCCGCCGAAGTCCATCAGCTTGGCGGCCCCGACGGTCAGGCTGCCGATGCCGGAGACGATGGTCGCCAGGTCGGCGGCGGATCCGCGCGGGCCGGTCTGCCGGGTCCCGCGGGCCTGCCGGGCTTCCCGGGCCTCCTTGTTGCGGTCCGCGTCGGAGGACAGCAGGAGCAGTCCGTCGGACGAGACGACCGCGACCGACAGGATGCCGGGGACCTCCTCGACGAGGTTGGTCAGCAGCCAGTGCAGGTTTCGGGCCTCGCTGCTCAGTCCGATCAGTCCGAAGGTACTGGGAGCGGTCAACTGCTTGCCTCCTCGACTGTGCCCCCCGTGGCTTCTTCGGATTCAGCTGGTCCAGATGTGCCGGTGGCCGGCGGCCGCTTGTGCGAGGCCGTCTGCTCGGCGATCTCCGCACTGACGTCCCGGTAGCCGGCCTGGGCGCCCTGGCGGAAGCCGCCGAGGCGTCGGCGCAGGGCCTCGGCGTCGACGGAGCCGCTGCGCTGGCGTGGCGCGGTGGCCGGTGCGGTGATCTTCGGCGTGCGCTTGGGGAGGCCCTTGTCGGTGACGCGCTCGTGTTCGGCGCCGGCCTCCGCCGCGGCTTCGCCTCCGGCGGTCTGGTCCCCGGCCGCACCCCCCGTGCGGCCTTCGTGGTCGTGCGCGGCCGGCCCCTGCGGGGCGTCCCCGCCGTCGGCGGCAGCGGTCGTGTGCTGCACGTCCTCCGGCTCGCCCTGCGGTATCGGGGCCAGCAGCTCCATCGTGGTCTCGGACGGGGTCTCCGCCGGGATCCGCGCCCGCTCCCCGTCGGCGGGTTCCGCCGTGCCGTCCGGTCCGGTGGTCCCGGCCGGCCCGGGGTGTTCGGCCGCCGAGCCGCGCTCGTCGGCCTCCTTGCGGCGCACGGCCTTCTCCGCGAGGGCGACCAGCGGGTCACCGCTCTCGGTGCGGCCGTGCAGGACGTTGGAGTTGGCCTCGGCGTCGGCGCCCGGCAGGGAGAAGGAGTGGGCGGCGCCGGTGACCGGCCCGGAGGCCGGGACGGCCCCCGGTGCGGCCGCGGCCAGCAGGGTGCGGGGCAGGACGACGACCGCCGCGACACCGCCCTGCTTCTGCTCGCGCAACTGCACGCGCACGCCGTGGCGGTGGGCGAGGCGGGCCACGACGTACAGGCCGAGGCCGAGGCCGTCCTCTCCCTCCTGGTCGTAGGGCGCCTCCGGGTCGAAGTCGGACAGCCGGGCGTTGAGGCGCTCCATGCGGTCCTCGGTCATGCCGATGCCCTCGTCCTGCACGGAGAGCATGACCTCGCCGTTCTCCAGCAGCCAGCCGGAGATCTCCACGGGCAGGTCGGGCGGGGAGAACGAGGTGGCGTTCTCCAGGAGTTCGGCCAGCAGGTGGGAGAGGTCGTCCGCGGCGAACCCGGCGACGTGGGCGTGCGGCGGCAGGGCGGCGATGCGGACCCGCTCGTAGCGCTCGATCTCGCTGACCGCGGCGCGGACGACGTCCACGAGCGGCACCGGCCCGGCCGTGTGCTGGACGTGCTCGGTGCCGGCGAGGACCAGGAGGTTCTCGCTGTGCCGGCGCATGACCGTCGCGAAGTGGTCGAGCTTGAACAGCGTGGACAGGCGGTCCGGGTCCTGCTCGCGCTCCTCCAGGTTCTCGATGACGGCCAGTTGCCGCTCGACCAGGCCCAGGGTGCGCAGCGCGAGGTTGACGAACGTGCCGCCGATGGCGGTGCGCAGCCGCTCCAGCTGGGCGGCGGACTCGGCGAGTTCGCCACGCAGTTGCTCGCGGGCGTCGGCCATCTTCTGGCGCTGGCCGACGAGGTGCTTGCGGTCGGCCTCCAGCGTGGTGATGCGCTCGGTGAGGGCGGCGGCGTGCGCGTGCAGGGCGTTGACGGAGCGGACGACCTGGGCGAACTCGTCGTTGCGGCCGGTGAACTTGACCGGCTCCTCCGCGGCCGGGTCCTCGGCCTCGGCCAGGCGCTTGGAGCCCAGGCGCAGGACGGCGAGCGGCCGGGTGAGGCTGCGGGCCATGCCGGTGGCGACACCGACGGCGAGCAGCATGAGGGCGCCGAGGACGGCGACGCGGATCTCCAGCGCGGTGACGTCGTCGTCGCGCAGGGCCTCGAGGTCCTTGGTACGCCGGTCGTAGAGGGCCGACTCCACGCCGCGCATCAGGTCGACCCGGGCGGACAGGGCCGCATCCAGCTTCTTGGTGCTGGTGGACAGGTCGCGGGCGGACAGGGACGGCTGGTCGGTCAGGGCCGCCAGGTACTTGTCGGCGGAGTTGACCTCGGCGCCGGTGACCGTGCTGTCGAAGGAGGCGCGGGCGGCCTTGGGCGCGGTGGCGCGGAAGTCGGCCAGGGACGCGTCGGAGCGCAGCCGGGCCTGCTGGGCCGCGGCGCTCAGCAGGTCGCGCTGGCGGGTGTCGGCGTCCGAGGACGGGGAGGTCTGGGCCGGCAGCCCGGTGACCGGGTCGATGACCGTCCCCGTGCCGCGCGGCACGCTCAGCGCGGCGAGCAGCAGCCCGCGGGCGGCTGCGGCCTGCTGCACGGCGGAGTCGAGTTCGGCCAGGGCGTGCCCGCCGGCGCCGGCGCGCGGCGGCGTGCGCTCGGCCAGGTCCTCGGCGAGCCGGTGGAGGTCGGTGATGGCGGCGGAGTACGCCTGGTGCGCCTGCAGGGCGCTGCTCTTGCCGGTGAGCGCGGCCCGGCGCACGGCCGCTATGCCGTCGAGCCCGTCCCGCAGGGCGGCGGGCGTGTCGGTGTCGGCGCGCAGCTCCTCGACCTGCCGGTCCACGCGGGCGCTGCGCTGCTCGGAGGGGGCCTTGGACTCGGGGCGGCCGGCCGCGATGTAGGCGGTGACGTCGTCGCGCTCGTCGGCGAGCGAGTGGGCGAGGACGAGGGCGTCCCGCGTCTGCCCGGCGAGCGTCACCAGCCGCTGCGAGTCGTGGAGTTGCCCGGAGGCCGCCAGGACGGCCGGGGTGCCCGCACCGGCGACGGCCGCGGCGACCACGGCCACGGCCACGATCAGCCGGTTGCGCACATGGGTGGAGCGGCCCTTGCCGGTGGGGGTCGTCGGCTCAGCGCTCTGCTGGGGGGCCGCCTGCTTGCCTGTGCGACGAGGCCGCGTCTTCTGCACCGGTGCTCGCATTCCTGACTCGTGAACCCTTGGGTCCGGGTGACGCTCCGTCAACTGGCGCGTACTCCCGGTACACTTCCCGACCCTCCCAGCGCCGGTGTGCAACGCACGCGCATCACCTGACCCGCCACCCGAAGGAGTGAACATCGGAGGGGAGTTGAGGGGCAAGTTCCAGCGGCCTGTGCAGCCGCCGTACGCGGCACGCCGGTTGGACGGCGGCGACGGGCGGTGGCAGTATTCGCCGCCACGCGTTCCCGATACACAGCAATACCTCCCAAACAGGGCGCCTGACCTGGTCGGGTGTGCCGGTCCGGCGTCCGTCGCCGACCACCGGCGGACCCTGTGAAGGGCTCGTGCAGACTGGCTTGATGCGTACGGAACTCGCCTCGGAACCCTCGGACGCGGACCGCCCGAACGAGGACTTCGCCGCCGTCGGACTACCGGCCTCGGGACAGGGCGGTTCGGTCGTCGTGCTGGACGGGGTCACACCCCCGAAGGGCGGGACGGGCTGTCTGCATTCCGTCCCCTGGTTCACCGCGCGCCTCGGCGGCGCACTGACCGAACTGACCGTTTCACTCCTGGATGTTCCCCTGGCCGACGCGTTGTCCCACGCCATCGCGCGTACCGCGGCAGCGCACGCGGCAACCTGTGACCTTTCTCACCCCCGTACGCCGCAGGCCACGGTGGTCCTGGCCCGCTGGAACCCGGCCACGGTGGAGTACCTGGTGCTGTCGGACTCGGCCCTCCTGGTGGAGTCCCCGGAGGGGGCGGTGACGCCTGTGCTGGACGACCGGCTGGCCCTGCTCCCCCGCTCGGCCCTGGCGACGGACGCCGTGGTGGACGCGACGCTGCGCAACAAGGAGGGCGGTTTCTTCACCGCGGCGGCCGATCCGTCCGTCGCCGCGCGGGCGGTGACCGGGACCCTGCCCCGCGGTGAGGTGCGCGCCCTGGCCGCCCTGACGGACGGCGCCGGCCGCTGGGTGGAACGGTTCCAGGAGGGCGACTGGGCGGACTGCTTCCGGCTGGTGCGCAAGGAGGGGGCGCAGGCGCTGGTGGACCGCGTGCGGGCGCTGGAGCGCTCCGACGCGGCCCGCGCGTTCCCGGGCGGGAGCAAGAGGCACGATGACGCGACGGTCGTGTACGCCGAGCTGTAGGGCCCGGTGCCGGGCGGCGGTCCGGCCGCGCTACTTCTCCATGCTGCGGTTGAGCTGGTGCAGCAGCCGGGCCAGTTCGGTGACCTCGTGGGTGTCCCAGTCGGCGAGGCGGCCGGCGTAGCGGGCACGGCGGGCCTGGCGGACGCGGCGGACCCGGTCGTGCCCCTCCCCGGTCAGGGCGACCAGCCAGGCCCGTCCGTCGGCGGGGTCGGGCTCGCGGGCGACGAGGCCGAGTTCCTCCAGGGCGCGCAGTTGCCGGGACATGGTGGCCTTGCCGACGCCGATGTAGCCGGCGAGCTCGGTGGCCCGCTGCTTGCCGCACTCGTCCAGGCGCACGAGCAGCCCGTACGCGGACGACTCCAGGTCGGGGTGGACCTCGCGGGCCATCTCGCCCTGGTTGGCCCGTGCGCGCCGCAGCAGCACGGTCAGCTCGCGCTCCAGCGCGAGGAACGCGGGCTGGTCCACGCCGCGTCCGCCCGTGCCGGCGTCCCGGCGGTCGTCGTCGTTGCCGTCGTCGTGCACGTCAGCCCTGCCTCGGTTCTCGCCCGGTACCTGAATTCTCCGCCGGCCGCGGGCATCGCCGCAGCTCGGCAAGTATTCCGCAGCTCAGGGCGGCCGTGTCCACAGGGTCCGCACGCGGTGAAGGCCCGGGCCTCCCTCACGGGACCCGGGCCTTCCCTCATCCGATGACCTCCGTCACGCGGCCACCGGAACCTCGGGCGCCGCGCCGTTGGTCGCGGGCGTGAGCGCCAGTTCCAGGACCTGGCGGACGTCGGTGACGGCGTGGACGTCGAGCTTGTCCAGCACCTCCGCCGGGACGTCGTCCAGGTCGGGCTCGTTGCGCTTGGGGATGATCACCGTGGTGACACCCGCCCGGTGCGCGGCGAGCAGCTTCTGCTTCACACCGCCGATCGGCAGCACCCGCCCGGTCAGCGAGACCTCGCCGGTCATCGCCACGTCCGTGCGGACCAGCCGGCCGGACAGCAGGGACGCCAGGGCCGTGGTCATCGTGATGCCCGCGCTGGGGCCGTCCTTGGGGACCGCGCCGGCCGGGAAGTGGATGTGCACGCCCCGGTCCTTCAGGTCGGCCACCGGCAGTTCGAGCTCGGCGCCGTGGGAGCGCAGGAAGCTCAGCGCGATCTGCGCGGACTCCTTCATCACGTCGCCCAGCTGGCCGGTCAGGGTCAGTCCGGCCGCGCCGGTCTCCGGGTCGGCCAGGGACGCCTCGACGTACAGGACGTCGCCGCCCGCGCCCGTCACCGCGAGCCCGGTCGCCACGCCCGGCACGGACGTCCGCCGCTCGGCCGGGTCCTGGGCGGACTCGGGCACGTGGTGCGGCCGGCCGATCAGGTCGCGCAGGTCCTCGTCGCGGACGGTGAACGGCAGCTCCCGCTCGCCCAGTTCGTGCTGGGCGGCGATCTTGCGCAGCAGCCGCGCCACGGACCGCTCCAGGGTGCGCACGCCGGCCTCGCGGGTGTACTCGCCGGCGAGCTTGCGCAGGGCGCTCTCGTCGATGGTCACCTCGTCGGCGCCCAGTCCGGCCCGCTCCAGCTGGCGCGGGAGCAGGTGGTCGCGGGCGATGACGACCTTCTCGTCCTCGGTGTAGCCGTCGAGGCGGACGATCTCCATGCGGTCGGCCAGGGCCTCGGGGATCGCCTCCAGGACGTTGGCGGTGGCGAGGAAGACCACGTCCGACAGGTCCAGTTCGACCTCCAGGTAGTGGTCCCGGAAGGTGTGGTTCTGCGCCGGGTCGAGCACTTCGAGCAGGGCGGCGGCCGGGTCGCCCCGGAAGTCCGAGCCGACCTTGTCGATCTCGTCGAGGAGCACGACCGGGTTCATCGACCCGGCCTCCTTGATGGCCCGGACGACGCGGCCCGGCAGGGCACCGACGTAGGTGCGCCGGTGCCCGCGGATCTCGGCCTCGTCGCGCACACCGCCGAGGGCGACGCGGACGAACTTGCGGCCCATCGCGTGGGCGACGGACTCGCCGAGGCTGGTCTTGCCGACGCCGGGCGGGCCGACGAGCGCGAGCACGGCCCCGCCGCGCCGCCCGCCGATGACGCCCAGCCCCCGGTCGTTGCGCCGCTTGCGCACCGCCAGGTACTCGGTGATGCGCTCCTTGACGTCCTCCAGCCCGGCGTGCTCGGCGTCCAGCACGGCCTTGGCGCCCTGGATGTCGTAGGCGTCCTCGGTGCGCTCGTTCCACGGCATCTCCAGGACCGTGTCGAGCCAGGTGCGGATCCACGAGCCCTCGGGCGACTGGTCGGAGGAGCGCTCGAGCTTGTCGACCTCCTTCAGGGCGGCCTCGCGGACCTTCTCGGGCAGGTCGGCGGCCTCGACCCGGGCGCGGTAGTCGTCGGACTCCTCGCCCTCCTGCTCGCCGTTCAGCTCGCGCAGTTCCTTGCGGACGGCCTCGAGCTGGCGCCGCAGCAGGAACTCGCGCTGCTGCTTGTCGACGCCCTCCTGGACGTCCTTGGCGATGGTCTCGGCCACGTCCTGCTCGGCGAGGTGGTCGCGCAGCTGCTGGGTGGCGAGCTTGAGCCGGGCCACCGGGTCGGTGGTCTCCAGCAGTTCGACCTTCTGGTCGGTGGTCAGGAACGGCGAGTAGCCGGAGTTGTCGGCCAGCGCCGAGACGTCGTCGATGGCCTGGACCCGGTCGACGACCTGCCAGGCGCCGCGCTTGCGCAGCCAGGCGGTGGCGAGGGCCTTGTACTCCTTGACCAGTTCGGCGACCTGCCCGGGCAGCGGCTCCGGAACGGTCTCGTCGACGCTGGTGCCCTCGACCCAGAGGGCCGCGCCGGGTCCCGTGGTCCCCGCACCGATCCTCACCCGTCCCCGGCCGCGGATCAGCGCGCCCGGGTCGCCGTCGGCCAGCCGGCCCACCTGCTCCACGGTGCCGAGGACACCGGTGTTCGCGTACGTGCCGTCGATGCGTGGCACCAGGAGTACCCGGGGCTTTCCGGGTGTTGTGCGGGCAGCGGCCTGCGCGGCCTCCACCGCCGCACGCACCTCGGAGTCGCTCAGGTCCAGCGGGACCACCATCCCGGGCAGCACGACCTCTCCGTCGAGCGGCAGCACGGGCAGGGTGAGCGGTGTGGACGTCGAAGCCATGATCTCCCCTTCGGCAGTCAAGTTGAGCTATGTCGACTCAATGCTCGGCGACGGCCGAATGTTCCCCGGGGGGTGTTCGCTGTCAGCGATCACCTCTCACGCGTCGGATCGGCGAGCCCGTAGGGTGCGGTCAGTAATAGGCGGATGGCGTAAACGGTCGTTACAGGGGGATGGCGTGGACAGGACCGTGCGGGCGTGGGTGGACGGATGGGTCGTGTCGCGCGGGGCGGCACCGCCCGTGGCCGAGCCGTGGGGCTGGACGATCGACGTCGGCCTGTACGGGCACGTCACCCGGCACGTCCTCGGCACCAAGGGCGACGCCCTCGACGAGACGACGGTCCGCAAGGTGGCGGGCGCGGTGACCGGGAACGGCGTGTGGCTCAAGGCGTTCCGGGACCCGGAGGTGGTCTCGCGCTGGCTCGGCGGCGACTGGTGGGTCGATCCGGAGCCCGGCTGGCTGATGACCGTGCCGCTGACGGAGGGCGACGTCCCGGAGGTTCCCGACGGCTACCGGCTGCGCACCTGGTCGCGCGGCGGGGTGACGCGGCTGATGGTGGCCGCGCCCGACGGGTCCCTCGCCGCGCGCGGCCAGATCGCCCCGACGGGCGGCACCGCCGTCGTCGACCAGATCGAGACGGCCGCCGCGCACCGCCGCAGGGGCCTGGGCAGTCTCGTGATGCGGACGCTGCAGCAGGTCGCGGTCCGGCGGGGCGCGCACACCGGCGTCCTGGCCGGCAGCCCCGCGGGCCGCGGCCTCTACGAGGCGCTGGGCTGGGCGGTCGCGGCCCCGCTCACCAGCGCCCGGTACGGCCCGCCGCCCTCCGCTCCGGCCTGAGGAGCGGCCGGGCCAGGGGCGGGGGCTGCCGGGCCGCGTGCCACCGGCGCACCGGCGGCCAGGTCGCGATGCCGACCAGCAGGGCGATCAGGTGCCCCCACTCGGTCATCGGGTCGGTGAAGGCCAGCAGGTCCTGCACCAGCATGCCGCCGAAGGCGGTCAGCAGCGGCACGCGCAGCCACAGCGGCAGCAGTCCGGCCAGGGCGCCGCACGCGGCCGCGACGCCGAAGCTGACGCCGTAGTCGAGGCGGTGCAGCGAGGAGCCGGGGAGGTCCCCGGCCAGCACCGCGAGGCCCACGGGCACCTCGGTCGCCAGAGTGGCCAGGACGTGCCCGAGCAGGAAGACGCCGGCCGTGCGCAGTCCGCCGACCCGCCGCTCCAGCGCCGTCAGCACCAGCACGAAGCCGGCGGTGAACGGTGAGGCCACCCCGCCCGCGACCCACAGCGCGCTGCCCACCAGCACCCGTTCCGGCGTGCGCACCAGGTGGGCCACGTCGGTGCTGGATCCCTGGAGCAGCGCGTGCACGAGGGCGGGGTCCGCCCGCTCGGCGATCAGCGCGGTGACGCAGAGCAGGACGGTGTACCAGAAGGTGAACGGCGTCCCGGCGGGCGTGGGCAGCAGCCGCCAGGGCCGCACGCCGCGCGCCGCGAACCGGCGCGCGTCCGCCGCCGCGGTCCCGCGCGGGCCCGCTGCCGGGGTCTCCCCCGCATGCCCGTGGAGCGTCCCGGGAACGCCCGCGTCCGGGGTCCCGCGCGGGCACCACCGGCGCGGCACTCCGTCGACCGGCACGGGCACCTCACGTGCGACCGCGCCGACCGGCGACGGCGGGGCCGTCCCACCCGACGGCACCGGCACCTCACCCGCGGGCGCGCCGACCGGCGACGCTGAAGCCGTCCCACGCGACGACACCGGCACCTCACCCGCGGGCGCACCGACCGGCGACGGCGAGGCCGTCCCATCGGACGACGCAGACACCTCACCCGCGCGCGGGCCAACCGGCGGCGGCAGCGAGACCCTCCCCCCAGGCGACACCGGCACCTCACCCGCGGGCGCACCGACCGGCGACGGCGAGGCCGTCCCATCGGACGGCGCAGGCACCTCACCCGCGCGCGGGCCAACCGGCGGCGGCAGCGAGACCCTCTCCCCAGGCGACACCGGCACCTCACCCGCGGGCGCGCCGCCCGGCGACGGCGAGGCCGTCCCGTCGGACGGCGCAGGCACCTCACCCGCGCGCGGGCCAGCCGGCGCCGGTGAGGCCCTCCCCCCAGGCGACGCAGGCACCTCACCTACGGGCGCGCCGACCGGCGACGGAAAGGCCTTCCCACCCGACGACACCAGCACCTCACCCGCGGGCGCGCCGACCGGCGGCGCTGAAGCCGTCCCACGCGACGACACCGGCACCTCACCGACGGGCGCGCCGGCCGGCGACGGTGAGGTCGTCGGGCCGGACGACGCGGGCACCTCACCCGCGGGCGGGCCCATCGCCATCGGCGACGCCGTCCCGTCGGGCGGCGCGGTGCGTTCCACCACGGGCACTCCTTCCGTCGTCCCCAGCCTGCGCCCCGTACGTCGCGTTGTCCGCGGCGGGCGCCGCGCGGGAGCCGCGGCGGCGCCGGAGCCCGTCGCGTCCCCCGGTAATTCCCCGTCGCGGGCGCCCCGGACCTGCCAGGATGATCCGATGCCCACCTCCTACGACACACCTGAGGTACTGGACCGGCGCGAGGGCCCGCACGGCGAGGTCGTGCTGCGGCGGCACGGCGACCGGCTGGAGATCATCGCCAACGGCACCTTCCTGATGGACACCTCCGACGGCCGCTCGGAGCGGCTGCTGGTCGACGCCGCGCTGGACGCCCTGCCCGGCCGTGACCACCCCGACGTGCTGATCGGCGGGCTCGGCGTCGGCTTCTCCCTCGCCCACGCAGCGGCGGACCCGCGCTGGGGACGGATCACCGTGGTGGAGCGCGAGCACGCGATCGTCGAGTGGCACCGCTCCGGCCCGCTCGCGGCCCTCTCCGCCGAGGCCCTCGCGGACCCGCGCACCGACATCGTCGAAGCGGACCTGGTGGCCCACCTCCATGAGACATCCGCCACGTACGACGCCCTGTGTCTCGACATCGACAACGGGCCGGGCTGGATCGTCACGGAGGACAACGGCGCGCTCTACGGGGAGACCGGACTGGCCGCCTGCGCCCGGGTGTTGAGGCCCGGCGGAGTGCTCGCGGTGTGGTCCGCGCAGCCGTCCCCGGAATTCGAGGGAACCTTGCGGAATGCCGGGTTCCAGCAGGTGCGTACCGAAGAGATCCCCGTTGCCCGGGGCGTTCCGGACGTCGTCCACCTCGGCATCCGCCCTGGATAGCAAAGGCCTGCCGCATCCCCGTACGCTGCTCCCCTGGCGCCGATCATTCAAGCGTCAATCGCAAGCATGCGCAGGCACAGCCAGTCAGAAGGAATCACCCCACTGATTCCGGAAAGCACACCCCAGGGGCGGGCGATGGAGCAGACACACACCTCCCACAACGGTTCGGCGACGGCTGCACCCGGTGCACAGCGCCGGGTTCTCGTCGTCGAGGACGACGCCACGATCGTGGATGCCATCGCGACCCGTCTGCGAGCCGAGGGATTCCTCGTGCAAACCGCCGGCGACGGTCCGTCCGCGGTCGACACGGCCGAGGCATGGCAGCCCGACCTGCTGATCCTCGACATCATGCTGCCCGGCTTCGACGGCCTGGAGGTCTGCCGTCGCGTGCAGGCCGCCCGTCCGGTGCCGGTGCTGATGCTGACCGCGCGGGACGACGAGACCGACATGCTGGTCGGGCTCGGCGTCGGCGCCGACGACTACATGACCAAACCGTTCTCGATGCGGGAGCTGGCGGCGCGCGTGCACGTGCTGCTGCGCCGCGTGGAGCGGGCCGCCATCGCGGCGGCCACCCCCCGCTCCGGCATCCTGCGCCTGGGCGAACTGGAGATCGACCACGCCCAGCGCCGCGTCCGGGTGCGCAGTGAGGACGTCCACCTCACACCCACCGAGTTCGACCTGCTGGTGTGCCTGGCGAACACCCCGCGCGCGGTCCTCTCGCGCGAGCAGCTGCTGGCCGAGGTCTGGGACTGGGCGGACGCCTCCGGCACCCGCACGGTCGACAGCCACATCAAGGCGCTGCGCCGGAAGATCGGCGCCGAGCGGATCCGCACGGTGCACGGCGTGGGCTACGCCCTGGAGACCCCGACGCCATGAGCCGCGGGCCGGCCGCACGGAGGAACCCCCGGGAGCCGGAGCCCCGGGGCGGGGTGAGCCCGTTCTCGATCAAGACGAAGCTGGGCGCGCTGGTCGTCATCTCGGTCCTGATCACCACCGGCCTGTCGGTGATCGCGGTGCACACCAAGACCGAACTGCGCTTCATCACGGTCTTCTCGATGATCGCCACACTGCTCATCACGCAGTTCGTGGCCCATTCGCTCACCGCGCCGCTGGACGAGATGACGGCGGTGGCCCGCTCCATCTCCCAGGGCGACTACACCCGCCGCACGCGGGAGAACCGCCGTGACGAGCTGGGCGACCTGGCCGTGACGATCAACGCCATGGCCGACGAGCTGGAAGCGCAGGACAGCCAGCGCAAGGAGCTGGTCGCGAACGTCTCGCACGAGCTGCGCACCCCCATCGCGGGGTTGCGCGCGGTGCTGGAGAACATCGTCGACGGCGTCACGCAGGCCGACCCGGAGACCATGCGCACGGCACTGAAGCAGACCGAGCGGCTCGGCCGGCTGGTGGAGACGCTGCTGGACCTGTCCCGCCTGGACAACGGCGTGGTGCCGCTGAAGAAGCGGCGGTTCGAGGTGTGGCCGTATCTGTCCGGCGTACTGAAGGAGGCCAACATGGTGGCCTCCGTGCGCGCCGGCATCGCCACCGGCTCGGGCAGTCACACCCGTACGGACGTCCATCTGCACCTCGACGTCCATCCACCGGAGCTGACCGCGCACGCGGACCCGGAGCGCATCCACCAGGTCGTCGCCAACCTCATCGACAACGCGGTCAAGCACAGCCCGCCGCACGGCCGGGTGACGGTCAAGGCGCGGCGCGGGGCGCTGCCGGAGTCCCTGGAGCTGGAGGTCCTGGACGAGGGCCCGGGCATTCCCAAGTCGGAGTGGCACCGCGTGTTCGAGCGGTTCAACCGCGGCAGTGCCAAGCGTCCGCAGGGGCCGGGCAGCGACGGGGGCACCGGGCTGGGGCTGGCGATCGCACGCTGGGCGGTCGATCTGCACGGCGGCCGGATCGGAGTGGCCGAATCCGAGCGGGGTTGCCGGATTCTTGTCACTCTTCCGGGAGTCACCTCAACGCCAAGTTGACGTAAAGTTCGGACCGGAGTCACAAGATCCACGAGCGTCCGCGCTGACGGGCACGTGTGATCAGGCACAGGCCCGCGCCATCGGCGTGACAGGCCCTGCTCCCCCCTTGCCTGCTGAAGCGGAACCACGCTTGTTTCCCGCCATTTCAAGCCCCGAAACACGCTCCAAGATGTGACTTGCACGACGTTGAACGGGCCCGGCCTGACCTTCCCCGCCGGGGAGGCGTAGCCTTGATTCCCGCTGTCCATCATCTTGTGAAGCGGAAGAGGGCGGTTGCCGCCGTGTCGCCACAGTCCCCCAGTAACTCGAGCATCTCGACCGACACCGACCAAGCGGGCAAGAACCCCGCCGCGTCGTTCGGTGCCAACGAGTGGCTCGTCGACGAGATCTATCAGCAGTACCTCCAGGACCCGAATTCGGTAGACCGAGCCTGGTGGGACTTCTTCGCCGACTACAAGCCGGGCGCCGCTGGCGCACCGGCTCCGGCGGGTACCGCGGCCGCGGGGGCCGCGGGGACCACCACCACCGCTCAGCAGGCGGCTCCGGCCGCTCCCGCCCAGGCCCCCGCGCCTGCGGCCGAGAAGGCCGAGAAGGCCGAGAAGGCCGACAAGCCCGCCGCCGCTGCGGCGCCGGCTCCCGCCCAGGCTCAGGCGCCGGCCCAGCCGAAGCCGGCCGCGCAGGCCCCGGCCCAGGCCGCCGCCCCCGCGAAGGCCGCTCCGGCCCCCGCGAAGCCGGCCGCCTCGAAGCCGGCCGCCGCCAAGCAGGCCGCCCCCGCGAAGAAGGCGGAGCCCGCCGCCGAGGCCCCCGCGGGCCCCGAGCAGGTCGTGCTGCGCGGCCCGGCCGCCGCGGTCGCGAAGAACATGGACGCCTCGCTGGAACTGCCCACGGCCACGTCCGTGCGCGCGGTGCCGGTGAAGCTGCTGTTCGACAACCGCATCGTCATCAACAACCACCTGAAGCGGGCGCGGGGCGGGAAGATCTCCTTCACGCACCTCATCGGCTACGCGATGGTCCAGGCCATCAAGGCCATGCCGGCGATGAACTACTCGTTCGCCAAGGTGGACGGCAAGCCCACCCTGGTCAAGCCGGAGCACGTCAACCTCGGTCTCGCCATCGACCTGGTCAAGCCCAACGGCGACCGCCAGCTCGTCGTCGCGGCGATCAAGAAGGCCGAGACGCTGAACTTCTTCGAGTTCTGGCAGGCCTACGAGGACATCGTCCGCCGCGCCCGCGACGGCAAGCTGACGATGGACGACTTCTCCGGCGTCACGGTCTCCCTGACCAACCCCGGCGGCCTCGGCACGGTCCACTCGGTGCCCCGCCTGATGCCCGGCCAGTCCGTGATCATGGGCGTCGGCTCCATGGACTACCCCGCGGAGTTCCAGGGAACCTCCCAGGACACCCTGAACAAGCTCGGCATCTCGAAGGTCATGACGCTCACGTCGACCTACGACCACCGGGTCATCCAGGGCGCCGCCTCCGGCGAGTTCCTCCGCCAGGTCGCCAACCTGCTGCTCGGCGAGAACGGCTTCTACGACGACATCTTCGAGGCGCTGCGCATCCCCTACGAGCCGGTCCGCTGGCTCAAGGACATCGACGCCAGCCACGACGACGACGTCACCAAGGCCGCCCGCGTCTTCGAGCTGATCCACTCCTACCGGGTCCGCGGCCACGTCATGGCCGACACCGACCCGCTGGAGTACCAGCAGCGCAAGCACCCCGACCTGGACATCACCGAGCACGGCCTCACGCTCTGGGACCTGGAGCGCGAGTTCGCCGTCGGCGGCTTCGCCGGCAAGTCGATGATGAAGCTGCGCGACATCCTCGGCGTCCTGCGCGACTCGTACTGCCGCACCACCGGCATCGAGTTCATGCACATCCAGGACCCGAAGCAGCGCAAGTGGATCCAGGACCGCGTGGAGCGCCCGCACTCCAAGCCGGAGCGCGAGGAGCAGCTGCGCATCCTGCGCCGGCTGAACGCGGCCGAGGCGTTCGAGACGTTCCTGCAGACCAAGTACGTCGGCCAGAAGCGCTTCTCGCTGGAGGGCGGCGAGTCCGTCATCCCGCTGCTGGACGCCGTGCTGGACTCGGCCGCCGAGTCCCGCCTGGACGAGGTCGTCATCGGCATGGCCCACCGCGGCCGCCTGAACGTCCTGGCGAACATCGTCGGCAAGTCGTACGCCCAGATCTTCCGCGAGTTCGAGGGCAACCTCGACCCGAAGTCGATGCACGGCTCCGGCGACGTGAAGTACCACCTGGGCGCCGAGGGCACCTTCACCGGCCTCGACGGCGAGCAGATCAAGGTCTCCCTGGTCGCCAACCCCTCGCACCTGGAGGCGGTGGACCCGGTCCTGGAGGGCGTCTCGCGCGCCAAGCAGGACATCATCAACAAGGGCGGCACGGACTTCACGGTCCTGCCGGTGGCGATCCACGGCGACGCGGCCTTCGCGGGCCAGGGCGTGGTGGCCGAGACCCTGAACATGTCGCAGCTGCGCGGCTACCGCACCGGCGGCACGGTCCACATCGTCATCAACAACCAGGTCGGCTTCACCGCGGCCCCCGAGTCCTCGCGCTCCTCCATGTACGCGACGGACGTCGCCCGCATGATCGAGGCCCCGATCTTCCACGTGAACGGCGACGACCCCGAGGCCGTCGTCCGCGTGGCGCGGCTCGCCTTCGAGTTCCGCCAGGCGTTCAACAAGGACGTGGTGATCGACCTCATCTGCTACCGCCGCCGCGGTCACAACGAGTCGGACAACCCGGCCTTCACCCAGCCGCTGATGTACGACCTGATCGACAAGAAGCGCTCGGTGCGCAAGCTGTACACCGAGTCCCTCATCGGTCGCGGCGACATCACCCTGGAAGAGGCCGAGCAGGCGCTGCAGGACTACCAGGGCCAGCTGGAGAAGGTCTTCACGGAGGTCCGCGAGGCCACCTCGCAGCCGAACATCGTGCAGACGTCGGACCCGCAGGCCGAGTTCCCGGTCGCCGTGAACACCGCGGTGACCACGGAGGTCGTCAAGCGGATCGCCGAGTCGCAGGTCAACATCCCCGACCACATCACCGTCCACCCGCGTCTGCTGCCGCAGCTCCAGCGCCGAGCGGCGATGGTCGAGGACGGCACCATCGACTGGGGCATGGGCGAGACCCTCGCGATCGGTTCCCTCCTGCTGGAGGGCGTCCCGGTCCGCCTGGCCGGCCAGGACTCGCAGCGCGGTACGTTCGGCCAGCGCCACGCGGTCATCATCGACCGCAGCACGGGCGAGGAGTACACGCCGCTGCAGTACCTCTCCGAGGACCAGGCGCGGCTGAACGTCTACAACTCCCTGCTCTCCGAGTACGCGGCGATGGGCTTCGAGTACGGCTACTCGCTGGCCCGCCCCGAGGCGCTCGTGATGTGGGAGGCGCAGTTCGGCGACTTCGTCAACGGCGCCCAGACGGTCGTGGACGAGTTCATCTCCTCGGCCGAGCAGAAGTGGGCCCAGACCTCCGGTGTCGTCCTGCTGCTGCCGCACGGCTACGAGGGCCAGGGCCCGGACCACTCCTCGGCCCGCCCCGAGCGCTTCCTGCAGATGTGCGCGCAGAACAACATGACGGTCGCCATGCCGACGTCGCCGTCGAACTACTTCCACCTCCTGCGGTGGCAGGTGCACAACCCGCACCACAAGCCGCTGGTGGTCTTCACGCCGAAGTCGATGCTGCGCCTGAAGGCGGCGGCGGCCAAGGCGGAGGAGTTCACGACGGGCCAGTTCCAGCCGGTCATCGGCGACGCCTCGGTCGACCCGGCCGCGGTGAAGAAGGTCGTCTTCTGCGCCGGCAAGGTCTACTACGACCTGGACGCCGAGCGTCAGAAGCGCGGTGTGACGGACACGGCGATCATCCGCATCGAGCGCCTGTACCCGCTGGCGGGTGCCGAGCTCCAGGCGGAGATCAAGAAGTACCCGAACGCCGAGAAGTACCTGTGGGCCCAGGAGGAGCCGGCGAACCAGGGTGCCTGGCCGTTCATCGCGCTCAACCTGATCGACCACCTGGACCTGGCGGTCGGCGCGGAGGTGCCGCACGGCGAGCGCCTGCGCCGCATCTCGCGTCCGCACTCCTCGTCCCCGGCCGTCGGTTCCGCCAAGCGGCACCAGGCCGAGCAGGAGCAGCTGGTGCGCGAGGTGTTCGAGGCGTAACCGTCCTCGCGCGTCCTGTGCGGCCGGGCCGCATCCCCGCTTCCGGGGGTGCGGCCCGGCCGTTTCGCGCCCACCTATCCTTGACGGCATGTACTTCACGGACCGTGGCATCGAGGAACTGGAGAAGCGACGCGGCGAGGAGGAGGTCACCTTCGAGTGGCTGGCCGAGCAGCTGCGCACGTTCGTGGACCTCAACCCCGACTTCGAGGTCCCGGTCGAACGCCTGGCGACGTGGCTGGCCCGGCTGGACGACGAGGACGACGAGTAGCTTCGACGGACGGCTCAGGGCAGCCCCGGGCCCCTGAGAGGGTGCGGCTCCGGCTCCGCCCCCGTGGTTCGGCCGGCAGGACCCGCGAGGCGGTGTGAGACGGCGGTCGCGCCCGGCTCGGGACGCGAGGTCCAGGACACGGCGTGAGAACCCCGCTCCCCCGCTCGGGATCCCAGGTCCACCCCGAGGTCGACGACGCGGCGTGAGAAGCCTCTCCCCACTCGGGCGTCCGGCCTCCCTGCGGCAGGCGGACGAGCCCCTTCCGCACCGGGAGCGGCGGCCCGCGCACGGGTGTCCCGACCGGCCGCACCTCGGCTTCGCCACTCACGGGAACACCCGCCCGGCCTTGTCGGCGCCGCGGTGTCGCCTCAGTCGCGCGGGTGGGTCACGCCGTAGGCCAGACCCAGCGTGCCGTGTGCGAGGAGCAGTGCGCCGGCCGTGACCCAGCCCCAGCCTCCGCCGTGCCGGCGCAGGCCCCACACCAGCAGGGGGACGCCCGCCGCCACCTGGGCCAGGGCCAGGGCGTGGGCCCTGGGGTCGCCGGTCCCGGGCATCCAGGGACCCAGGCGGCTGTGCTCGACGGTGCCGCGCTCCACCACCGCCTCACGCAGGCCGGTCCACTCGACGGGCCGGCTGTCCGGCTGGAGCGCCACGGCTTCCCGGAGGCGGTCGGCGGGCAGTCCGGGCACGAGTTCCGGCGGCATCGAGACGCCCACGCGCGCGAGGACCGCCAGCAGGCCGCGCAGCCGGGCCCGGGCGTCGGCCGCCGCGTCGGGCCTGGTCAGCTGATCGAGGGCCTGGACGTCCAGGACGGGATCCAGCCCCACCCGCGCGGCGAAGGTGCGCATCGCCTCGTCCTCCCCCACCGGGACACCGTCGGCGAGCCAGACGAAGCCGACCGGGCGGCGGAACCCGGACGCCAGCGTGAAGCCCGCGTGGTCCGCGTCCCACCACAGCGCGAGGACGGGCCAGGGCGCGCCGACGGCGAGAGCGCCGGCCCAGCCGGTGACCACCCGGTCGACGGGCTCGCCGCCGTCCCGCCAAGGGCCGCCCTCAGGGACCAGCACGCTCCATCGGTCACCCGCGCGCGTGAGCTGCATGGGTTGGCGCAGCAGCGGGGCCACGGCGGCGACGGCCCCGGGCGCCGCCCGGCACAGCAGCAGCGCCCCAGAGGCAGAGCCCGTAGGGGCGGCATCCGTCGGCATGGTCACACGTTAGGGCGATTCATCCGCTCATGAGCACTTATGACCGTCGACTGTCCGCAGAACGGGTGTCTTGACTTTGCCCGGCCGCGATATATCGTGAATGCGAGAGGACGCGATATGGCGCGTCGGATCAGGGAGGTCTGCCATGTCCGAGTGGTCCGTCACGGAGCCCGTGAAGCTCACCTTCGACGAGCCCGTGCGCGATCTCCACGTGCGCCTGGTCAACGGCACGGTGAACGTGGTGGGCACCGACGAGGGTTCCGCCCGACTGGAGGTCTCCGAGATCGAGGGACCGCCCCTGGTGGTGACCCAACGGCACGGCACCCTCACCGTGGCGTACGAGGACCTGCCCTGGAAGGGCTTCCTCAAGTGGCTGGACCGCAAGGGCTGGCAGCGCAGCGCGGTGGTGTCCCTGGCCGTGCCGACCGGCACCCGCGTCGAGGTGGGCGTGGTCGGCGCGGCGGCGGTGATCTCCGGCATCCACGGCCCGTCGGTGGTCAGGGGCGTCACCGGCGACACGACGCTGGTGGGCCTGTCCGGTCCGGTCCGGGCCGACACGGTCTCCGGCAGCCTGGAGGCACAGGACGTGACGGGTGAGCTCCGGTTCAGTTCCGTCTCGGGTGACCTCACCGTGGTCGAGGGCTCCGGCCCCTCCGTACGGGCCGACTCGGTCAGCGGTTCCATGATCGTCGACCTCGACCCGGACGGCCCGACGGACGTGCGGCTGAGCAGCGTCTCGGGCGAGATCGCCATTCGCCTGCCCTATCCGGCGGACGCGGAGATCGAGGCCAACACGGCCAGCGGTGCCATCTCCAACGCCTTCGACGGCCTGCGGGTCTACGGCCAGTGGGGCGCGCACAAGATCGCCGGCAGGCTCGGCGCGGGCACCGGCAGGCTGCGGGCCACCACCGTCTCCGGGTCCATCGCCCTGCTGCGCCGCCCGGCCCGGGAGGACGAGGACGCCGGCCCCGCGCACACCCGGCCCGGGACCCCGCCCGCCGACCCGCGGGGCGGCCCGCCGGCCGGCCCGGGAGACAATTCCGTCTCCGGCCGGGGCACCGGCGCCGACGGCGCCCCGGCCGACGGCTCGACCGACAAGAAGGTGCTCTGACATGCCCCCCGTCTTCGCCCACGGCCGCCTCCGCCTGTACCTGCTGAAGCTGCTCGACGAGGCCCCGCGCCACGGCTACGAGGTGATCCGCCTCCTCGAAGAGCGCTTCCAGGGGCTGTACGCGCCGTCGGCGGGCACCGTCTACCCCCGGCTGGCCAAGCTGGAGGCCGAGGGCCTGGTCACGCACACCACCGAGGGCGGCCGCAAGGTCTACTCGATCACCGACGCGGGCCGCGCCGAACTGGCCGACCGCAGCGGCGAGCTGGCCGATCTGGAGCTGGAGATCCGCGAGTCGGTCGCGGAGCTGGCCGCCGAAATCCAGGCGGACGTGCGCGGGGCCGCGGGCGATCTGCGCCGCGAGATGCGCGCGGCGGCGACGGAGGCCCGCCGGGGCCCCGGCGCGTCCGGCGCCGAGGGCGGCGCCTCACCCGGTGACACCCCGCCGTTCGGCGACAAGGAGGCCTGGCGCATCGCCAAGGAGGAGATGCGCCGTGCCCGGCAGGAGTGGAAGGAACAGGCCCGGCGCGCCAAGGACGAGAGCCGCCGGGCCCGCGAGGACGCCCAGCGGGCCCGGCGCCAGGCGAAGGAGGCCCAGGAGCAGGCACGGGCCCAGGCCCAGGAGCAGATGCAGCGCATCACCCGCCGGGTCCAGGAGCAGGTGCAGGACCGCTTCGCCCGCGGCGACTGGCCGGCGGGACTGCGCGAGGGCCTGAGCGAACTGGTCAAGGAGATGGGCGAGTTCGGCAAGGACTACGGCAAGGACTTCGGCTTCGACTGGTCCGGCACGGGCAGGACCGCCCCGCCGGCCCCGGACCCGGCGCCCGCACAGCCCGCGGAGGACTTCCCGGCCGGCTACGAACCCGCCTGGGCCCATGAGGACGCCGCGGACTCCACCGGCGACCCCGCCCGCGACCTGGACCGCCTGCTCGACCGGTTCCGGGACGACATCCGGGACGCGGCCCGGGACAACGGCGTGACTCCCGACCAGCTGAGGGACGCCCGCCGCCATCTCTCGACAGCGGCGGCCCACATAGGGGCGCTCCTGCGCACCCCGAAGACGTAAGCCCCCGCCGGGCCGCCCGCTCAGCCGGCCTTGGCCTCGCCGCCGCGTCCGTACAGCACCCGCACCAGGGACTCGTACGTCACTCCGTGGTCGGCGAGGACCTCGGCCGGCACGCCGGGCCGGGCGGTGAGGGCCAGCAGGATGTGCTCGTCGCCGATGTGCCGGTCGCGCTGGGCCAGGGCGGCCCGCAGGGAGCGTTCGAGCACGTCCTTGGCGCCCCGCCCGAAGGAGGCACGCCCGGTGGACCACCACCGGCCGTCCTTCGCGTCGCCGGACATCGCCCCGACTCCGTGCAGGTCCTCCACCCGGGCGACGATCTCGGTCACGTCGATCCCCAGCCCGGCGAGTGCGTCGCTCTCGGCCCTGGACAGCCCGGCCCGCCGCCGCGCCTGGCGCAGCGCCTCGCGCACGGGTTCCCGGTCCTCCCCGAGTCCCAGCGCGGCGAGCGCGAACGACCCGCGGCTGCCCTCCCGGTCGAGCAGGGCCAGCAGCAGATGCTCCGGCTCCACGCTCCGCCCGCCCTCCACATGGGAGAACGCGCCCTTCACCACGTCCCGTGCGTCCTTGGTGAACCGCTCGAACATCAATGCCTCCCGTACTTCTTGTGCACGGCCTGCCTGCTCACGCCGAGTTCGGCGGCGATCTCCTGCCACGACCAGCCCTGGTTGCGCGCGTTGCGCACCTGCACGGCCTCCAGCTGCTCCAGCAGCCGGCGCAGGGCGGCGACGGCCCGCAAGCCGACCCGTGGGTCCCGGTCGCCGGCCCGCTCGGCCAGATCGGTTGCTTCGGTCATGACGTCAACCTACGTTGACATCACCTATGCGTCAACCGTAGTTGACACACGAAACGGCCGGCCCGTTCCCGGGCCGGCCGTCGAGCAGCGCGTTCGCGCGCGGCAATCGTTCAGGGGTTGGTCAGCACGACCTTCCCGAACTGCTCACCCGCGGCCAGCCGCTCGAAGCCCTCACGAGCCCGGTCCATGGTCAGCACCTCGTCGATGACGGGCCGCACCCCCGTGGCGGCGCAGAAGGACAGCAGGTCCTCCAGTTCATCCTTGGTGCCCATCGTCGAGCCGACGACCTTCAGCTCCAGGAAGAAGATCCGCGTCAGTTCGGCGTGCGAGGGCCGGTCACCGCTCGTGGCACCCGAGATGACGAGCGTGCCGCCCGGCCTCAGCGACTTCACCGAGTGCGACCAGGTGGCGGCGCCCACCGTCTCGATCACGGCATCGACCCGCTGGGGCAGCCGCGCTCCGGACTCCAGCGCCTCCACCGCCCCGAGCTCCAGGGCACGCTTGCGCCGGGCCTCGTCCCGGCTGGTGGCGAACACCTTCAGGCCGGCGGCCTTGCCCAGCACGATGGCGGCCGTGGCGACACCGCCGCCGGCGCCCTGCACGAGCACGGAGTCGCCGGGCCGGACGCCCGCGTTGGTGAACAGCATCCGGTAGGCGGTCAGCCAGGCCGTGGGCAGGCAGGCGGCCTCCTCGAAAGAAAGTTCCTTCGGCTTGGGCAGGATGTTCCAGGTCGGCACGGCGACCTCCTCGGCGAACGTCCCCTGGTAGCGCTCGGTGAGGATGGAGCGGGGTTCCTTCGGGCCGACCCCGTGCCCGCTCTGTCCGATGACGGAGTGCAGGACGACCTCGTTGCCGTCCTCGTCGACGCCGGCGGCGTCGCAGCCGAGGATCATCGGCAGTTTGTCCTCGGCGAGGCCCACCCCGCGCAGGGACCAGAGGTCGTGGTGGTTGAGGGAGGCGGCCTTGACGGTGACGGTGCTCCAGCCGGGACGGGCCTCGGGGGCGGGACGCTCCCCCAACTCCAGGCCGGTGAGCGGCTGGTCGCGGTCGATTCGGGCGGCGTAGACGGCGAACATGACCTTGACGATAGGTTCCCCGCCGTGGCGAAGGAACCGCATGCCCCTGTGAGACACACCCTCTTGCCAGGAACCCGCGGGTGATGCCCGAGGCCACCGCGGCAGGACCGGCACACGCGGCCCGCGAGGGTGCGGGGCCCGGACCACGCTGTCGGACGGCGGCGGGACAGGGACGACGGGGGGACAGGGACGACGGCGGGACAGGGACGACGGCGGGACGGGGGCCACGGCGGCCGCCACCGGCGCGCCCCACCCGTTCGGCCGTACCGCCCGGCAAAGAAATGACCCCGTCCGAACGCGGACGGGGTCACCTCAGGGCACGGCCGGCGGTGTCAGCGCCGGGCCACGCCCTCCGCCCGGGCCGCCGCCGCGACCGCCGCGGTCACGGCCGGTGCGACACGCTCGTCGAAGGGCGACGGGATGACGTAGTCGGCGGCCAGGTCGTCCCCGACCACGGCGGCCAGCGCCTCGGCGGCGGCCAGCTTCATCCCCTCGGTGATCCGGGACGCCCGCACCTGCAGGGCGCCCGCGAAGATCCCCGGGAACGCCAGCACGTTGTTGATCTGGTTCGGGAAGTCCGACCGCCCGGTGGCGACGACTGCCGCGTACCTGTGCGCGACCTCGGGATGCACCTCGGGGTTCGGGTTCGCCATGGCGAAGACGAAGGCCCCCTCGGCCATCGTCGCGACCGCGGACTCCGGGACGGTCCCGCCGGACACGCCGATGAACACGTCCGCACCGGCCAGCGCCGACTCCAGCGAGCCGGTGAGCCCGGCCTTGTTGGTGAACCCGGCCAGCTCCCGCTTCACCGCGGTGAGGTCCTCGCGGTCCGCCGACACGACACCCTTGCGGTCGGCCACCGCGACGTCCCCGATGCCGGCCTCCACCAGCATCTTCGCGATCGCGACACCCGCCGCGCCGGCGCCGGAGATGACGGCCCGCAGGTCGCCCACCGCCCGTCCGCTCAGCCGCGCGGCGTTGCGCAGGGCGGCTAGGGTCACGACCGCCGTGCCGTGCTGGTCGTCGTGGAAGACCGGGATGTCCAGCCGCTCCTGCAGCTTCCGCTCGATCTCGAAGCACCGGGGCGCCGAGATGTCCTCCAGGTTGACTCCGCCGAACGAGGGCGCGAGCCGCACCACCGTCTCGACGATCTCGTCGACGTCCGTGCAGTTCAGCGCGATCGGAACGGCGTCCACACCGCCGAACTGCTTGAACAGGATGGCCTTGCCCTCCATCACCGGGAGGGAGGCCTCGGGCCCGATGTCACCGAGCCCCAGAACGGCCGTACCGTCCGTCACGACGGCCACGACCGACGACTTCCACGTGTAGTCGTGCACCAGCTCCGGCTGCTCCGCGATCGCGCTGCACACCTTCGCGACGCCGGGCGTGTACGCCAGGGACAGGTCGTCCTTGTCGCGGACCGGCACGGTGGCCTGCACGGCCATCTTGCCGCCGCGGTGCAACGCGAACGCCGGATCGAAGGAGTCGAGGGGCTCCGCACCGCCCTCGGGATCCGTATCGCCGGTCTTGCTCTCGCTGCGAGGATTGACGATCTCCGCTGCCACTTTCTTTTACCCCTTAAATCTTCATCGGTTTGAGGGTGGCCACTCCTGGTGAGGGGTGGGCGGGACCGCGCACGGCCGTGGTCGTGCTCTGTACGTGATACGTACGGGCGCGTGCGCGACGGGCGCGCCGCACACGCGCCCTGAGCCCCGGATGAGGGGTGTAAAGACCCTTCTTACCGGACGGAAGGCACCTGGGACGAGTCCATAACGCCAAGGTCACATGACGGTGCCCCGACTCTTCGTCCAATATCGGTACAAGGGCTGGACAATCCGGGGAGAACCACTCAAGCGGCGGCGAAGCCGGTGGGCCCTGTCTCGAAATCCCGGGATGCACCGAAGATCTTCCGGCCGGAACGAAAGATTCCCACAGAAGGTCCGGCCGTGATGTACCGGAGTGGTGCGGTTCGGGGATCGCCCGTTATCCGATTTTGACATGGCTGGCCCCCAGAATGGCGCAGTCCGAATGGCAAGATGCCGTAATCACACGAGGTCGCGACACTCGAAGACGTGTGCTCCCGTCGACCTGCGGCTCTGCCGGCACCGTCGGCAGTGCGCGCGCTGCCGGTCCCATCGGCGGCGCACAGCCCCATCGGCAACTCCACCCATCCGCCGGAGGAACCCACCATGACCGCAAGCTCCACCCGTCGTACGACCGCCGCCCGCTCCCGGCTAGCAGCGGTCGGTGCGATCGCGGTCGCAGGCGCGCTGATGCTCACCGGATGCGGTGACCAGACCAAGGACAGCGGCTCGGAGAGCGACACCGCCTCCACCGCCCCGCTCGCCGGCAAGCTGCCCCAGGCCGTCCGCGACAAGGGCGTCATCAAGGTCGGTTCGGACATCGCCTACGCCCCGGTCGAGTTCAAGGACAGCTCCGGCAAGGTCGTCGGCATCGACCCGGACATCGCCGCCGCCATGGGCAAGCAGCTCGGTGTCGACTTCCAGTTCGAGAACGGCACCTTCGACACGCTGATCACCGGTCTGCGGTCCAAGCGGTACGACATCGCCATGTCCGCGATGACCGACACCAAGGACCGTCAGGAGGGCATCGACTCCGACACCGGCAAGAAGGTCGGCGAGGGCGTCGACTTCGTCGACTACTTCACCGCCGGTGTGTCGATCTACACCAAGAAGGGCGACGACCAGGGCATCAAGACCTGGTCGGACCTGTGCGGCAAGAAGATCGTGCTGCAGCGCGGCACGGTCTCCGAGGACCTCGCCAAGGCGGAGTCGAAGAAGTGCCCGGCCGGCAAGAAGATCGCCATCGAGGCCTTCGACAACGACCAGCAGGCCCAGACCCGTCTGCGCGCGGGTGGTGCCGACGCCGGCTCGTCCGACTTCCCGGTCGCCGCGTACGCCGTGAAGACCTCCGGCGGCGGCAAGGACTTCCAGCTGGTCGGCGAGCAGGTCGAGGCCGCTCCCTACGGCATCGCGGTCGCCAAGAACCAGACGCAGCTGCGCGACGCGCTCAAGGCCGCCCTCGACGCCATCATCGAGAACGGCGAGTACGAGAAGATCATGAAGAAGTGGGGCGTCGAGGACGGCTCCATCGAGGCGGCCACCATCAACGGCGGCAAGTGACCGCAGCGCAGCGGCACTGAAAGGCACTACCCGTGACTGTTGACATCGAGAAGACGGCGGGCGACACGCCCCCGGCCGGACCGGAGGCCATCAAGGCCATCCCGGTGCGGCACTACGGCCGGTACGTCTCCGCCGTCGTCGCGCTCGCCCTGCTGGGCGGCATCGTCTTCGCGTTCGCCCAGGGCAAGATCAACTGGGACGCGATCCCGGACTACTTCTTCGACGACCGTATCCTCGACGGCGTCGGCAAGACGCTGCTGCTGACCGTGCTGTCCATGGCGATCGGCATCGTCGGCGGCGTCCTGCTCGCCGTGATGCGCCTGTCGAAGAACCCGGTGACCTCGTCGATCGCGTGGTTCTACATCTGGTTCTTCCGCGGCACCCCGGTCCTGGTCCAGCTGATCGTCTGGTTCAACCTGGGCCTGGTCTTCGAGTACATCAACCTCGGGCCGTTCTACAAGGACGAGTGGTCGGACTTCATGACCCCGTTCCTGACGGCGCTGCTGGGCCTCGGCCTGAACGAGGCCGCGTACATGGCGGAGATCTGCCGTGCCGGTCTGCTCTCGGTCGACGAGGGCCAGACCGAGGCGTCGCACGCCCTCGGCATGAGCCACTCCAAGACGCTGCGCCGCATCGTCATCCCGCAGGCGATGCGCGTGATCGTGCCGCCGACGGGCAACGAGGTCATCAACATGCTGAAGACGACCTCGCTGGTCTCCGTCGTCCAGTACCCCGAGCTGCTCCGCGCCGCCCAGGACATCGGCCAGACCTCCGGCGCCCCCGCCGAGATGCTGTTCCTGGCCGCGGCCTGGTACCTGCTGCTGACGTCGGTCTTCAGCGTCGGCCAGTACTACCTGGAGCGCTACTACGCGCGTGGTTCGAGCCGGTCGCTCCCGGCCACGCCGTTCCAGAAGATCAAGGCCAACGTGCTGTCCCTGTCCAACCGCTCGTCGACGACGGGAGGCACCGCATGACCGCCATGGTGAAGGCCGAGGGCGTCCACAAGTCCTTCGGTCCGGTGGAGGTCCTCAAGGGCATCGACCTGGAGGTGAAGTCCGGCGAGGTGTTCTGCCTCATCGGCCCCTCCGGCTCCGGCAAGTCGACCTTCCTGAGGTGCATCAACCACCTGGAGAAGATCAACGCCGGCCGCCTCTACGTCGACGGCGAGCTGGTGGGCTACCGGCAGAAGGGCGACAAGCTCTACGAGCTGAAGGACAGCGAGGTCGCCCTCAAGCGCCGGGACATCGGCATGGTCTTCCAGCGCTTCAACCTGTTCCCGCACATGACGGCCGTGGAGAACGTCATGGAGGCGCCCGTCCAGGTCAAGGGCGTCAACAGGGGCCAGGCGCGGCAGCGCGCCCTGGAGCTGCTGGACCGGGTGGGCCTGGCCGACAAGGCGGGCAACTACCCCTCCCAGCTCTCCGGCGGCCAGCAGCAGCGCGTCGCCATCGCCCGGGCCCTGGCCATGGACCCGAAGCTGATGCTGTTCGACGAGCCGACCTCGGCCCTCGACCCGGAGCTGGTGGGTGACGTCCTGGACGTCATGCGCGACCTGGCCGAGTCCGGCATGACGATGGTCGTCGTCACCCACGAGATGGGCTTCGCCCGTGAGGTGGGCGACAGCCTGGTCTTCATGGACGGCGGTGTGGTGGTCGAGGCGGGCAACCCGCGCGAGGTGCTCACCAACCCGCAGCACGAGCGGACGAAGTCCTTCCTGTCCAAGGTGCTCTGACCTGTCCGAGGTGCTCGACCTGTCCGGGGTGCGCTGACCGGTACGCATGGCGAAGGGGCGGTACGGGATCTCCGTACCGCCCCTTCTGCCGTGCCGCATCGGCCCGTCGTCTCGTCGGCCGGGGACCGGCCGGACGCCGTCGGCATCCGTCGTCGAGCCCTTGCCTCGTAATACCCTGGGAGCACCATCAGCTCTTACCAGTGCACGTTCGCGACGATGAAGCCCCTCCGTAAGGACTACAAGTGGAACTGGCCTATTACTCGGACTACGCCGTGCGTCTCGTCAACACCGAGGAGCCGGTCCGGGGCAAGGACGCCCTGACGTCGGTCGAGGCCGTTCGCGACCTGTTCGGCACCAGCCAGTCGGCTGCCCGGCGCGCCACGGAGGCGGACGTGACGCGGTTCCGCTCGATCCGAGCCCGGCTGCGCGCGGTCTTCGAGGCGGCCGACGCCGGCGACGAGACGCTCGCCGTCGACCTGCTCAACTCCTTGCTGCTGGAGTTCCCGGTCAGTCCCCAGATCTCCGGGCACGACTTCCGCGACGACGACGGCCGTCCCCTGTGGCACATGCACCTGGCGGACCACCCGTCCAACGCGACGGCCGGCTACGCGGCGATCGCCGCGATGGGCCTGGCCTTCCACCTGACCGAGTACGGCGTGGACCGCCTCGGCCTGTGCGAGGCCGCCCCCTGCCGCAACGCCTACCTGGACACCTCCACCAACCGCTCCCGGCGCTACTGCTCCGACCGCTGCGCGACCCGGGCCAACGTGGCGGCCTACCGGGCCCGCAAGCGCCTGGAGACGGCCAGGCCCGGCCTGCCCGAGACGACGGGCCTGACCGCGGAGAGCACCCAGCCGAGCAGCGCCCAGGGCGAGCGCCGGCCGGGCTTGAGCGGGCGGTAGCGCAACCGCACCCGGCCCAGCACCAGTTCGTCGGGCACCACGCCGTAGTCGGTGCTGTCGCCGCCGGCGTGGGCGTTGTCCCCCAGCACCCACCAGCCGTCGCCGCGGCGCTGGGCGGCCCGCTTCACCACGAGCAGGTCCTGCTGGAAGGGGTGCCTCAGCACGACGACGTCACCGGCCCTGATCCGGGCCCCGTAGTGCACCAGGAGCCGGTCGCCGTGGTACAGCGTGGGCACCATGGACGGGCCCGTCACCTCGGCGACTCCGAAGGGCGGGGCCGACCCTCCCCGCTCGGACTCCTGCGACAGCTCCGGCATCACCCGACACCTCCCCGGTTCTTTCCTCCACCAGTCCCAGTCTCACCCCGGACTTTTGTCCTAAGCCCAAGGGGGCACCCGCCAAAACCCCTCCGCCACGGAGTAATGTCCCCTGTGAGAAGACGATCACGAGGAAGGAATGCTCCATGCTTTCCCGCCTGTTTGCACCCAAGGTCAAGGTCAGCGCGCACTGCGACCTTCCCTGCGGTGTCTACGACCCCGCCCAGGCCCGCATCGAGGCGGAGTCGGTCAAGGCCGTCCAGGAGAAGATGGCCGGAAACGACGACCCGCACTTCCAGGCCCGCGCCACCGTCATCAAGGAGCAGCGCGCGGAGCTTGCCAAGCACCACGTCTCGGTGCTCTGGAGCGACTACTTCAAGCCCCCGCACTTCGAGAAGTACCCGGAGCTGCACCAGCTGGTCAACGACACCCTGAAGGCCCTGTCGGCCGCCAAGGCGTCGACCGACCCGGCCACCGGCCAGAAGGCGCTGGACTACATCGCGCAGATCGACAAGATCTTCTGGGAGACCAAGAAGGCCTGATCGCCACCTGCGGTGAAGGGGCCCGGCCGGATCGGCGGCCGGGCCCCTTCGCCGTACGTGCCGTCTCACGCGGCCGAGCCGACCTTGGCCGGCCGTTCTCCGTGCAGTGTGACCTCGTGCGCGTCGTTGACGTTGTGGGCGTCCACCGGATTGCGGCGCGAGAGGAGCACCATGCCGGCGGCGAGGGCGGCACCCGCGAGCCCCACCGCGGCCGTACCGAGGTCGCCGCCGAGACGGACGACGACGGCGGCCAGAGCGCCGATCAGCCCGGCCGCGGGCAGGGTGATCGCCCAGGCCACCGCCATACGGCCCGCCACGCCCCAGCGGACCTCCGCGACCCGGCGGCCGAGCCCCGCGCCGAGGATGCTGCCCGAGGCCACCTGAGTGGTGGACAGGGCGAAGCCGAGGTGGGCGGAGGTGAGGATGACGGCCGTGGAGGCGGTCTCCGCCGCGAAGCCCTGCGGTGAGCGGATCTCCGTCAGGCCCTTGCCCATGGTGCGGATGATCCGCCAGCCGCCGAGGTAGGTGCCGAGCCCCATGGCCAGCCCCGCGGAGGCGACCACCCACAGGGGCGGCCCGGCGTCCGCGCCGAGCGCTCCGGCGGAGACGAGGGTGAGGGTGATGACGCCCATGGTCTTCTGCGCGTCGTTCGTGCCGTGGGCGAGGGAGACCAGCGAGGCGGAGGCGATCTGGCCGATGCGGAAGCCCTTGGCCACGGTCTCCCGGCGGGCCCGGCGGGTGAGCCGGTAGGCGAGGCCGGTGGCCAGCAGCGCGGCCACTCCCGCCACGAGCGGTGAGGCCACCGCCGGTACCAGCACCTTCTCGACGACCTTGCCGGCGTGCACGCCCTGGCTGCCCGCCCCCGCGACCACCGCCCCGATCAGCCCCCCGAACAGGGCGTGCGAGGAGCTGGACGGCAGCCCGAGGAGCCAGGTCAGCAGGTTCCACAGGATCGCCCCGACCAGCCCGGCGAAGATCATGCCGGGTGTCACGAGGCCGTCGTCCACGATGCCGCCCGAGATCGTCCGGGCGACCTCGGTGGACAGGAACGCGCCCGCGACGTTGAGGACACCGCTGATGAGGACCGCCGTCCGGGGAGCGAGCGCGCCGGTGGCGATGGAGGTGGCCATCGCGTTCGCCGTGTCGTGGAAACCGTTGGTGAAGTCGAAGACGAGGGCCGTGACGATCACGGCCGCCACGAGGAACGTGATGTGGTCCATTGCAGCATGCAAACAAGTCCGGGCCGACGGGCGGGACCGGCGAGGCGGGGCGGGCCCAAGGTTCACGCAGGTGGCCGTGGCGGGCCCTCTACGATCGCGCCCATGACGATCCGCTGGACCTACGCCTTCATCGACCGCCCACACCCCGGCTTCCGCGCCGCCTGTGGCTTCTGGACCGCGGTCACGGACACCCGGCTGTCCGAACCGCGGGGCGAGCACCGGGAGTTCGTCACCCTGCTCCCGGACGGCGCCGACGCCTGCGTGAAGGCGCAGGCGGTGCGGTCGGGGCCGGGCGGCGCGCATCTCGACTTCTGCGTCGACGACGTGGCGGGGTTCGCCGCCGCGGCGGTCCGGCTCGGCGCGAGCGTGGTGACGGACCTCGGCTCGCTCGTCGTCCTGCGCTCACCGGGCGGTCAGTCGTTCTGCGCGGACCCGTGGCGCGGCCAGGCCTCACGGCCGGGCGTGGTGCGGGGCAGCCGGCTCGACCAGGTGTGTGTGGACCTCCCGCCGTCGGCGTACGACGCCGAAGTCGCCTTCTGGAGCGCGCTGCTGGCCGGCTGGGAGTCGCGGGCCGGGTCCCTGCCCGAGTTCCATGTGATCGAGCCGCCGTCCGGCCTGCCGGTCCGTCTGCTGCTGCAGCGCCTCGACGAGGAGCGGCCGGTCTCCGCCCACCTCGACCTGGCCTGCGCGGACCCGGCCGGGACCCGGGAGCGGCACGAGGCCCTCGGAGCCGCCTTCGTGGCGGCTTTCCCCGGCTGGACGGTGATGCGCGACCCTGCGGGCGGCCTGTACTGCCTGACGTCCCGCGACCCGGCGACGGGCGGGGTGCGGGCCCGGTCCGCGGAGACGGCCTGACGTCAGGGCGAGCGGACGTACGCGCAGGAGGCGGGCCCGCCTCCCTGGGGCGTCGGGCAGGGAGGCAGGTCGTAGGTCTCCCCGGGCTCGGCATCCAGCCAGACGTACGGCCCGCCGGGGTCCGCCGAGTCCCGCATCCACAGGGTGAGCGCGGCCGCCACGGTCACGAGCAGTACCCACACGATCACCATGGCGCGCCATGCACGGCGGCGCCGCTCCCCTGGTAAGCCCATGGATCACACGTTAACCCCTCACCCGGGGCCTGCGCGGGTGGCCCGAGGTGAGCCGGGCCGCGGCCGGCGGGCGCGCTCAGGGGCGTCGTGCGCCGGTCCCCTAGGGCACCCTCCCGGGCGGGATGGCTCCCGGCGGCGCGGTCCCGGGTGGGGCCGTCGCCGGGGCCTGCGCGGGTGGCCCGAGGTGAACCGGGCCGCGGCCGGCGGGCGCGCTCAGGGGCGTCGTGCGCCGGTCCCCTAGGACACCCTCCCCCCGGGCGGGGTGGCTCCTGGCGGCACGGTCCCGGGTGGGGCCGTCGCCGGGGCCTGCGCGGGTGGCCCGAGGTGAGCCGGGCCGCGGCCGGCGGGCGCGCTCAGGGGCGTCGTGCGCCGGTCCCCTAGGGCACCCTCCCGGGCGGGGTGGTTCCTGGCGGCGCGGTCCCGGGTGGGGCCGTCGCCGGGGCCTGCGCGGGTGGCCCGAGGTGAGCCGGGCCGCGGCCGGCGAGCGCGCTCAGGGGCGTCGTGCGCCGGTCCCCTAGGGCACCCTCCCGCGCGGGGTGGTTCCTGGCGGCGCGGTCCCGGGTGGGGCCGTCGCCGGGGCCTGCGCGGGTGGCCCGAGGTGAGCCGGGCCGCGGCCGGCGAGCGCGCTCAGGGGCGTCGTGCGCCGGTCCCCTAGGGCACCCTCCCGCGCGGGGTGGTTCCTGGCGGCGCGGTCCCGGGTGGGGCCGTCGCCGTGGTGGTGGGGGACCCGGCCGGCTGCCCCTCGGGGCGGGCGGCCGCGGTGTCCGCGCCCTCGCGCTCCCGGACCCCGCAGTCCGGGTTCCGGCAGGGACCCGCCACCCATCGCGGGACCCATGCGCCCAGCGTCTTGTGCCGCCGGACGACCGTTTCCACCGGCTGTCCGCAGGTGGGACAGACGTGCTCTTCGCTGCTGCCCATGTCCTCAGGGTAGGCCGGTCCGGGCGTCGGCGCTCCCCGCTGTACGCGCGCAACCGCGACGCCGGGGCCGGACACGGGGCGTGCCCCGAGCCGTGCGCGGGCGGGGCATCACCGGGCCGCCGGCCGGCCGGGGGCGGAGAGGGCCGGCGGTCACGCCGTGCGCGAGGCCGGTTCGCGCCACATCGGCCACATTTCCGGGCCGTCGGGGAGCCGGAGGGCCGAGCCGCAGAGCGCGAACCCGAGACGCTCGTACAACGTGCGGCTGCGCGCGCTGCTGGCCTCCAGGTACGCCGCGGTCCCCTCGCGGTCGCAGCGGTCGAGGACCGACTCCATGAGCGCGGTGCCGAGCCCTTCGCCCTGCCGGCCAGGGGCGACGCCGATCATCCACAGGTACTCGTGGGCCCGCCCCGAGGGGTGGATCCCCGCGGTGAGCCGGCTGATCAGCTCGATGCGCTCGTTGCCGGGGTCGACGGCCTTCCGCACCCGAGCCGGGCCGTCGTCCTCGGCGTCGTCGCCGCGGTGCGGATCGCCGTCGGGCACGGACAGCCACAGGGCGCAGGCCGAGCCGTCCTCCGTGACGTCGATGCGGCCGGCCCCGAACACGATGTCGGTGAAGGCGGCCATGAGCATGGGGTGGTGCGCCCGGCGGTCCTGCACGTCGGGGAAGACCCAGCCGCTCACGGGGTCGTCGTGGAACGCCTCGTCGAGCAGACGGACGATCAGGTCCCTGTCCCCTTCGCCCGCCGTCCGGATCACCACACCCATGCTCCGCCCCTTCGCTCGTCCGATCGGCGTTGATCGTAGGGGCGTCGAGGATCTCCGTGGCGAGCCGAGACCGAGCTTGGCGCAAATCAGTCGAACGCCTGCCCCGCCTCCCCCACGTGACACGCGTAAGGGGCGGGCCCCGCACACCGTGGGGCAGTGCGGGACCCGCCGGCCGGAGTCCGGTGACCGTGCGGGGTCAGGAGCCGCACGGCCCCGGCGCTCCGGGGTCCTGCCCTTCGATCGCCCGAAGGGCCGTCAGATGCCGACGGCCGGTTCCCACCGGCGCCGATCGCTGACCGCCGACGGGCGTCGGCCGTCAACTGCTGCGCCGCGTCACGAACTCGGCGAGGGCCAGCAGCCCGCCCGCCGCCTCCGGGTCCGGCACGGCGCGGGAGAGCTGCTGCATGGCCCGGGCCATGCGGTCGGACGCCTGGATCTGTGCCCAGTCCCGGCCGCCGGCACGCTCCACGGTCGCAGCGATGTGGTCCAGGTCCTCCTTCTCCCCGGGCCGTGCGTACAGTTCGGCCAGTTCGGCGGACTCCGGAGTGCCGGAGACCAAGGCCGCGACGACGGGCAGGGACTTCTTGCGGGCGACCAGATCCGCGCCGACGGGCTTGCCGGTGCGACGCGGGTCGCCCCATATGCCGATGATGTCGTCGATGAGCTGGAAGGCGAGCCCGGCCTCCCGGCCGAAGGCGTCCAGCGCCGCCACTTCGTCGGCCGAGGCACCCGCGTAGAGTCCGCCGATCGCGCAGGCGCTGCCGAGCAGTGCACCCGTCTTGGCCTCCGCCATGGCGACCACCTCGTCGAGCGTGACCTCGCCGGGGGCACAGCGCTCCAGGGCCGTGTCCGCGTGCTGGCCCGCGCACAGTTCGACCACACAGTCCGCAAGCCGCGCGGCCGCCGCCCTGGAGACCGGACGCGGGTCCTCGGCCAGCAGCCTCAGCGCCAGGGCCTGCAGGGCGTCACCGGCCAGGATCGCGTCCGCGTCACCGAACACGCTCCAGGCGGTGGGCCGGTGACGGCGGGTGGCGTCCCGGTCCATCACGTCGTCGTGCAACAGCGTGAAGTTGTGGACCAGTTCCACCGCGGCTGCCGCCGTGGCCGCTCCGGCCCGTGCCTCGGCACCGCCGAGGGCGGACGCCGCCGCGAGGACCAGGGCGGGGCGGATGGCCTTGCCCGAGCCGCCGTCGGCAGGGCTGCCGTCGGCCTGCTCCCAGCCGAAGTGGTAGAGCGCGACCCGGCGCATCGGCGCGGGCAGCGTGCCGAGCGCGGCCCGCAGGACCGGATCGACCTCCGCGCGGGCCCGCTCCAGCAGCGTCACCGCTTCGTGCCCTTCGGCCGGTTCGGGCCGGCCGTCCCGCTGCGTCCCGATCGGCCCCCGTCTCTCCGGCGTCCCGGCCGGGGGCCGGGACTCGGGCTTGAGCGGCCCGCCCGGGGCGGGCAGCGTCGGCTCCGTCCTGGACTCCGTGAGGGAATCACCCATGGGACCGCCTCGGAGGATGAGCGGACGGTGAGGCTTCCGCCGCCACTGGGCGCGTACCCCGAGGGTGTACCCGTCCCGGCGGACGGGGACACGGGAGGCACACCGGGAGCGTCACTGCCAGCGGCCGATCTCGACGTTCTCCAGGACGCCGAGCGCGTCCGGCACCAGCACCGCGGCCGAGTAGTAGGCCGTGACCAGGTACTTGATGATGGCCTGTTCGTTGATGCCCATGAAGCGCACGGACAGGCTCGGCTCGATCTCGTCCGGGATGCCGGAGGCCCGCAGACCGATGACACCCTGGTCGGCCTCGCCGGTACGCAGGGCGATGATCGAGGTCGTACGCGCCTCGGTCACCGGGATCTTGTTGCACGGGAAGATCGGCACGCCGCGCCAGGTGGGGATGCGGTTGCCGGCCATGTCGATGGTCTCGGGCACCAGGCCCCGCTTGTTGAGCTCGCGGCCGAACGCGGAGATGGCCCGCGGGTGCGCGAGGAGCAGCTTGGTGCCGCGGCGCCGGCTGAGCAGCTCGTCCATGTCGTCCGGGCCGGGGACGCCGTCGTGCGGCTGGATCCGCTGGTCGTACTCGCAGTTGTGCAGCAGTCCGAAGTCGCGGTTGTTGACGAGCTCGTGCTCCTGGCGCTCCTTGAGGGCCTCGACCGTCAGCCGGATCTGCTGCTCGGTCTGGTTCATGGGCTGGTTGTACAGGTCGGCCACGCGCGTGTGGATGCGCAGGACGGTCTGGGCGACGCTCAGTTCGTACTCGCGCGGCCGGGCCTCGTAGTCGACGAACGTGTGCGGGATGTCCGGCTCGCCCGAGTGGCCGGCGGAGAGGTCGATCTCCTTCTCGCCGTACTTGTTGGAGCGCTGGGCGGGGATGGAGCGGACCTGCTGCAGGTGCTCGCGCAGGGTGTCGGAACGCTCCGCGATCTGCTGGAAGTCCGCTCGGGGCAGGACCAGGACCGTGCAGGCGGTGAGCGCACGGGCCGTGTACTCCCAGATCGCGTCCTCGTCGAGCAGCGCGCTGTCGCCGAAGTAGGCGCCGTCGGCGAGGATGCCGAGCGACTCGTCCTCCCCGTACGGGCCGGTGCCGACCTTCTCGACCCGGCCGTGCGCCAGCAGGTACACCTCGTCGGACGGTCCGCCGAACGAGGTGATCACCTCACCGGCCGCGAACTCCCGCTGCTCGCACCGGCGGGCGATCTCGAGGAGGACCTCCTCGTCCTCGTAGTTCCGCAGCGCCGGCAGTTCGCCCAGCTCCGCGGGGATGATCTCGACACGGTCGCCGGTCTTGACGAACGTCAGCCGGCCGTCGCCCACGGCGAACGTGAGCCGCCGGTTCACCCGGTACGTACCGCCCTTGACGTCGACCCAGGGCAGCATGCGCAGCAGCCAGCGCGAGCTGATCTCCTGCATCTGCGGCACGGACTTGGTCGTGGTGGCCAGGTTCCGCGCGGCCGCCGTGCCGAGACTCTGCTGCGGCTTGGTCTGCTCCGTGCGGACCTCTTCGCCTACCGACATAGAGAACTGCCTCCCCGTCTTGTGACCGACGCCCACATGCCTCGGGCATCGCTGTGCACGGGCAAGCCTTCCTCACGCCGCGTCGCGGTGCTATTACCCGAAAGAGCGGGAATGGATCTTCGCCGCGCTGGGCAGGGGGCCGTTTCCGGGGTGACCGGCGTTCGAAAAACGCCACCGCGGCTCTCGGACCGGCCGGTGGGGCCCGGTGCCGGGGCGGACCGGGGCGGCGGGTCCCGGGGAACCGCCGGTGACGCGCGCCGACGGCCGGGAACCGGTGCCGGGTGAGTGCCGCCCGTCGATGGCGGAACCGTCGCCGGGTGATCGTCGCCCACCGTCAGCGCAACCCCGGAACCGCCACTCCCGGGTGACAATGGCGCGGTGACCAGCCCCGAGCCCCCCGGCCTCGCCTCACTGCGTCCCCGGCTCCCCTCGCCGGTGCAGGAGGTCGTGGACGACCGCTTCGAGCGGCGGGGCGTGCGGCTGCTGCTGAAGCGGGACGACCTGATCCATCCGGAGCTGATCGGCAACAAGTGGCGCAAGCTGGCGCCGAATCTCGCGGCGGCGGCCGGCCGGACCGTCGTCACGTTCGGTGGCGCCTGGTCCAACCATCTGCGCGCCACCGCGGCGGCCGGCCGGCTGCTCGGCGTCCCCACGGTCGGTGTCGTACGCGGCGACGAACTGGCCGGCCGGCCGCTGAACCGCTCCCTGGCGCGCTGCACGGCCGACGGGATGCGGCTGCACTTCGTCGACCGCACGACCTATCGCCGCAAGGCCGAGCCCGCGACCCTGGCCGCCGTGCTGCGCGCGGCACGGGCCGAGGAGGGGTACGTCGTGCCCGAGGGCGGCAGCAACACACAGGCCGTGCGCGGCTGCCGCGAACTGGGGGCCGAACTGCGCGCCGAGGCCGACACCGTCGCCGTGGCCTGCGGCACCGGGGGGACCCTGGCAGGCCTGGCCGCCGGTCTCACCCCCCGGCAGCGCGCCCTGGGCGTACCGGTGCTCAAGGGCGGTTTCCTGGCCGCGGAGACCGAGGCCCTGCAACGACGGGCCTTCGGCGGCCGGCGCGGCACCTGGACGCTGGACGACCGTTTCCACTTCGGCGGTTACGCGCGCGTGCCCGCCGGGCTGGACGCCTTCGCCGCCGACTTCGAGCAGCGCCACGGCCTCCCGGTCGAACGCCTCTACGTCGCCAAGCTGCTGTACGGGCTCGTCACCCTGGCCGAGGAAGGCGCCTTCCCCCGCGGGACGACGGTGGCGGCCGTGATCACGGGCCGCCCCTTCCCGTGACACCGTCCCGGACCGCCCCGGCCGTCAGGCCGTCTCGCGGAAGGCGGCCGCCTCCTCCAGGTCCAGCCTGCGCAGCAGGGTCCGCAGCATCTCGTCGTCGATGTAGCGGCCGTCGCGCAGCTTGACGAACACCTCGCGCTCGGCGCCGATCATCTCCCGCGACAGCCGCCGGTACGTGTCGTCGACGGACTCCCCGGTGATCGGGTTGGCCTGCCCGAGCCGTTCCCAGACGGCGTTGCGGCGGCGTTCCAGGACCGTGCGCAGCCGCTCGGCGAGCGGGCCGGGCAGGGTGTTGCGCTCGTCGGCGAGCAGTTCGTCCAGGCGCCGCTCGGCGGCCCGGGAGGCCTGGGCCTGGGCGTTGGCCTCGGCGAGTGTCTCGGCCTGGGTGTCGCGCCCGGGGAACTTCAGCAGCCGGATCAGCGGGGGCAGGGTCAGGCCCTGCACGACGAGGGTGCCGATGACGGTGGTGAAGGTCAGGAAGAGGATCAGGTTGCGCTGCGGGAAGGGTTCCTCGCCGTCGTGCAGGGTGAGCGGGATGGAGAAGGCGATGGCCAGTGACACCACGCCCCGCATCCCGGCCCAGCCGACCACGAAGGGCGCCTTCCAGGTGAGCCTCTCCTCGCGTTCGCGGATCCGGGCCGACAGCAGCCGCGGCAGGAAGGCGGACGGGTACACCCACACGAACCGGGCCGCCACCACCACCAGGAAGATCGCGACGGCGTACCAGGCGGCCTCGGGGCCCTCGTACTCCCCGAGCCCTCTCAGGACGATCGGCAGCTGCAGGCCGATCAGCGCGAACACCGCCGACTCCAGGACGAAGGCGACCATCTTCCAGACGGCTTCCTCCTGCAGGCGCGTGGCGAAGTCGACCTCCCACGCGCGGTGCCCGAGGTAGAGCGCGACGACCACGACGGCGAGGACGCCGGAGGCGTGCACCTGCTCGGCGACGGCGTAGGCGACGAACGGGATGAGCAGGGACAGGGTGTTCTGCAGCAGCGCCTCCTTCACGTGCGTGCGCAGCCAGTGGATCGGCGCCATCAGCACGAGTCCCACCACGACACCGCCCACGGCGGCGAGCAGGAACTCGCCGATGCCCCCGGCCCAGGTCGCGCCCTCGCCGACGGCGGCCGCGAGGGCGACCCGGTAGGCGGTGATGGCGGTGGCGTCGTTCAGCAGGGACTCGCCCTGGAGGATGGTGGTGATCCGGGAGGGCAGTCCGACCCGGCGGGCCACCGCCGTCGCCGCGACCGCGTCCGGGGGCGCGACGACCGCGCCGAAGACCAGGGCGGCCGTCAGCGGCATGTCCGGCACGATCACGTACAGGGCCCAGCCGACGACGAACGTCGCGAACAGCACGTACCCGACGGACAGCATCGCCACCGGCCGCAGCTGTGCCCGCAGGTCGAGGTAGGAGCTGTCGCTGGCGGCCGTGTGCAGCAGCGGGGGCAGGATGAGCGGCAGCACGATGTGGGGGTCGAGCGTGTAGTCGGGCACCCCCGGGACGTAGCTCACCGCCAGTCCGGCCGCCACCAGCAGCAGCGGCGCCGGCACCGGTGTGCGCCGCGCGGCCGCGGCGATCGCGGCGCTGCCCGCCACCAGGAGCAGCAGTGGCATCACGTCCATCGTTCTCGCCCGCCCTCTTTTTCCACGCGGTCTTCGGCTCGACCGTCGTAACCTGGCAATCATGAAACAGTGCACGCACGCCGACGCGCTGCCGCACCCCGAACCGGGTCCGCTCACCGAGACCTGCCCGGAGTGCCTGGCGGAAGGCACGGATCCGGTGCAGCTGAGGCTGTGCCTCAGCTGTGGTCACGTCGGCTGCTGCGACTCCTCGCCCGGGCGGCACGCGGCGCGGCACCACAAGGAGTCCGGCCACCCCGTGATGCGGACCCACGAGCCCGGTGAGACGTGGCGGTGGTGCTTCGTCGACCATGTCCTGGTGTGACGCCGCAGGACCCCGCCGCAGGACGGTTCGACCGTCTGACGTCTGGGTACGTCAACCCGGCGCACGCTCTTCCCATTTGGGCCCGCCCGACCTCTAGACACGGAGCGTGTCCACAGGTTTACTGTGAGTGACGGCAGGGGTCGGGGTCCCGGGGACAGGACCGTTGAGAGCGCGATAGCGTCACCGCTGAACCACGTAGCGCGTTACTTCCGGGGGAGCGACCCTCGGCCCTATAACGCTTGTACCACCATGGAGGTGAGGGTGTCCCAGATCGCAGGCGAGCCCGCGACCCAGGACTTCGTGGAAGTCCGGCTGCCGGCCGCGGGTGCCTACCTGTCGGTGCTGCGTACGGCCACGGCCGGTCTCGCGGCCCGTTTGGACTTCACCCTCGACGAGATCGAGGACCTGCGCATCGCGGTGGACGAGGCCTGCGCGATCCTGCTGCAGCAGGCCGTGCCCGGCTCGGTGCTCAGTTGCGTCTTCCGCCTCGTCGACGACTCACTCGAGGTCACCGTCTCGGCGCCGACCACGGACGGGCACGCCCCCTCGCGGGACACCTTCGCCTGGACCGTCCTGTCCGCTCTCGCGGGCAAGGTCTCCTCCGCCGTGGACGAGGACAGAACCGTTTCGATCAGCCTCTACAAACAGCGCGGCGCGGGACCCGGGCCGGCGTGAGGAACGGGGACGGGCCGGTGCGGGACGAAGAGCGCAGCACACGAGAGCTGCCGGCCGAGGGCACGGGCACGAGCGGTCCGAGCGGGGCCCGGCGCATGGCGGACGGTATCGACGGCATTCCCGAGCAGGCCCGCCCGCACCCGGAGGACGACGCCGCGGGGGCCGTCCTCCCGGGCGGTGCGGGGCCGGAGCGGGACAGTGCCGTGCGGAGCGCGCCTCCGGGCGGGGAGGTCACCGCACCCCCGGCCCAGGGGGGTCCCGTCACCCCCGAGCGGTCGAGGGTGGCGGAGGAGGCGAGGGCTCGGGGAAGGGCGACGGGCGGGACGATGAGCGAGCACGAGCGACACTCCGAGGACGAGACGCCGAACGCGCACCGCGCGCAGCACGCCTCCCCGGACCGCAGCGGGGCGCGCGAGATGTTCCTCAAGCTGCGCACCCTGGGCAGCGGCAGCCCCGAGTACGCGGAGCTGCGCAACCAGCTGGTCCGCATGCACCTGCCGCTCGTGGAGCATCTGGCCCGGCGCTTCCGCAACCGGGGCGAGCCGCTGGACGACCTCACCCAGGTCGCCACGATCGGCCTGATCAAGTCGGTCGACCGCTTCGACCCGGACCGCGGGGTGGAGTTCTCCACGTACGCGACCCCGACGGTCGTCGGCGAGATCAAGCGGCACTTCCGCGACAAGGGCTGGGCGGTGCGCGTCCCGCGCCGGCTGCAGGAGCTGCGCCTGTCGCTGACGACCGCCACGGCCGAGCTGTCGCAGCTGCACGGCCGCTCCCCCACGGTCCACGAGCTCGCCGAGAAGCTGGCGATCTCGGAGGAGGAGGTCCTGGAGGGCCTGGAGTCGGCCAACGCCTACTCCACGCTGTCCCTGGACGTCCCCGACACCGACGACGAGTCGCCGGCGGTCGCGGACACCCTGGGCGCGGAGGACGAGGCGCTGGAGGGCGTCGAGTACCGGGAGTCCCTCAAGCCGCTGCTGGAGGACCTCCCGCCGCGCGAGAAGCGGATCCTGCTGCTGCGTTTCTTCGGGAACATGACCCAGTCGCAGATCGCGCAGGAGGTCGGCATCTCCCAGATGCACGTCTCCCGGCTGCTGGCGCGCACCCTGGCCCAGCTGCGGGAGAAGCTCCTCGTCGAGGAGTGACGGCTACTTCCCGCCGGTGTCGCCGGGCCCGCGGATCCCGAGGGCCCGGGTCGTCTCGGGGTTCACCAGCAGCACGAGCGCCGCGACGGCGACGACGGCCAGGGCGATGCCGCCCGGGATGGCCATGCTGTCGGCCTGCAGCAGGTTGTAGGCCACCGGCAGCGCCAGGAGCTGCGTGATGACGGCCGGTCCGCGGCTCCAGCTGCGGCGGGCGAGCAGCCCGCGCGCCGCGAGCAGCGGCAGCAGTGCGAGCATGACCAGGGTGATCCCACCGGTCACGGCCTGCTGCCTGTCGTCCGGGTGCCCGCCCAGGCCGAGGACGAGGATCCAGACGCCGCCGACGACCAGCGCGAGCCCTTCCAGCGCCGCCAGCAGCGCGGCGTACGTCAGACGCCTGGGGCGGGGGCCGGCGCTTTCCTCGGTGGTGGGGGTCTGCTCACTGCTCACCCCTGCAGGGTAGCCCTCGCCGCGCGCGCCCCCCGTGGCCAGGTTCGCCCCTGCTCTCTTACCGGATCCCCACCTCGGTCTGGGCCAGGTACCACCCAGTAGGTACGCTGCCAGTCATGCGTGCACTTCTCGTGGTCAATCCGGCGGCAACCACCACAAGTGCGCGCACACGCGACGTACTGATCCACGCGCTCGCCAGCGAGATGAAGCTGGAGGCGGTCACCACCGAGTACCGCGGCCACGCCCGCGACCTCGGCCGGCACGCCGCGGACAGCGACGACATCGACCTGGTGGTGGCTCTCGGCGGCGACGGCACGGTCAACGAGGTGGTCAACGGCCTGCTCCACGCGGGCCCGAACCCCGGGCACCTCCCCGGCCTGGCCGTGGTCCCGGGCGGCTCCACGAACGTCTTCGCCCGGGCCCTGGGCCTGCCCAACGACGCGGTGGAGGCGACGGGTGTCCTGCTGGACGCCCTGCGCGAGGGCAGGGAGAGGACGGTCGGCCTCGGTCTCACCTCGGGCACGGCCGGCACGGAGGACGAGTCGGTGCCGTCGCGCTGGTTCACCTTCAACGCCGGGCTCGGCTTCGACGCCGGCGTGGTGGGGCGGGTGGAGCAGCACCGGGAACGGGGCCGCAAGTCCACCCACGCGCTGTACGTGCGCCAGGTGGTGCGCCAGCTCTTCGGCGAGCCGAACCGCCGGCACGGGACGATCACGCTGGAGCGGGCCGGCGAGGAGCCGATCACCGATCTGGTCCTGTCCATAGCCTCGAACACCTCTCCGTGGACGTTTCTGGGGAATCGCCCGGTCTACGCGGCACCTAAGGCCTCGTTCGATACCGGCCTCGACGTCTTCGCCCTCAGCCGCCTCTCGACCGCGGCGGTTGCCCGGTATGGCACCCAGTTGCTCACTTCGTCCCCCGAGCGCGGCCCCCATGGGAAGCACGCCACTTCGCTGCACGACTTGACACAGTTCACCTTGCATTCGAAGGTCCCGCTCCCCCTCCAGATGGACGGTGACCACCTGGGGCTGCGAACCAGCGTGACGTTCACAGGCGTACGCCGTGCACTGCGTGTGATTGTGTGAGCAGAACTGGCTAAAGTCCTTTCACTCGAACGTTTAGGCCAGGATCCACCCCATGGAAGTACGGCTGTGACCTAGTCGACACCGAAGAATCAAAAAAAACTTTCCAGAAGGGGTTGTATCCGCCGCTGAGGTTTGCGAGTCTCTACGTGGCGATCGGGACGGCCCGCAGGATCGGCCTCCACTGATCACCAGAACCCCTCATCAACTCACAGGACCCACGCCAGGGAACCTGGCGGTCGGCCCTTCACTTGTTGAGGGATTCGTGAAAGCGTTCACATTCACAAGCACCTGCACGTAATACCAAGGAGAGGTAGCAGCCATGGACTGGCGTCACAACGCCGTTTGCCGCGAGGAAGACCCCGAGCTCTTCTTCCCCATCGGCAACACCGGTCCTGCGCTGCTGCAGATCGAGGAAGCCAAGGCCGTCTGCCGTCGCTGCCCGGTGATCGAGCAGTGTCTGCAGTGGGCGCTCGAGTCCGGTCAGGACTCCGGCGTCTGGGGTGGTCTCAGCGAGGACGAGCGCCGCGCCATGAAGCGCCGCGCCGCTCGCAACCGGGCCCGTCAGGCCTCCGCCTGACAACCCACCCCTGCTGACAGCCTGAGCTTGGCGGCGCGTACACCGCGTACGCATCTCCCGCCCCCGAGCCGCAGCGCGCAGTTCCCCCGATGCGCTTAGTCAAGCGACAACGAGCTTTAGCCCCGGGCCGGTTGACGGCCCGGGGCTCAATGCTTTTCCGAGCCGTTCCCGGGCTTGCGGCGCTCCATCGTCCCCTCGGCCACGGAAGCTCCGCTTTCCAGCGCGCGGGTCACGGCGCCGGACGCGCGGCCGGCTCGTCGGAGGGTGCCCGCTGCGGGTCACTTCTCGCCGCGCACCGGGATGTCCAGGATCACCCGGGTGCCGTGCTCCGGGGCCGGGACCATGTCGAAGGTGCCGCCCAATTCGCCTTCCACCAGCGTGCGTACGATCTGCAGGCCCAGGTTGCCGGCCGTGTGCGGATCGAACCCCGCCGGGAGTCCCACCCCGTCGTCCTGGACCGTGACCAGCAGCCGGGCCTCCTTGGTGGTGCCGCCGCGGACCGCCGACACCTCGACACTGCCGGTGTCGCCCTCACGGAAGCCGTGCTCCAGGGCGTTCTGCAGCACCTCGGTCAGCACCATCGACAGTGGCGTGGCGACCTCGGCGTCGAGGATGCCGAAGCGTCCGGTGCGCCGGCCGGTGACCTTGCCGGGGGAGATCTCCGCCACCATCGCGAGGACGCGGTCGGCGATGTCGTCGAACTCCACGCGTTCGTCCAGGTTCTGGGAGAGCGTCTCGTGCACGATCGCGATCGATCCGACGCGCCGCACCGCCTCCTCCAGGGCCTCCCTCCCGCGGTCGGACTCGATGCGCCGGGCCTGCAGGCGGAGCAGGGCGGCGACGGTCTGCAGATTGTTCTTGACCCGGTGGTGGATCTCCCGGATCGTCGCGTCCTTGGTGATCAACTCGCGTTCACGCCGACGCAGTTCGGTGACGTCGCGCAGCAGTACGAGGGAACCGATGCGGGTGCCTTTGGGCTTGAGCGGGATCGCGCGGAACTGGATGACCCCGTCGCTGGCCTCGATCTCGAACTCGCGGGGCGCCCAGCCGCTGGCGACCTTGGCCAGCGCCTCGTCCACCGGCCCCCGGGTGGGGGCGAGTTCGGCGGTCGTCCTGCCGAGGTGCTGGCCGACGAGGTCGGAGGCGAGCCCGAGCCGGTGGTAGGCGGACAGGGCGTTCGGGGAGGCGTACTGGACGAGGCCGTCGGCGTCGAGGCGGATCAGGCCGTCGCCCACGCGGGGCGAGGCGTCCATGTCGAGCTGCTGGTTCGCGAACGGGAAGGAACCCGCCGCGATCATCTGCGCGAGGTCCGAGGCGCTCTGCAGGTAGGTCAGTTCGAGACGGCTCGGGGTGCGCACCGTGAGCAGGTTGGTGTTGCGGGCGATGACGCCGAGGACGCGGCCCTCCCGCCGTACGGGGATCGACTCGACCCGGACGGGGACCTCCTCACGCCACTCGGGGTCTCCCTCGCGCACGATGCGGCCCTCGTCCAGAGCGGCGTCCAGCATCGGGCGGCGGCCGCGCGGGACGAGATGGCCGACCATGTCGTCCTGGTAGGAGGTCGGTCCGGTGTTGGGGCGCATCTGGGCGACCGACACGTACCGGGTGCCGTCGCTGGTGGGGACCCACAGGACCAGGTCGGCGAAGGAGAGGTCGGAGAGCAGCTGCCACTCCGAGACCAGCAGATGGAGCCACTCGAGATCGGTGTCGTCGAGCGCGGTGTGCTGGCGTACGAGTTCGTTCATGGAGGGCACGTGTGCGAGCGTACCCGGCGGTTTGTACGGCCCTGAAACACCCGCGGGCCGCGGCGCCTGAGAGGGACCCTCAACCCTCCCGGCACCGCAGCCCGGAGCTGTATCGGCCGTGGGGTGTGCGGTCCCGGTCGGCCGAAGGATGAGGAACCGGGGCAGTCAGGGCAGAGAGCCTCGGATCCTCGGTCCGTCTTCCTGTGCGGGGAAGACGGAGGCTGGCTGCGCGCTGCGACACGCGCTCTCGTCACGCATTGTGGACTAGACCACTCGCGGGTGTCCATGCGTGGGAGGCTGTTCGTTGTTGTCTTTTTCTCCGACGTGCCGGGCGCTTCGGCGCCCAGCAGGCAGCCTAACCCGTGTGGGTTCCTGTGCGGGGCCAGACGGTCATGGCAATTTCCGCGACGGCTTCCAGTTCCTCCCGGCTCGCCCCGTCCCGTGCCTGTTGCGACATGCCCTGGATCATGGCGCCGGTGTGGCGGGCCAGGGCGGCCGCATCGGTGCCCGCGGGCAGGACGCCCGCGGCGACGTCGGCGCCGATCCGGCGCTCGAACGCGGCGATGTCGGCGTTGCGGCGTTCGCGCAGCGACTGCTCGACCTCCGGGGTGGAGCAGTTGGCGGCGGCGTGGACGACGAGGCAGCCGTGCGGACGTCCCGGCTCCGTGTACGCGGCAGCGGCCTCGCGCAGCGTGCGTTCCACGGCGGCGCGGGCGGTCGGCTCCTCGGCGAGGGCCCGGTCGGCGAAGGAGCCGTACCGCGCGCCGTAGACCTGGACGACCTCGTCGAAGAGGGACCGTTTGTCGCCGAAGGCCGCATAGAGGCTCGGGGCGCCGATGTCCATCACGCGGGTGAGGTCGGAGACCGAGGTGGCCTCGTAACCGTGCTCCCAGAACGCCAGCAGGGCCTTCTCCAGTGCGGTCTCGCGGTCGAAGGACCGGGGGCGGCCACGGGGCCTGCCCTTCCCGGGGCCGTCCACGGCGGCGCCCGGCGCCTTCGTCCCCTTCGAACCCTCCGTCGATCCCTGATCGTCCACCATGGGGTGCATTTTATAGCGGGCACTAGAGAATTGTCCGCGGACTGCTGTACGGTCTTTCTGTAGCGACCACTACGGAAATAGGGAGGGGGAGCCGCCATGGGCGTGCTCACCGGCAGGACGGCACTCGTCACGGGGGCGAGCCGGGGGATCGGACGCGGCATCGCCGAGCGGCTGGCCCGCGACGGGGCGCGGGTCGCGGTGCACTACGGCAGGAACGAGACGGCGGCGAAGGAGACGGTCGCGGCGATCCAGAGGGAGGGCGGCTCGGCGTTCGCACTGGGCGCCGAACTGGGGGTCCCTGGGGATGCCGAGGCGCTGTGGGAGGAGTTCGACCGGCACGCTGAAGGCCTGGACGTCCTGGTGAACAACGCGGGGATCGGCAACAGCCGCCCCATCGGGCAGCTGGAGGAGCGGGAGTTCGACGCGCTCTTCGCGGTGAACGTGAAGGCGCCCTTCTTCATCCTCAAGCACGGCATGACCCGGCTGCGGGACGGTGGCCGCGTCGTCAACATCTCGTCGGGGCTGGCACGGACGGCGGCGATGCCGGACAACGTGGCCTACGCCATGACCAAGGGTGCGCTGGACGTCCTCTCCCGCGACCTGTCCAAGGTGCTGGGGCCGCGGGGCATCACGGTGAACTCGGTGGCTCCGGGGATCATCGACACCGACAACACGGCGCCGCTGCTGGGCAGCCCCGACGGCCGGCGGCGGGCCGAGGCGATATCGGCGTTGGGGGGCGTGGGCGAGCCGGCCGAGGTGGCGGACGTGGTGGCCTTCCTGGTCTCGGACGCCGGGCGGTGGGTGACGGGGAGCTGGGTGGACGCGACAGGGGGATCGCTGACCTAGCCGTGCGGCGCGGAGGCCCGGGCTCGCATGGCCGTCCCCTCGGGCAGGGCGTTCACTGGACACGAGGAGGACACCTCCGCGGCCGGTGCTTCCGCGCCGTGCTCACTGGGCGGAGACCGGACACGCCCACGCACGACCGTGGCAGTTCCGCACACGCCCACGCACGACCGTGGCCGTTCCGGACCCACCGACGCCCGGCAGCCGTTCCCCCGCCGGAAACCCGCCCGGTACCGGGTGGCCGCCTCGCGTCGCAGGGGCGTCCGTCGCCCTGGGAGGGAGGCACCCGCTCTGTTAGATTGGTCTAAACCACACGACCCTCCCCCGGGTCCCCTCCCAGTCGAGCATCCCTCTCAGATCGGCAGGCCCAGCGTGGAAGTTGTCATCGTCCCGGACGCCAAGGCGGGCGGCGAGCTCATCGCCGAGGCCATGGCGCAGCTGCTCCGGCGCAAGCCCGACGCCCTGCTGGGCGTGGCCACCGGCTCGACGCCGTTGCCCGTGTACGAGGCCCTGGCCGGCAAGGTGCGCTCCGGTGCCGTGGACGTGACGCGGGCGCGCATCGCCCAGCTCGACGAGTACGTGGGGCTGCCCGCCGATCATCCGGAGTCCTACCGCTCGGTGCTGCGGCGTGAGGTGCTGGAACCGCTCGGCATCGGCATGGACAAGTTCACGGGCCCGGACGGTACGGCGGAGGACGTGCAGGGGGCGTGCGAGGCATACGACAGGGCACTCGCGGAGGCCGGCGGTGTGGACCTCCAGCTGCTCGGGATCGGGACCGACGGGCACATAGGCTTCAACGAGCCGTGCTCGTCGCTGGCCTCGCGGACGCGCATCAAGACCCTGACCGAGCAGACCAGGGTCGACAACGCGCGCTTCTTCGACGGGGACATCGACCAGGTGCCGCACCACGTGATCACGCAGGGCATCGGCACCATCCTGGAGGCCCGGCACCTGGTGCTGCTGGCCACGGGCGAGGGCAAGGCCGACGCGGTCGCGGCGACGGTGGAGGGGCCGGTCGCGGCGGTGTGCCCGGCATCGGCGCTGCAGCTCCACCCGCACGCGACCGTGGTCGTCGACGAGGCCGCGGCGTCGAAGCTGAAGCTGGCGGACTACTTCCGCCACACGTACGCCAACAAGCCGGAGTGGCAGGGGATCTGAGGCCCTGAGGCTGGTGGGGCGGGGTCAGCCGGCTCGCCGGCCGAGGGCAGACCCCCTCAGCCGCGGACGGACCCGGGAACCGAGCGAGCCCCGGCGCCCGGCGCCCCTCCACAGCGGCCCGACGCGCCGGGGCCACGCCAGTCGCCCCAGCCGCCGCTGACGAGCACCCGCCGCCCCAGCCGGCCACGGCCCCGGTGGCCGTATGCCCACCGCCCCGGAACTCAGGCCTCCGTCACCACGTCGTCGTCGCCCGGCTCGTCCTGTGCGCGCCAGCCGGCCATCCACAGGGGCATCAGCCAGTGCACGACGAGGACGGCGATGAGCAGGGGCGCGGCATAGGCCTTGGGGGCGTCGCCGTCGAGACCGCCGCTGATCAGCAGGGCGGCCGCACCGGCGGTCAGGAGCAGGGTCGTCGCGCGGTGGGCCAGGGCCAGGACGCGGGTGCGCTCGGCGGACTGGCGCTCGTCGAGGGCCCGTTCGCGCAGTTCCAGCAGGCCGCGGGTGGCGCCGTTGATCACGCCCGTGGTGACCATCCAGGGGAGGAACAGGGCCGCGCCCACGGCCACCGGCCACAGCGGCTCGCCCTCGGTGAGGAAGAAGACGGTCATCAGTCCGCCGATGACCGCGGTCAGGGTGATGTGCGCGGTGACGGCCAGGCGGCGTCGCACCGCGGTGGCGTACCAGGCCGCTCCGCGGCGGTCGTTCATCAGCCGCAGCATGGTCCGGTCGTAGCGGCTGAGGCGTGTGGTCGTCATGGCCGGTTCCGTCATGGCTGGTTCCTCCCGTAGACCTCGTCCGTGAGCGGCCGGAACGGTTCGAGGGAGAACAGCGCCTCGACCGGGAGACCGAAGAACTTGGAGATCTTCAGCGCCAGGTCGAGGCTCGGGTTGTACTGCCCCCGCTCGATGTAGCCGATGGTCTGGTAGTGGGCCCCCACCGCCTCGGCCAGGCTCTGGCGCGACACCTTCCGTTCGGCGCGCACCACGGCCAGCCTGTTGTGCACCTGCTCGCTCATGTATAAGAACTACTACATCCCTGAACAGCGTTGCAACCAGCCGGTCCGACGAGGTCGGCGAGCAGGCCCGGCGGGGACGCCGCCCACCAGGGGCGGCTCTACCGGCCCGTGGCCCCGGCGATCACCTCGGCCGCCGCCCGGCCGCAGACGCGGGCCGCGCCGTGGGTGGCGATGTGCAGGGCGCCGCGCGGGGTGGCCTGGGGGACGCCCATCTCCACGACGACGGTGTCGGGACGTGCCGACAGCAGGACGTCGAGGGCGCCGGTCATCCAGGGATGGCGGTGTTCGTCGCGGACGACGGCGACGATGCGGCGCGTGCCGGCGGCCTGGAGGGCGGCCCGGCCCGCGTGGTGTCCGGCCTCTCCCCCGTCGGCGTCCTCGGCGGTGAAGCTGCCGGTGACGGTGCCGGGCAGGAGGTGGATCAGTTCGGCGGCGACGCCCCAGGGTGTCTCGTCGCCGACGGCGATGTTGGCGATTGGGGTGAGGGCGGCGACGTAAGGGGGTTCCGTGAGGGCTTCGAAGGTCGCGGGGTCGCCGAGGCCGGGCGCGGCGGTCACGGTCAGGGCGCGGCGGGCCGCCTGCAGACCGATCTCGGTGCCGTGGGCGCCGTCGGGCGAGCGGTCGGCCGTGCCGGTCCAGCGGGCCAGGGCGCGGACGCGTTCGGCCGCGTCGGCCAGGCGTTCCTCGGGGAGTTCGCCGGTGCGCACGGCCGAGACCAGGGCGTCGCGCAGCCGCAGGACGATCGCGTCGTCGGCCAGTCCGCCACCCACGCAGATCGCGTCGGCGCCCGCGGCGATGGCGAGGACGCTGCCGCGTTCGATGCCGTAGGTGCCGGCGATGGCCCGCATCTCCATGCCGTCGGTGACGATGAGGCCGTCGTAGCCGAGGTCGTCGCGGAGCAGGCCGGTGAGGATGCGGCGGGAGAGAGTGGCCGGGTGCTCGGGGTCCAGGGCGGGGACGAGGATGTGGGCGCTCATGACGGCCCGGCTGCCGGCGGCGATGGCGGCGCGGAAGGGGGTCAGTTCCCGTTCGGCCAGGACCTCGGCGGAGACGTCGATGCGCGGCAGGGCGTGGTGGGAGTCGACGGCGGTGTCGCCGTGGCCCGGGAAGTGCTTGGTGCAGGCGGCGACGCCGGCGGACTGCAGGCCGGTGACGTAGGCGGCGGTGTGCCGGGCGGCCAGGGCCGTGTCGGCGCCGAAGGAGCGGACGCCGATGACCGGGTTGCGGGGGTCGGAGTTGACGTCGGCGGAGGGGGCCCAGTTGAGGTTGACGCCGCAGGCGGCGAGGCGACGGCCCAGTTCCCGGGCGACCTGCCGGGTCAGCTCGACGTCGTCGACCGCGCCCAGGGCGTGGTTGCCGGGGAAGGAGGAGCCGCTGCGCACCTCCAGCCGGGTCACGTCGCCGCCCTCCTCGTCGATCGCGACGAGGACGTCGTCCCGCTCGGCGCGCAGCTGGGCGGTGAGGGCGGCGAGTTGGCCGGGGGAGGCGATGTTGCGGCCGAAGAGCCCGACGGAGGCGAGTCCTTCACCGAGCCGTCGCAGCAGCCAGTCGGGGGCGGTGGTGCCGGTGAAGCCGGGCTGGAGGACGGTGAGGGCGTCGCGGGTGAGCGTGTCGGTACCGCTGGCGAGTGTCGTCATCGGGTGAGGTCATCCCTTCACGGCGCCCGCGGTCAGGCCCGCGGCCATCTTGCGCTGGACGAGGAGGAAGAGGGCGACGATCGGCACGGCCATCATCGTGGCTCCGGCCATCATCGGCGCGTATTCGGTGCCGTGCTTGGTGGTGAAGTTGCCGAGCCAGACGGTCGCGGTCTGGTTCTTCTGACTGAGGAGCATCAGGGCGTAGAGGTACTCGTTCCAGGCCTGGATGAAGCCGTAGACCGAGGTGGCGACCATGCCGGGGGCCAGGAGGGGGAAGACGACCCGCAGGAAGGCGCTGGTGCGGGAGCAGCCGTCGACCATGGCGGCCTCCTCCAGCTCCCTGGGGATGTTGACGATGAAGCCCCGCAGGGTCCAGACCGTGAAGGGCAGGACGAAGGTCAGGTAGGTGATGATCAAGCCGGTGAGCCGGTCGTACTGGCCCAGGTCGTTCAGGAGCAGGAACACCGGGATGATCATGGCGACCAGCGGGACCATCTGGACGGCGAGGATGCCGACGATCACGACCTTGCGGCCCCGGAAGGCGAAGCGGGAGATGGCGAGGGCGGCCAGCAGCCCGACGGCCATGCCGATGACGACGACCGCCAGGGACACCACGAGGCTGCGGCCCACCGGGCCCCAGAAGTCGGCGATGTCCAGCGCCCGGCCGAAGTTGTCGAAGGTCAGGCCGGTCGGCAGCAGGCTGGGATCGGGGTCGATGGCGTCCTTCGCCGGCTTGAACGCCGTGTTGAGCATCCAGTAGAGGGGGAAGCCCGCGACCAGGAAGACCAGGAGGCCGAGGAGGTTCCAGCCGAGCCGCGGGTTCCTGCGGCGACGGCTGGTTCCGGCGAGCGTGCTCATTCGACCTCTCCGATCTTCAGCATCTGCCGCATGTAGACGGCGACGACGCCGAGCAGCAGCAGGACGGTGATCAGCGCGATGGCCGAGCCCTGGGCGTAGTCGTTGACCACGAAGGCGCGGTCGTAGGAGTAGGTGTTGAGGACCTGGAACTCCGGCTCGGGATGGCCGTTGCGCATGACGAACACCTGGGGGAAGACGCCCATGTCCCAGATGACCGACAGGGTCGTGAGCATCACGATGATCGGCTTCAGGACGGGCAGGGTGACGAAGCGGAAGACGCCCCAGGAGCTGGCGCCGTCCAGCCGGGCGGCCTCCTCCAGCTCCTTGGGGACCTGGGTGAGGCCGGCGCTGAGGGTGATGACCACGAAGGGCACGGCGCCCCAGATGACCAGCAGCATGATCACGGCGAGGCCCTCGGGTCCGCTGGCGAACCAGTTGTGGCCGATCATGTCGACGCCCGGCAGTTTGCTGAGCAGCGCGTTGAAGACGCCGTAGTCGGAGTCGAAGAGCCACTTGAAGACGGTGGTCGCCACGATGACCGGCATGCCCCAGCTGGCCACCAGCACGATGTTGATGAGCACCTTCAGCCAGCCCGAGACCCGCTGGAGCAGCAGGGCGAGCGCCATGCCGATGACCATGGTCAGGACGACGGCGCCGGCCGCGAAGACGATCGTCCGCACGACGACGGCCCAGAACTCGCCGTCGCCCAGCACCTTGGCGAAGTTGTCGAAGCCGACCGACTCCGCGGGCTGGAAGCCCCACAGCTGGGACTGGCCGAACTTCTGGAAGGACAGGGTGACCAGGCGGGCCAGCGGATAGCCCATGACCAGGGCCAGGATGACCAGGCAGGGCGCGAGGAGCAGCCAGGGAGCGGCGGCCCCGCCCGAGGTGCGCCGGCCGCGCGGGCGCCGCCGCACCTCCGGAGGCGGCGGTGGTACCTGCCGCGGTGGCGGCACCTTGGCGGGAATGTGGGTGTCTGCGGCACTCATCGCGCGCTCCTCGGCGGTCCCTCAGCTCTGACGAACGGCGGGGCTCCGCTGCCGGGAGCCCCGCCCGTGGGTCTGTCGTCCGGGTCGCGCCGCGGACGCGGGGAGGCACCGTGGCGTGGTTCGGCCCGGACGACGGACCCGCAGGTCACTTGGTGTTGATGACCTTGTCGATCGCGGCGTCCGCCTCCTTGGCGGCGGCCTCGACGGACTTCTTGCCGGTGCCGATGCTCTGCAGCATCGTCTGCAGGACCTGCGCCTTCTCGACCTGGCCCCAGCCGGGGGCCATCGGGACGAACCAGCTGGACTCGGCCGCGGTGGCGGGCACGGCGGTCTTCGGGTCGTTCTTCAGCGTCGCGAGGTCCGTCTTGTTGTTGGGCAGGTTGCCCTTGGCCATCAGGCCCTTCTGGCCGGAGGAGCCGGTGAACGCGTTGATCCACTCGGCGGCCAGGGCCTGGGCGTCGGACTTCACCGGCACGGCGAGGTCGGAGCCGCCCAGGAAAACGGGCATGTTCTTGCCGGACGGGCCGGGCATCACGAAGTTCTCGAGGTTGCCCTTGAGCTTGCCGGACTTGTCGTTCTTCGGGTCCTCGGCGGTCGCGCCCTCCCAGGCCGCCGCGAAGATCATGGCGGACTTGCCCTGGCCGTAGACGATGTAGCGGTCGGACTCGTCCTTGGTCTTGTCGCCGTGCATGTACTTGTCGACGACGTTCTTGAACTCCTTGAGGCCCTTGAGCGACTCGGGCGAGGAGAGGGAGGCCTTCCACTTGCCGCCGGACTCGGTGGCGATGGCGCCGCCGGCGTCGTAGACGAAGGACATCGCCGCGTACCAGTCACGGGTGGGCTGGTACCAGGCGCTGAACTTGTCGCCCTGCTTGCTCTGGATCTTGTCCAGGGCGTCGGTCAGCTCGTCGTAGGTCTTCGGGGGCGTCTTCAGGCCGACCGAGGCCGCCACGTCCTTGCGCCAGTTGGCGACGCGGCCGCCTGCGTAGTAGGGGACGCCGTAGGTCTTGCCCTCGTAGGTCACCGAGGCCTTGAGGCCGTCCAGCCAGGCGTCCGAGTTGTCGAACTTGCCCTGGTCGAGGGGGGCGAAGGCGCCCTTGACCATGTAGCCGAGCATCTCGGTGTTGCCCATCTCGACCACGTCGGGGACCTTGTCCGTGGCGAGGACGGCGTCGAGTTTGGCGTTCTTGTCGGGCCAGCCGTAGTACTCGTGGTTGATCTTGACGCCGGGGTGCTTCTTCTTCACCGCGGCGTCGGCGGCCTTCACCAGCTCCGGCCAGTTGTTCTGGGCGTCGACGGTGAGCCAGACCGTCAGCTCCTTGGCGTCCGCACCCTTGTCGGAACCCCCGTCACCCTCGCCCCCGCACGCCGCGATGGAGACCATCATGCCCGCGATACCGATCGCGGATATCAGCTTGCGCTTCACGCCACCCTCCTCAGGGATGCCACAAACCCCCCTGCTCCCCGCGGTGAGACGTGGGGCGCCAGGACCTGGACCAATGGTGTAGACCAGTACGGGGAGCTTGGACCAGACCAGCAGGCCTGTCAAGGGTCCCGAGATGGCCCTGACCAGCCGTTATGCGACCTACATATGCAGGAACCTTTAAGTAAGAAGCCAGCGAAAACCCTGGTGGACACGGCATACTGCGGGTAGACCACAGCATTGGCTGGACTAGACCAAAAGAGGCGCCGACGGTATACAAGTGAGATCGTGTCGGCGGACCGAGCCGGGAAGGCGGAGCATGAGCACCGACGTCAGCAGTGCGGAGAACGAGACAGGGGCACCCGTCCGTACCGCACGCGTGCCCAAGTACTACCGCCTGAAGAAGCACCTGCTCGACATGACCGAGACCCAGGCGCCCGGCACCCCGGTCCCGCCGGAGCGCACCCTGGCGGCGGAGTTCGACACCTCGCGCACCACCGTGCGCCAGGCGCTGCAGGAACTGGTGGTCGAGGGCCGGCTGGAACGCATCCAGGGCAAGGGCACGTTCGTGGCCAAGCCGAAGGTCTCGCAGGCCCTGCAGCTCACCTCGTACACCGAGGACATGCGCGCGCAGGGGCTCGAGCCCACCTCGCAACTGCTCGACATCGGCTACATCACCGCCGACGACCGCCTCGCCGGACTGCTCGACATCACCCCGGGCGGACGGGTGCTGCGCATCGAGCGGCTGCGCATGGCCAACGGCGAGCCGATGGCCATCGAGACCACCCACCTGAGCGCCAAGCGCTTCCCTGCGCTGCGCCGGTCGCTGGTGAAGTACACCTCCCTCTACACCGCGCTCGCCGAGGTCTACGACGTCCACCTCGCGGAGGCGGAGGAGACCATCGAGACGTCGCTGGCGACCCCGCGCGAGGCGGGACTGCTCGGCACGGACGTCGGTCTGCCGATGCTGATGCTGTCCCGGCACTCGCTGGACCGGGACGGCCAGCCGGTGGAGTGGGTGCGCTCGGTCTACCGGGGCGACCGGTACAAGTTCGTGGCCCGTCTCAAGCGGCCCCAGGACTGACGCGGCGGCGGCCGGGACCCGGTTTCTTTTGGGTACCGCATTGCGGACGAGGGGTTCCGCTTGCGCCGCGCCCTGACCTAGATTGCCTGCGCATCGCACAGGTGATCACTGAGGGGACGGAGCCGCCTGATGTCGCAAGCCCCAGAATCCAGCAGAGGTCCGGTGGTGACGCCTGTGCGCGTCGTCATCGGCCTCTGCCTCGTCGCACCCTTCGTGGCCATGCTGTGGGTCGGCTCGTACGCGAAGACCGACCCGGCCTTCATCGGGATCCCGTTCTTCTACTGGTACCAGATGGCGTGGGTGCTGATCTCCACCATCCTGACGATGGTCGCCTACAAGCTGTGGCAGCGTGACCAGCGCTCCCGCTCGGCCGCGAAGGGCGGTGCGTCGCGGTGAAGGACGGCGTGAACGGCGTCGCGCTCGCCGTCTTCATCTTCTTCTTCCTGCTCGTGACGGTCATGGGCTTCCTGGCCGCGCGCTGGCGCAAGGCCGAGAACGAGCACAGCCTGGACGAATGGGGCCTGGGTGGCCGCTCGTTCGGCACCTGGGTCACCTGGTTCCTGCTCGGCGGCGACCTGTACACGGCGTACACGTTCGTCGCGGTGCCCGCGGCGATCTACGCGGCCGGCGCGGCCGGCTTCTTCGCCGTGCCGTACACGATCCTGGTGTACCCGCTGATCTTCACCTTCCTCCCCCGCCTGTGGTCGGTGTCGCACAAGCACGGGTACGTGACGACCTCCGACTTCGTGCGCGGACGCTTCGGCTCCAAGGGCCTGTCCCTGGCCGTGGCCCTCACCGGCATCCTGGCGACGATGCCGTACATCGCGCTGCAGCTGGTCGGCATCCAGGCCGTGCTGGACGTGATGGGCGTCGGTGGCGGCGAGGACACCAACTGGTTCATCAAGGACCTGCCGCTGCTCATCGCGTTCGGCGTGCTGGCGGCGTACACCTATTCCTCGGGCCTGCGGGCGCCGGCGCTGATCGCGTTCGTGAAGGACACGCTGATCTACCTCGTGATCGCGGTGGCGATCATCTACATCCCGATCAAGCTGGGTGGCTTCGACGACATCTTCGCCAAGGCCGGCGACGCGTTCAGCCAGACCAACCCGGCCACCGGCGCGCCGCGCGGCGCGCTGACGCCGCCGGAGACGGGCCAGTGGACGTACGCCACGCTGGCGCTGGGCTCCGCCCTGGCGCTGTTCATGTACCCGCACTCCATCACGGCGACGCTGTCCTCCAAGAGCCGTGAGGTGATCCGCCGCAACACCACGATCCTGCCGCTGTACTCGCTGATGCTGGGCCTGCTGGCGCTGCTCGGCTTCATGGCCATCGCGGCCGGCATCAAGGTGCAGAACGGCCAGCTGGCGATCCCGCAGCTGTTCGAGACGATGTTCCCGGACTGGTTCGCCGGTGTGGCGTTCGCGGCCATCGGCATCGGCGCGCTCGTGCCCGCGGCCATCATGTCCATCGCGGCCGCGAACCTGTTCACCCGCAACATCTACAAGGACTTCATCAAGCCGGACGCCACCCCCGCGCAGGAGACCAAGGTCTCCAAGGTGGTCTCGCTGCTGGTGAAGGTGGGCGCGCTGGTCTTCGTCCTCACCATGGACAAGACGGTCGCCATCAACTTCCAGCTGCTGGGCGGCATCTGGATCCTGCAGACCTTCCCGGCCCTGGTCGGCGGCCTGTTCACACGCTGGTTCCACCGCTGGGCCCTGCTCGCGGGCTGGGCGGTCGGCATGATCTACGGCACGGCCGCCGCCTACGGTGTGGCCTCCCCGACGCAGAAGCACTTCGGCGGCTCGTCGAAGGAGATCCCCGGCATCGGCGAGATCGGCTACATCGGCCTGACGGCGTTCGTGCTGAACGTGATCGTGACAGTCGTCCTGACCTTCGTCCTCAAGGCCGTGAAGGCCCCCGACGGCGTCGACGAGACCAAGCCGGAGGACTACACGGCCGACGCGGGCGACCCCGGGGTCCAGGTGGAACTCCCGCCTGCGACCGCCGGTTCGTCGCACTGACCCGGGGCGCGGGGCCGCACCGACGTGCGGCCCCGCCGCGTGGACGCGACCAGCCGTGAACCACCCGCAGCGGGCCGCCGTGACCACTCGTCACGGCGGCCCGCCGTCATGGGGAACCGACGCTCCGGCACCACCGCGACACTACATCTGGGGGTGCCACCCGGACCCGGCACAAGATGTATGCTCGTGCTCGCTGTCGCCGCAGGGGAATCCGGTGCGAATCCGGAACTGTCCCGCAACGGTGTACCCATGCCCCTGTGTGCGCATGGGCGTCAGTCCGAGGACCTGCCGACAGTGCACCCGGCCGCCGGCCGGTGTGCCCTGACGTCCGGGCCTCGTGGAATGGGCCGGTGGACGCGCGACGCCGTGTGCGTCCGTGTGCTGCCCCCTGCCCTCGGCGAGGCCCCGTGCCGAGCGAGGGAGAGCCCCCACGTGACCATCGCGCCAGCGGATCCGGTCTCAGCCGCCGAACAGGAGCAGGACGGGCCCGGTGCCGCTCTGCTGCGGACCCTGAGCGAACTGACCGCCGACCTCCCCGACGCCGACCCCGGCCGGGTCGCGGCCGCCGCGCTGCGCGGCCGGTCCGCGCGGGCGGACGAGCGGGAGCTGCGGGACCTGGCGACGGAGGCCGCGGCCGGCCTCATCTCGGAGGACCCCGCCTACTCCCGGCTGGCCGCGCGCCTGCTGACCGTCGGCATCCGCGACGAGGCCGCCTCGCAGGGGGTCACCTCCTTCACCGGGTCCGTCGCCGCCGGGCACCGGGAAGGGCTCATCGCCGACCGCACCGCCGCGTTCGTCGAACTGCACGGGGACCGGCTCGACGCGCTGGTCGACACCGCCGCCGACGACCGCTTCGGCTACTTCGGCCTGCGCACGCTGCACAGCCGCTACCTGCTGCGGCACCCGATCACCCGCAAGGTGATCGAGACACCCCAGCACTTCCTGCTGCGCGTGGCGAGCGGCCTCGCCGAGGACGACACCGCACGGGCCGTGGACGAGGTCGCGGCGCTCTACCGGCTGATGAGCCGCCTCGACTACCTCCCCTCCTCCCCCACCCTGTTCAACTCCGGCACCCGGCATCCCCAGATGTCGTCCTGCTACCTGCTCGACTCCCCCCGGGACGAGCTGGACTCCATCTACGACCGCTACCACCAGGTCGCGCGCCTGTCCAAGCACGCCGGCGGCATCGGCCTCGCCTACTCCCGCATCCGCGCCCGCGGTTCGCTGATCCGCGGCACCAACGGCCACTCCAACGGCATCGTCCCGTTCCTGAAGACCCTCGACGCCTCGGTCGCCGCCGTGAACCAGGGCGGGCGCCGCAAGGGAGCCGCCGCGGTCTACCTGGAGACCTGGCACGCGGACATCGAGGAGTTCCTGGAGCTGCGGGACAACACCGGCGAGGACGCCCGGCGCACGCACAACCTGAATCTGGCGCACTGGATCCCGGACGAGTTCATGCGCCGCGTGAACGCCGACGCGCAGTGGTCGCTCTTCTCGCCCTCGGACGTACCGGAGCTGGTCGACCTGTGGGGCGAGGAGTTCGACGCCGCGTACCGCAGGGCGGAGGCGGCGGGGCTCGCCCGGAGGACCCTGCCCGCCCGCGAGCTGTACGGCCGCATGATGCGCACCCTGGCACAGACCGGCAACGGCTGGATGACCTTCAAGGACGCCGCCAACCGCACCGCCAACCAGACCGCCGAGCCGGGCCACGTCGTCCACTCGTCCAACCTCTGCACGGAGATCCTCGAGGTCACCAGCGACGGCGAGACGGCGGTCTGCAACCTCGGCTCGGTCAACCTCGGCGCGTTCGTGACCGGCGGGGACATCGACTGGGAGCGCCTGGACGAGACCGTCCGCACGGCCGTGACGTTCCTCGACCGGGTCGTCGACATCAACTTCTACCCCACCGAGCAGGCGGGCCGCTCCAACGCCCGCTGGCGCCCGGTCGGCCTCGGCGCGATGGGCCTGCAGGACGTCTTCTTCCGGCTGCGCCTGCCCTTCGACTCGCCCGAGGCGAAGGCCCTGTCCACCCGGATCGCCGAACGCATCATGCTCGCCGCCTACGAGGCCTCCGCCGACCTCGCCGAGCGCAGCGGCCCGCTGCCCGCCTGGGAGAAGACCCGTACGGCCCGGGGCGTGCTGCACCCCGACCACTACGACGTGGACCTGACCTGGCCGGAGCGCTGGGCGGCCCTGCGCCGGCGGATCGCCACGACCGGCCTGCGCAACTCCCTGCTCCTCGCCATCGCGCCCACGGCCACCATCGCCTCGATCGCGGGCGTGTACGAGTGCATCGAGCCGCAGGTGTCCAACCTGTTCAAGCGCGAGACGCTGTCGGGCGAGTTCCTCCAGGTCAACTCCTACCTCGTCGAGGAGCTGAAGCGGCTCGGCGTGTGGGACGCCCGCACCCGGGAGGCCCTGCGGGAGGCGAACGGCTCGGTGCAGGACTTCACCTGGATCCCCGAGGACGTCCGCGCCCTGTACCGCACGGCCTGGGAGATCCCGCAGCGCGGCCTGATCGACATGGCGGCGGCCAGGACCCCGTTCCTGGACCAGTCCCAGTCCCTGAACCTGTTCCTGGAGACGCCGACCATCGGCAAGCTCTCCTCGATGTACGCCTACGCCTGGAAGTCCGGGCTGAAGACCACCTACTACCTGCGCTCGCGCCCGGCCACCCGCATCGCCCGGGCCGCCCGCGCCGCCGTCCCCGTGCAGGCCGCCCCGGACCCCGACGCGGTCGCCTGCTCCCTGGAGAACCCCGAGTCCTGCGAGGCCTGCCAGTAATGCCCAGCAACCAGAACCTTCTCGACCCCGGCTTCGAGCTGACGCTGCGCCCCATGCGCTACCCGGACTTCTACGAGCGCTACCGGGACGCCATCAAGAACACCTGGACCGTGGAGGAGGTCGACCTCCACTCCGACGTCGCCGACCTCGCCAAGCTCTCCCCCGCGGAGCAGCACCTCATCGGCCGGCTGGTGGCGTTCTTCGCCACGGGCGACTCGATCGTCGCGAACAACCTGGTGCTCACGCTGTACAAGCACATCAACTCCCCCGAGGCGCGGCTGTACCTGAGCCGCCAGCTGTTCGAGGAGGCCGTGCACGTCCAGTTCTATCTGACGCTGCTCGACACCTACCTGCCCGACCCGGAGGACCGTGCGGCGGCCTTCGCGGCGGTGGAGAACATCCCGTCCATCCGCGAGAAGGCGGAGTTCTGCTTCAGGTGGATGGACTCGGTCGAGAAGCTGGACCGGCTGGAGTCACAGGCGGACCGGCGCCGCTTCCTGCTCAACCTGATCTGCTTCGCGGCCTGCATCGAGGGCCTGTTCTTCTACGGTGCCTTCGCCTACGTGTACTGGTTCCGCAGCCGCGGCCTGCTGCACGGCCTGGCGACCGGCACCAACTGGGTGTTCCGCGACGAGACGATGCACATGTCGTTCGCGTTCGACGTGGTCGACACCGTCCGCAAGGAGGAGCCGGAGCTGTTCGACGACCGCCTGCGGCAGGAGGTGACGGACATGCTCCGGGAAGCCGTCGAGGCCGAGCTGCAGTTCGCGCGCGACCTGTGCGGTGACGGTCTCCCGGGCATGAACACCGAGTCGATGCGGCAGTACCTGGAGTGCGTCGCCGACCAGCGGCTGACCCGCCTGGGCTTCGCTCCGGTCTACGGCTCCGAGAACCCCTTCTCCTTCATGGAGCTCCAGGGGGTTCAGGAGTTGACCAACTTCTTCGAGCGCCGGCCCTCCGCGTACCAGGTGGCGGTGGAGGGCACCGTCGACCTGGACGAGGACTTCTGAGCCGGCGCGTTCCCGCCGGCCTCCTGGGCCTCCCGGATCTGCCGGTCGATGCGCCTGTCGTGCATCAGGCCGATCACGGACGGGAGGACCAGGAGGACCAGCGTCCCGAGTACGAAGATCATGGCGATGAGTGTCTGCGTCTGGTTCGTGTCCATGGACACCACTGTCGCTCCGGATGCTCCTTACCGTCAGTGGCAGTACTGCCGTGAACCCTCGAATTCCTGCCAACGGCGAGGCACACTGGACGCATGCTGCAGAACGTGGCCGTCGCCCTGCTCGACGGTGTGACCCCCTTCGAACTCGGCGTGGTGTGCGAGGTCTTCGGCACCGACCGCAGTGACGACGGCCTGCCCGTGTACGACTTCGCCGTCGCCTCGGCCGAGGGCCCCGCCCTGCGCATGAGCTCGGGCTTGTCGCTGCAGGTCGAGCACGGCCTGGAGCGGCTGGAGACGGCCGACCTCATCGCCGTCCCGGCCGGGGACGGCTACTCCACCCGCGCCTTCCCGCCGGAGCTGCTCGACGCCCTGCGCCGCGGTGTCGACCGCGGCGCCCGGGTGCTCAGCGTCTGCTCCGGCGTCTTCGTCCTGGCCGCGGCCGGCCTGCTGGACGACCGCCGCTGCACGGTGCACTGGAAGCACGCGCGGGACCTCGCCCGGCGCTACCCCCGGGTGGCCGTCGAGCCGGACGTGCTCTACGTCGACGAGGACCCGGTGATCACCTCGGCCGGCACGGCCGCCGGCATCGACGCCTGCCTGCACCTGGTCCGCAAGGAGCAGGGCACCGAGGTCGCCAACAAGATCGCCCGGCGGATGGTGGTGCCGCCGCACCGGGACGGCGGCCAGGCGCAGTACATCGAGCGTCCGCTGCCGCACTCCGAGGCCGACTCCATCGGCGACGTGCTGGCCTGGATGGAGCGGCACCTCGACGAGGAGGTCACGGTCGAGCAGCTCGCCGCCCGGGCGCTGATGTCCCCGCGTACGTTCGCCCGCCGCTTCCACCAGGAGACCGGGACGACGCCCTACCGCTGGGTCCTGCGTCAGCGCGTGCTGCAGGCCCAGCGGCTGCTGGAGGCGACGGACGAGACCATGGACGCGATCGCCGGCCGGACGGGGTTCGGCAACGCGGCCACGCTGCGCCACCACTTCGTCCGGGCCGTCGGGACCACACCGAACGCCTACCGGCGGACGTTCAGGGGCCCCGAGGCGGCCTGACGGCCGACCCGGCGGTCACCTCGCCACCGGCCGCACCTTCAGCTCGTGCGGCCGCAGGGTGATGCCGACGCGCGGACTGGCGTTCGAGCCGGCCACCTGCTCGAAGCGGTACTTCGCGGCCAGCGCGGCCGTCACCAGGGTCAGTTGGGCCATCGAGAAGTGGTCGCTGGGGCACTTGCGGTTGCCGACGCTGAACGGGCTCATGGCGTGCTTGGGCACGGCCTTCGCCCGCTCCGGAAGCCAGCGGTCGGGGTCGAACTCCAGATTCCGTTCGTAGGACCTGGCGTCCCGCTGGATCGCGTAGGGACTGTAGATGATGTCCGCCCCGGCCGGAATGCGGTATTCGCCGAGATGTGTGTCCCGTACCGCCCGCCGGGTCAGAATCCAGACGGCCGGACTCAAACGCATGGACTCGACCACGACATTGTTGGTGTGCCGCAGAGCACGGACGTCGGCGAATGCCACGGGCCTCCCACCGGTGACCTCTTGCACTTCGTCGTGCACCCGGTCCGCGTGTTCCGGGTGTTCCGCGAGCACGTGCAGCAGCCACATGATCGTGGAGGCGATGGTTTCGCTGCCCGGAGTGAGGATCGCGACGACCTGATCGTGGATCTCCTGTTCCCCGATGGGGTCGCCATTCTCGTCCTTCGCCTCCAGCAATGCCGTCAGCAAATCGTCCGGCTTTTGACCGCTTGCGCGGCGCTCGGCGATGATCTCGTCGACCAGGAGATGCAAATCGGCCAAGGCGCGGTTGAATTCCCGGTTGGCCGGCAGCGGCAGCCGGTAGAGCGGCCCGAGCGGAATGACCATCCGCCGGTACATGCCGCGGAAGACGGTGGCGAGGGCGACGCACAGCCGCTCCGCCCGTTCGTCCATGAAGTCGCCGCGCAGCAGGCAGCGGGCCGCGATGCGCACGGCCACCCGGAAGGACTCCGAGGTGCAGTCGACGGTCTCCCCGGGCTTCCAGCGCTCGGTGAGGGCGTGCGCCTCCTCCTCCATGATGGGCCCGTAGGCGGGTATCGCGTCGAGCCGGAACGCGGGCTGGATGGTGCGCCGCTGGCGGCGGTGGAGCGGACCGTTCGCCGTGGCCACGCCCTCCTTGCCGAGCAGGCCCTCCAGGGACTCCCACAGCGGCCCGGAGATGATGAAGTCGTTGCTCAGCGCGAGGGCGCCGGTCAGGTCCGGTGTGGTGACGGCGTAGATGGTCTTCGGGCCGAGCTTGAGGCGGACCACGTCGCCGTGCTCGCGCAGCCGGGACATGAACCCCAGCGGGTCGCGCGCCAGTCGCCAGCCGTGGCCGAGGACGGGGACTCCGCCGCCCGCCCGGGGCGGCTCGTGCTGCTCCGCGGTCGGGGCGGTTGCCGGCTTGACGGACTCGACGGTCATTTCTCACCTGCCGCTTCGTTGTTGACGTACGGGGGCGTGGACCGGTCGTCCCAGCTGTCGACCATGTACCGGCCGGACTCGTGGTGGAACCAGTAGACGGAACTGAACCAGTTCCGCATATTGCTCAGGCAGGCCCGCACGGCGGCACTCAGTTCCTTTCCGTGCACGGTGCCGTCGTCGAGGCCCTCGGCGAACCGTAAGGCCTCCTTCTCCACGGCCATGAATTCGGTGATGCATTCCTCGACACGCCGCCGGACTTCCCTCACGGCCTGTTCCAGGGTCAGTCCTTCATGGGTGATGAGACTGATTCCGAGATTGTGCACCTCGTCCCCCGCTATTTCCTTCGGCAGCGAGCAGAGGTCGTTGTACCAGGCGGCGAACTCCTGGCTCAGCAGCGCCGCCCGCCGATAGGCCGGATATCCGCGCACCGCGTCGGGGAACTCGCATCCCGCGGCCGGCTCCAGGAGGTCGGTCCATATCCAGTGTGCGAACGTGAGCCGGCGCAGCCGCAGATACTCCTCGACCGTGGGCACGATGCCGTGCGTGCGGTTGTGGAACTCGCGGTCGTACGCCTCGATCACCGCGTGGAAGTGCCGGGCGAACCGGAGGTTCCACGTCCCGGGCAGGAACCCGTACAGCCGGTGCACGCCGTCCGCGAACCCGGCGACCAGTGGGTCCTCGTGGTGGAGGTGCTCCCCGGGGGAGTCGAGCGCCGCGTGCAGGCGGTCCCTCAACTGCCGCCAGGCGTGGGGACGGCCGTGCACGATGTCGCGGTCGTGCCGGTCGTCCCAGACGAAGAACCAGGCGCTGTAGTCCGCTATCGCCTGCATGACCTCGTCGGGCGCGCCGAGGTAGTACCCCGCCATGAGGTCGGTGTAGCACAGGCCGTCGGCATATTCCTCGACCTTGTCCGCGGGCATGAGCCGCTTTTCGAGCAGCCAGGCCCGGGTCTTCTCCTGGCACTTGGGCCAATACGGGTGGAGTTGCCGTGGAAACGACTCCTCGATCACCGGGAGTGAGAGCGACGGTGGAACTGCGATCCTGGCCGGTGTCGATGTGGTGCCGTGTGACAAAGCGTGCACGAACTAACCCCTCTCAGCCGCCGGTTGGCGCGGGCGCCCCTCCCTTCGTGCCGGGCGTGCGCCGTTGCATACCCCGCTCATCCCATTCAGCACTACAACTGACCGTTCTGGGAACGTATTTGCTCCATTCACTACCCCACAGTGCCGGGATCCTCCCGGTAAGTGACGGGTACCGGATCGGCGAACGAGCAGAAGCGGTCGAACGTGCGACGGACAGGCGAACGACACACACGAACGGCGCCTGCTCGAGGTGGTGAACCCGAGCAGACGCCGTGCGCCTGGTGCGGCAGAGGTCTCAGTCGTTGGCCACGACGGGGTAGCGGGGCTCGTTCTCGGCCATCTGCCGCAGCGCGTCCTTGCGCTCCCGCTTGGAGAGCCGGTCGATGTACAGGTAGCCGTAGAGGTGATCGGTCTCGTGCTGCAAACACCGTGCGAAGTATCCGGTGCCGCGCACCTTGACCGGGTTGCCCTTCTCGTCCTGCCCGGTCACCTCGGCGTAGTCCGGCCGGGCCAGCGGCGCGTACGCGGTGGGCACCGACAGGCAGCCCTCGTTGCTGTCGTCCAGCCGGCGCCTGTCGGCGGGCAGTTCGACGAGCCTGGGGTTGCAGATCACGCCCACGTGCCGGACGCCCTCGTCGTCCGGGCAGTCGTAGACGAAGACCTTCGCGTCGACACCGATCTGGTTGGCGGCCAGGCCCACGCCCTCGGCGGTGCGCTGGCTGGCGAACATGTCGGCCACGAGCTGCTGGAGCTCGTCGCCGAACTCGGTGACGTCCTTGCACTCCTTGTGCAGCACCGGGTTGCCGACGACCGTGATCGGCCGCGAGGTCCCCCGCTCACGCCAGGCGGCCTCGCGCTCCTCGCAGTCCTCCGTGTCGATCACGTACCCCTCGTCGTCGACGGGGAGCACGCCCTCGTGCTGCTGATCGGTGTCCTGCTGAGCCATGACGTACGTACGCCTTCCTGAACAAATCCGAGCCGGGATGCTGATACAGGGTACGGGGAAGGTGCCCGCTCACGGGCGCGGGAACTGCGCGGCAACCCCCACGGTGGCACGGCGGCGGACGGCCTCAGCACACCTCTTCCAGATCCCGCCAGTCTCGGGAGTCCGGGCTGTCGGCCACCCATCCGTCCAGCAGCCCGCGGACCAGCGAAGTCGGCGCAGCCAGCCCGCACTCCCGCTCGGGGACCCACAGCTGCCCGTCGGTCCGGTGCCCCAGCGGCCCGGGGTGGCCCGGCTCGCTGTGGTCGTGCGGGTCGAGGTGCTCGCCGTCGCCCTCGTCGGACGGCATCCGGGACTCCGAGCACATCCGGCACAGCAGCCGCACCGAGGAGGACCAGTCCTCCGCGGCGAACCCCGCGTCACCGGCGAGCTGCTCCAGCGCGTCCCGGTCCGACTCGGTCGCCGCCTCCAGCAGCACCACCCAGGTCGGCACGGGCGACGGCGCCCACAGCTCGATCTCGTCGAACACCGGGTAGGTGTGCCCGGCGGCCGTGGTCCGCTCGCCGTGGGGGACGCCGTCGTGCAGGACGACCTCGCCCCAGCGCCGCCCGGACGACGGCAGGGGGATCGACAGCACCTCGATCCGCGCGGGATCCAGCCGCCTGCCCCACACCACCTCGGCCTCCCCCTCCGGGGACAGCCGCACGGCGGCGCTGCCGAGGTCCATGCCGACGGGCTCGCCGGAGTCGTTGGCCGGGCCCGGAGTGCGCAGCCCGTACGCCTGCCAGGCGCGCCGGGCCAGCGGCCAGTCCTGCAGGGCCGTCGCGGCGATGCCGACGTTCCACCAGTCGGGCGCGCCGGCGTCCCGGTCGAGCAGGGCCACCGCCCTCAGGCCCGCCGCCCGCGCCTGCTCCCAGTCGTGCCGGAACTTGTGCAGCAGCGCGAGGTTGAACCAGGACTCGGAAAGCCAGGGCTCCAGATCGGCGGCACGTGTCAGCAGTGCGCCCGCGTCCTCGTACCGGCCGTCGCCGATGAGTGTGAACGCCCGGTCCGTGGCCTGCCGCCAGGAGGCGGAGGGCCGGTGCCGTCCCTTGCCGAAGATCCTCACGATTCCCGCCTGCCAGTTCCGTGCGGTGGGCTGGCCGTAGCTGTGTTTCGAGCCCCCGGACACCTTCTCCTTCGCATCCAACCACGTACGGCCGCGGGGGCGCTCATTACCCATGGGTTACCCAGCCACGGGCAGCGTCAGACTGCTCCTTGCCAGTACGCGGGCCAGTGATTCCACCACCTCCGGCGCATACGTCCCGGCGGTGGCGAGCCGGAGTTCCTCCAGCGCCGTCAGCGGCCCGCCGGGCCCTCCTTCCCGGGACTTCTCCTCGTACGCGTTCACGGCCCGGACGATTCGCGCGGCGAGCGGCTGCTCGGGGTAGGGGTCGGCCTGCCGCTCCACGACCACGGCGACGGCCTCGTCCACGCCGGTCTGCCGGACGACCGCCGCGCCGAGCAGCGCGATGCGCCGTTGCTCCGCGGGGGGCAGCGCTGCGGTGGCACCGGCGGGCACGGGGTCGACGAGGCTGAGCTGGCCGATGTCGTGCATGAGCGCGGCGTACTCCAGGACCGCGAGCTCGGGTTCGGTGAGGCCCAGGTCACGGCCGACGGCCCGGCTGACCGCGGCGACCCGGCGGGCGTGCCCGGCGGGGGTGCAGCCGGCGACCTCGGTGGCCCGGGCGAGGGAGGCGATGGTCTGCCGGTAGGTCGCCCGGACGGCCGCGTAGCGCCGGAAGGACATCTGGGCGAGCAGCAGCGGCACGGAGAACACCGGCAGCGCCCACAGGCCCACGACGGCCACCGCCAGGGCCATCACCGCCCCCGTCGCGATGACGGCGGTCCCGATGCCGTGCGCGGCCCGCAGCTCGTCGCGCAGCACCGGCCCGAAGGGCCAGCCGGTGCGCAGGTGGGCCAGGGCGGCGCCGAGCACCGCGTCGCACAGCGCGGTCAGGGACAGCAGCGCCAGCAGCAGCAGCGCGTAGGCGGGACCGCCCCAGTCGTCGAACATGCCGCGGTTGTACGCGGGCTGGAAGCAGACGGCGACGAAGCCGACGGTGAGCACGCGCCGGGAGAGGTGGTCGAGGGTGGGGCCCTGACCGCGGGCGACGTGCGGCACGCTGCCGAGCAGCGAGGCGGCCAGTACGACGGCGAGGACCTGGGCGAGGCCGTGGTGGGTGGGGTGCCCGCCGGCCTCGCCGAGCAGCGCGTAGGACAGGGCTCCGGCGGCGCCGAGCGGGGCGGGTTCCCGGACGTGTGTGTCGTTGCGCCGGGCGAGTTCCCCGACGGCGACGAGGACGCCGAAGGCCAGGGCGACACGGCGTTCGTCCAGTCCGTCGTAGAGGGTGACGGCGAGGGAACCGGCGGCCAGGAGGCCGGCGCAGGTGTGTACGAGGGCGAGGAGCAGCGGCTGCGGCCGCGGGCTCACCGGTGGGCTCCGGGCCGGCCGGCGACGGGGGCACCGGGCGGGGGCACGCGGGGTGTTCCGGTGCGGTCGCGGACCTCCTCGTCCCCGGCGGTCACCGCGGGGTGCCACCCGGACCGTCCCACTGCCTCGACCAGCGCCGTGACCATCGCGGGGTCGAACTGGCTGCCGGCGCACCGCTCCAGCTCCGCCAGGGCCACCGGGACGGGCCGGGCCCTGCTGTAGCTGCGGGTGGAGGTCATGGCGTCGAAGGCGTCGGCGACCGCCACCACCCGCGCCGACTCGGGGATCTGACGCCCGGCCAGACCGTAGGGGTAGCCGCTGCCGTCCAGCCGTTCGTGGTGGTGCAGCACGGCCGCGCGGGCCTCGCCGAGGAAGCCGATGCCGCGCACCATCTCGTGCCCGTACTCGGGGTGCAGCTCGATCACCCGCCGCTCCTCGGGGGTCAGCGGCCCGTCCTTCCTGAGGAGCCGGGTGGGCACGCCGAGCTTGCCGACGTCGTGCAGGATCCCGGCGAAGCGCAGCACCTCGACACGCTCGTCGTCCATGCCCAGCTGGCGGGCGATCATCATGGATGCCTGCCCGACGCGCTCGCTGTGCCCGCGGGTGTAGCCGTCCTTGATGTCGACGGCCTGCACCAGCGCCCGGATGGTCGCCTGGTGGGCGCCCCGTTCACGGTGGTACTGGGCGAAGGCCCACCACGAGACGCACATGGGCAGCAGGACGAGCAGCGCGGCCACGGGCCCGTAGGGGCTTCGCCACAAAACGGCCATCATCAGCCCGGCCAGGCCGTGCACGGCGATCGGGGCGAGCGAACGGGCCAGCAGTCCCCGCCAGGCCCACCGCGCCGGAACCTTCCCCCACTGCCCGAGGGGCGTGGGCCGTGCCCCCGGGCCCACGGCCAGGATCCCGCCGTCGAGCAGCGCGAGCACCAGGCAGAAGGCCAGCACGGCCGCCCCGGCGGGACCGAGTGCGCAGGGGAGGTCGCCGGCGGCCACCGCGTCCCGGCCGCCGAGAAGGCGGTGCACCTCGGCGGCGGCCCGTACGGCGAGGACCAGCTCGGCGGCCCGCCAGATCCGCCGCAGCGCCACGGGCCGGTGCTCGACGTGGGACAGCAGCGCGCCCGGCACGGCCACCAGGGCCGCGGCGGGCCCGGGCAACAGGAAGGCACCGGCGAGGAGCACGGGGTAGAAGGTCCCGGCCGGCTGGGAGATCCCCGCGAACCGCGCGGCGCGCTCACAGCCCGCGTACAGCAGGGCGAGCAGCAGGGCCGCCCACCAGTGCGCCCGGCCGCCCGGCGGGGGCAGCAGGCAGAGCAGGGCGGCGCCGACGACACAGGCGACGTACGCACGTACCCGTGCCGGTACCGCTGTCATGAGCCCCTCCCCGGCCATGTCGGTCAGGCCCGGAGCCTAGGACGGCGGGAGGGGACTTCGCGGGCGGACGGCCCGCGCATCGCACGTTCGAGTGACGTGTTCGAGGATGACCACCCCGTCAGGAGCGGGGCGGTTCCCCGGCGCGGGAGGGCCGGAACTCCCGCGGTGTCCGCGAGGAGTCAGGACTCCTGCGGTGTGGCGGGCGACGCCGTGACGTCCTGCTCGGGGACCGTCCGGCCGGAGCGGATCAGCTCGATCCGCCCCATCACCTTGTCCCGCAGGTCGCCGGGGACGTCGTCGTGCCCGCAGCAACGCTTCACCAGCTTCTTGACGGCCTGCTCCAGCCCGTACTTCTCGAGGCAGGGCGAGCACTCCTCGAAGTGGTGCTCGAACTTCACGCAGTCCGAGTCCGGCATCTCACGGTCGAGGAACTCGTAGAGATGATCGAGGATTTCGCTGCAATCCGTCTCGTGCGGCTCTCCGCAGCTCATGACCCCGAGCCTTTCGCTTCGTTCGACTCTCCGGCGCCGGCCGGAACCATCCCGCGGTCACGGGCGTAGTCCTCCAGCATGCCGCGCAGCTGACGGCGGCCCCGGTGCAGCCGGGACATCACCGTACCGATGGGTGTCCCCATGATGTCGGCGATCTCCTTGTAGGCAAAGCCCTCGACGTCCGCCAGGTAGACGGCGATGCGGAACTCCTCGGGGATCGCCTGGAGCGCTTCCTTCACGTCCGAGTCGGGCAGGTGGTCGAGCGCCTGCGACTCGGCGGAGCGCAGGCCCGTCGACATGTGCGACTCGGCGCGGGCGAGCTGCCAGTCCTCGATCTCCTCGGCCGCGGAGCGCTGCGGTTCGCGCTGCTTCTTGCGGTACGAGTTGATGAAGGTGTTGGTGAGGATCCGGTACAACCACGCCTTGAGGTTGGTGCCCTCGCGGAACTGGTGGAAGGACGCGTACGCCTTGGCGTACGTCTCCTGCACCAGGTCCTCGGCGTCGGCCGGATTGCGCGTCATGCGCAGCGCGGCCGAGTACATCTGGTCGAGGAACTCGAGCGCGTCCCGCTCGAAGCGCGCGCTGCGCTCGGTCGCTGTCTCCGTGCTCGTGCCGCCCTGGCCCTCGGGCTGCTCCGCCTGGCCGTTGTCGGTCCCTGCGTCGGTCCCAGTGACCGGACCCACCTCCTCGATTGCTCTCGTGAGACCGAGGCCGGCCCCACTCGAATCGGAGGATAGACGACGATCCGGTCCGCCCGCCGCCCGAACAGGGGCGGTCCTGGCCGCGTGCAGCACCGTCCAGTCCAGGTCGGCGCGGCTGCTGCGGGTCGCATCGGATCCTGCCGGGCGCAGCCCGTCCACGGGGCGGGTGACGGGCGGGCAGATGGTCGAACCCATGCGGCAGACTCCCTCTCCTACGGCGTCGGTGCCGGTCTCCGGCACGTACGCCCCGCACAACAGAGACCGCCGCCCCGGCATTCCCGCAGCCTCACCCGAGTGACCCGGTCCACTGCGCCACCGCGTCCGTGATGACCGCCACGGCCTCCTCCTGCGAGATCTCCGCACGTTTGGGCACGGCGAACCCGTGGTCCCCGTACGGAACCTCCACGAGCCGGTACGGCCCGTCGGGGAACTCCGCGGGCCTGCCGAAGGGGTCGTTGCCGCCCTGCACGACCAGGGTGGGCACCCCCGCGCCCAGCAGTTCCGCGGCGCGGGACCTGTCCGGCTTGCCGGGCGGGTGGAGGGGGAAGCCGAGCGCGAGCACGGCGTGGGCGCCCAGCTCGCCGGCGGTGCGGCAGGCCACCCGGGCCCCGGCGCTGCGGCCGCCGGCGACGACCGGCAGGCCCGGGGCGGCCAGCGCGGGCCACAGGCCCCGCCAGCCGATGTCCAGGGTCTTCGGAGCGGGCGCGAGTTTCCTGCCCGCCACCCGCCAGGGCTGCTCGACCCGGGCGACGGTCACGCCGTGGGCGGGCAGGACGTCGGCCAGGGCCACCAGGTCGCGGGCCTCGATGCCACCGCCCGCGCCGTGGCCCACGGCGAGCACGAGCCGGGGCTCCGGGGCCCGGTGCCAGGTGATCCGGGCGGTGCCGGCGTCGGTCTCGACGGTCTCGGTGTCCGGGCCGGCCGCCTTCTTTCGTCGCGTCACGTCAGAAGAGTGTGCCCTCCTCGGGCCCGTCCAGCTCCTTCAGCAGCTCCGGCCCGTTGTTGCGGACGTTGCTGACGGCCGTGGCGACGGGGTAGGCCCGCATCAGCCCGGAGGGCGGCGGCGCGAGCAGGCCGCGCAGCCCGTCGGGGTCGGTACGGGCGGGGTCCAGCCAGGCGTCCCAGCGGTCGGGGGTCAGCATCAGCGGCATCCGCGGGTGGATGTCGGCCAGTGCCCTCGGCCCCTCGGCGGGGGACACCGCGAGCGGGCCCGTCTCGGCCTCCGTCGTGATCACCGAGCACGTCACCCACCAGGCGAGCGGGTGGTCGTCGGGCAGGGTCCTGTCCCGCCAGAACTCGTAGAGGCCGGCCATGGCGAAGACCGACCCGTCCGCCGGAGTCACGAAGTAGGGCTGCTTGCGGGGCCGCTTCCTGCGTCCCTCGACCTCCAGCTCGCGCTCCTGGGTGCCGGTGACCCACTCGTAGTAGCCGTCGGCGGGCAGGATGCAGCGCCGGGAGGTGAAGGCGCGGCGGTAGGAGGGCTTCTCGTGCACGGTCTCCGCGCGGGCGTTGATCATCCGGGCTCCGCCGTCGGGGGTCTTCGCCCAGGACGGCACCAGGCCCCATTTCAGCCGGCGCAGCTGCCGGACGGGCCGCGGGTCGTCCGCGTCCTTCAGGGGGCGGTCCAGGACGGCGTGGACCTCTTTGGTGGGCGCCACGTTGTAGTCGGGCGCGAGGGTCTCCTCCGGCTCCCACTTCTCGATCCCGAAGATCCCCGCGAGCTCCTCCGGGCTGCGACTGGCCGCATACCGTCCGCACATGTGTGTCCTACCCCTCCGACCTGCGCACACGTCAGAACCCGTCCGGGCCGGCGCCGGTCCGGACGGGTCCAAGGGTGGCAGAGTCGGGAACGATCGCCGGCTCCGAGGCGTCTTTCGGTACCGTCCGCGCAGACGTGCCACACTGCCAGACCCGCGCGACCCGGAGGAGCCCCCCGCCGACATGGACCACATAGCATCCGCCTCGCTCGCCTCCCTCTGGGACGAGGTCGCCGGCACCCAGCCCGAGCCCGATCTGTGGGTGGTGATCGCGACCCTGGCCGCCGCGCTCGCCGTGGTGGTCCCGCACGGCCTGTGGCGCGTCTCCCGCAACGCCATCACCATCGCCCACGAGGGCGGGCACGGGCTCGTGGCCCTGCTCACCGGCCGCACGCTGACCGGCATCCGGCTGCACTCGGACACCAGCGGCCTGACGGTCAGCCGTGGCAAGCCGCACGGCATCGGCATGATCCTCACGGCAGCCGCCGGCTACACGGCCCCGCCCCTGCTCGGCCTCGGCGGCGCCGCCCTGCTCGGCGCCGGCCGCATCACGCTTCTGCTGTGGCTGGCGACGGCCCTGCTGCTCGCGATGCTCGTGATGATCCGCAACGCCTACGGCGCCCTGACCATGCTCCTCACCGGCGGGCTGTTCGTCGTGGTGTCGTGGCTGGCCGGGCCGCAGGTGCAGGCGGCCTTCGCGTACGCGGTGGTGTGGTTCCTGCTGGTCGGCGGGGTGCGGCCGGCATTCGAACTGCAGGCGAAGCGGTCCCGGGGCGGGGCCGGCGACTCGGACGCGGACCAGCTCTCACGCCTGACGCACGTACCTGCGGGCCTGTGGTTCTTCCTGTTCCACGCGGTGTCGCTGTGCTCCCTGCTCGGCGGCGGCCGCTGGCTGCTGGGCCTGTGACGTACCGCGGCTGCGTCGCACCCGAACGGGGTCGTGCCGCTGTGCGGGTCCCCCGCGCGGCCACCGTGCGTGCCGTCGTCCGGCTCCGCCGTGCGGGCGTCCGGCGCCGCCGTGCGGGCGCCGCCGGCCCGCCGGCGCGGCATCCGCGGCACGCCCTGCCGATAAAGTAAAGGCATGGCCCCGAACACCGCAGAAACCGCCCTCTGGCCCGCCCCGCACGCGAGCGGAGCCGTCGACGCGACGGTCCACGTGCCGGGGTCCAAGTCCGTCACCAACCGAGCCCTGGTGCTGGCCGCCCTCGCCTCCGAGCCGGGCTGGCTGCGCCGCCCGCTGCGCTCCCGCGACACGCTGCTGATGGCCGGCGCGCTGCGCGCGCTGGGCGTCGAGATCGAGGAGGGCGTGGGCCCCGACGGCACCGGCGAGGCCTGGCGTGTGCTGCCGACGGGTCTGCGCGGCCCGGCCACGGTCGACGTCGGCAACGCCGGCACGGTGATGCGGTTCCTGCCGCCGGTGGCCGCGCTCGCCGACGGCCCCGTCCGCTTCGACGGCGACCCCCGCTCCTACGAGCGCCCCCTGAACGGCGTGATCGACGCCCTGCGCCTGCTCGGCGCCCGGATCGACGACGACGGTCGCGGCGCGCTGCCGATGACGGTGCACGGCAGCGGCGCCCTGGACGGCGGGCCGGTGTCGATCGACGCGTCCTCCTCGTCGCAGTTCGTCAGCGCGCTGCTGCTGTCCGGCCCGCGCTTCAACCAGGGCGTCGAGGTCCGCCACACCGGCGCCACGCTGCCCTCCCTGCCGCACATCCGGATGACCGTCGACATGCTGCGCGCGGTCGGCGCGCAGGTGGACACGCCGGAGTCGGGCGGTGAGCCGAACGTCTGGCGGGTGACGCCGGGTGCCCTGCTCGGCCGGGACCTGGTGATCGAGCCGGACCTGTCCAACGCCCAGCCGTTCCTGGCGGCGGCGCTGGTCACCGGCGGCAAGGTCGTCGTCCCGGACTGGCCGGCCCGCACCACCCAGCCCGGTGACAAGCTGCGCGAGATCTTCACCGAGATGGGCGGTTCCTGCGAACTGACCGAGTACGGCCTGGTGTTCACCGGCTCCGGTTCGATCCACGGCATCGACGTCGACCTGAGCGAGGTCGGCGAGCTGACGCCGGGGATCGCGGCCGTGGCCGCCCTGGCCGACTCCCCGTCGACCCTGCGCGGTGTGGCCCACCTGCGCCTGCACGAGACGGACCGGCTGGCCGCGCTGACCAAGGAGATCAACGAACTCGGCGGTGACGTCACCGAGACCGCCGACGGCCTGCACATCCGCCCGCGCCGGCTGCACGGCGGCATCTTCCACACCTACGACGACCACCGCATGGCCACGGCCGGCGCGATCATCGGCCTCGCGGTCGAGGGCGTGCAGATCGAGAACGTGGCGACGACCGCCAAGACCCTGCCGGACTTCCCCGACCTGTGGACCGGGATGCTCGGGGCGTAGGGCGGGGACCAGGTCATGCGCCGCTACGGCAAGCACACCGACGAGGACGACATCCGCACCCGTCCGGGCCGCCGCAACACCCGGCCCCGGACGAACATCCGGCCCAAGCACGACGACGCCGCCGAGGGCCTCGTGCTGACCGTCGACCGGGGCCGCCTGACGTGCCTGGTCGAGGACCGCGTGGTGATGGCGATGAAGGCCCGCGAACTGGGCCGCAAGGCCGCGGTCGTGGGCGACCGGGTGGCCCTGGTGGGCGACCTGTCCGGGAAGAAGGACACGCTGGCGCGGATCGTGCGCATCGGGAAGCGCACCTCCGTGCTGCGCCGCACGGCCGACGACGACGATCCGTACGAGCGGGTGGTCGTGGCCAACGCCGACCAGCTGGCGGTCGTCACCGCCCTGGCCGACCCGGAGCCCCGCCCCCGGCTGATCGACCGCTGCCTGGTCGCGGCCTACGACGGCGGTCTCGAACCGCTGCTGGTCCTCACCAAGTCCGACCTCGCCCCGCCCGAGAAGCTGCTGGAGCTGTACGGCGACCTGGACATCCCCTACGTGGTCACCAGCCGCGCGGAGCTGGAGAGCGGCGTGGCCGTGGCCCGGGTGCGCGAGCAGCTCGACGGCAGGATCACCGCCTTCGTCGGCCACTCCGGGGTCGGCAAGACGACGCTGGTCAACGCGCTGGTGCCGGAGGAGCGGCGCCGTTCGACCGGGCACGTGAACGCGGTGACGGGCCGCGGCCGGCACACCACCACCTCGGCGCTGGCCCTGCCGCTGTCCGGTGGTGACGGCTGGGTGATCGACACTCCCGGCGTGCGGTCCTTCGGGCTGAACCACGTCGACCCGTCCCGGGTCATCCACGCCTTTCCCGACCTGGAGCCCGGCACCGAGGGCTGCCCCCGCGCGTGCAGTCACGACGAGCCGGACTGTGCGCTGGACGCCTGGGTGGCCGAGGGGCACGCGGATCCGGCCCGGCTGTACTCGCTGCGGCGGCTGCTGGCCACCCGGGAGCACACCGAAGGGGACTGACCTCCGCGTTGTTTGTCCTGGCCCGTGGACGGTAAGTGCATAATCGCACCGAGCCGGATGCAAGCCTGACCAAAACTCGACGGACCCGGACGTAGCGGTCACCGGACGTGGCTAACGGGAGGACACCTCATGGCGTGGCTGCTGGTCATCGTGGCAGGGCTGCTGGAGACCGGCTTCGCCGTGTGCCTGAAGCTGTCGCACGGCTTCACCCGGCTCTGGCCGACGATCGCGTTCTGCGCGTTCGCCCTCGGCAGTTTCGGGCTGCTGACGCTGGCGTTGAAGAGGCTCGACGTGGGCCCCGCGTACGCGGTGTGGACCGGCATCGGTGCGGCGGGCACGGCCATCTACGGCATGGTCTTCCTGGGCGACCTGGTGTCGACGCTGAAGATCGTGTCGATCACTTTCGTCATCATCGGCGTGATCGGCCTGCAGTTGTCGGGGTCGGCGCACTGACGGCCCGTCAACCGGCGGCTCGGCAAGGCTGCTGGTCCGGGGGCGTCGCCCGTCGCCGGTGGGGCGTCCGCCGGGCTGTCCGCACGGAAGCGGCACGGGCCGTCCGGACGGACGCGGTGTCAGCCGGGCTGCAGGTGCAGGGCGCCTCGGACCAGGTCGGCGACGCCGCCCTCGGCCGGCGGTGCGGCCACGCAGGACAAGGCGAGCCGGAGGGCGAGTTCACAGGAGCGGGCCAGCTCGGCGGTCTCGGACGGGGGTGCGCCCGGGCCGGCCAGGGCCATGACCGCCCGGTCGCGGACCAGGGCGACGAAGTCCGCGGGTGAGGGCAGGGGACCGTCGGCGCGCCGCTGGGCCGGGACGGCGGAACCGGACGGCACGGCGGTCAGGACCGGCGAGGGCAGGCGTTCGCTCCAGCAGCCGGTGAGCATGGCCCGGACCAGGGCGTTGCCGCGGGCGGCGGAGGCGGTCCACTCGGCGGTGGCGGTGATCCGCTCGCGGGGATCGGTGTGCGCGGCGAGCGCCCGGTCGACCCCGGCCAGGTATCCGTCGGCCTCCCTGCGCACCAGGGCCCTGGCGAGGCCGTCCTTGCTGCCGAACTCGTTGTACAGCGTCTGCCGGGACACCCCCGCCGCCGCGGCCACGTCCACCATCCGCACGGTGGACCAGGGCCGGCGCGCCAGCGCCGTGTAGGCGGCGTCCAGTAGAGATTCCCGCGCTGCAGGCATCATCGCCTCCCCTTGGGGCGAGCGAGCGGCTCTGCGCCCAGGTTTGACGCGCGCGCGACCACTGTCAAGGGTCCACGAACGCGCGCGGGGGCGCGTTCCGGCCGCATCACGCGGGGCGTTCACCCCTGCGGGCGCGGGGGCGCATTCCGGCCGTATCGCGCGAGGCGTTCACCCCGGCGGCCCCGCCCCTCGGCACCGCCCGCACCCGCGGTCACTCCCCTGCCGCCCCCCGCCGCCGTGTCGCACGCCCGCTCGCCGCGCCCACAAGCCCCCGGTGGCCCCACGCCCACCTCGGCCGATAGGTTCGTCACATGCCCGACTACCTCGACGACCTGCGTCTCGCACACGTCCTCGCCGACGCCGCCGACGCCGCGACGACGGACCGCTTCAAGGCCCTCGACCTCAAGGTCGAGACCAAACCGGACATGACCCCGGTCAGCGAGGCGGACAAGGCCGCAGAGGAGCTCATCCGCGGTCAGCTCCAGCGCGCCCGGCCGAGGGACGCGATCCTCGGCGAGGAGTACGGCGTCGAGGGCACCGGCCCGCGCCGCTGGGTGATCGACCCGATCGACGGCACCAAGAACTACGTCCGCGGCGTCCCCGTCTGGGCCACGCTCATCTCCCTGATGGAAGCCGGCGAGGGTGGGTTCCAGCCCGTGGTGGGCGTCGTATCCGCCCCGGCCCTGGGCCGCCGCTGGTGGGCGGCGAAGGGCCACGGCGCGTACACCGGCCGCAGCCTCACCAAGGCGTCCCGGCTGCAGGTCTCGCGCGTCTCGAAGCTCGCCGACGCCTCCTTCGCCTACTCCTCGCTCACCGGCTGGGAGGAGCAGGGCCGGCTCGACGGCTTCCTCGACCTGACCCGCGCGGTGTGGCGCACGCGCGCGTACGGCGACTTCTGGCCGTACATGATGGTCGCGGAGGGCGCGGTCGACATGTGCGCCGAACCGGAGCTGTCCCTGTGGGACATGGCCGCCACCGCGATCGTCGTCACGGAGGCCGGGGGCACCTTCACCGGGCTGGACTCCCGCCCGGGCCCGCACAGCGGCAACGCCGCCGCGTCGAACGGCCTGCTCCACGACGAGCTGCTGGGGTACCTCAACCAGCGCTACTGAGCGCCCTGTTGTTACGAGCCCACCTCTTGTTTGACCGTCCCTTTGCCTGCCACTCTGAGAGTCCCCCGGCTTGTGAACTTGTGAAATCATGAACAAGCTGCGGGACCACTCCCAGGAGGTGGCTCCTTTCATGCTCGTCCGTGACGCCATGAGCACCGTCGTCCTCACCATCGGACCGACCCACACCCTGCGCCAGGCCGCCGCACTGATGTCGGCACGCCGGGTGGGCGCGGCCGTCGTCCACGACCCCGATGCCGGCGGCATCGGCATCCTCACCGAACGCGACATCCTCAACTCCGTGGGCCTGGGCCAGGACCCGGACACGGAACACGCCCACGCCCACACCACCACCGACGTCGTGTTCGCCGCTCCGTCCTGGACTTTGGAGGAGGCGGCGGTCGCCATGACCCACGGCGGATTCCGGCACCTGATCGTGCTGGACGGCGGCGAACCCGCCGGCATCGTCTCGGTCCGCGACATCATCCGCTGCTGGGTGCCCGCGCGTCAGCGCGTTCCCGCCTAGACGCACGGACGGGCCGGGCCCCCTGATGGGGACCCGGCCCGTCCACTACCGCAAGCGGTCCAGCGCTGGAGTTCAGCCGCGCAGGGCCTGGACCGCGGCCTCCAGCCGCTTGCCGTAGTCTCCGTCGGCCCGACGGAAGTTGTCGATCGCCCGCTCGACGATGTCGTCGCGCGAGACCTTGGCGATGAAGCCCGCCAGGTTGGCGATCAGGCGCTCCTTCTCGTCCTCCGACATGAGCCGGTAGAGGTTGCCCGCCTGCACGAAGTCGTCGTCCTCGGCGTGCACGGGCGCCTCGTGGTTGCCGGTGGTGCCGCCCACGGCGACGGCCGACCACAGCGGACGGTCCGTCTGGAACGGTCCGCCGAAGCTGTTGGGCTCGTAGTTCTTCGCGCCCCCGTGGCGGCCGTCGTAGAGGTGGCCGTCCCGCGAGTGGGTGCGCGCCACCGTGGCGTGCGGGCGGTTCACCGGCAGGTGGTCGGCGTTGATGCCGACGCGGTAGCGGTGGGCGTCGCCGTACGCGAAGAGGCGGCCCTGGAGCATCTTGTCCGGGGAGGGGCCGATGCCCGGCACGAAGTGGGCGGGGCTGAAGACCGACTGCTCGACCTCGGCGAAGATGTTCTCCGGGTTGCGGTTCAGCTCCAGCTTGCCGATCTCGACGACCGGGTAGTCCGCGTGCGGCCAGACCTTGGTCAGGTCGAACGGGTTGAACCGGTACGTCGCCGCCTCGGCCACCGGCATGATCTGCACGCCGACGGTCCAGGTCGGGTACTCGCCCCGCTCGATGGCCTCGCGCAGGTCACGCTGGTGGGAGTCGGGGTCCTCACCGGCGAGCCGCGCGGCCTCCGCGCTGGTGAGGTTCTTGATGCCCTGGTCGGTCTTGAAGTGGTACTTGACCCAGAAGGCCTCGCCGGCCTCGTTGTTCCACTGGAAGGTGTGCGAGCCGAAGCCGTCCATGTGGCGGTAGGAGGCGGGGATGCCCCGGTCACCGAACAGCCAGGTCACCTGGTGCGTCGACTCGGGCGAGAGGCTCCAGAAGTCCCAGACGTTGTCCGCCTCGGTGGATCCGGTGTACGGGTCGCGCTTCTGGGTGTGGATGAAGTCCGGGAACTTGATGGCGTCCTTGATGAAGAACACCGGGGTGTTGTTGCCGACGAGGTCGTAGTTGCCCTCCTCGGTGTAGAACTTCAGCGCGAAACCGCGCGGGTCGCGCACGGCGTCCGCCGCGCCGAGGTTTCCGGCCACGGTCGAGAAGCGCAGGAAGACCTCGGTCTGCTTGCCGATCTCGTTGAGGAACGCGGCACGCGTGTAGGGCGTGACGTCGGCCGTCACCGTGAAGGTGCCGTACGCGCCGGCACCGCGGGCGTGCACCACCCGCTCCGGGATGCGCTCCCGGTTGAAGTGGGCCAGCTTCTCCAGCAGGAGCTGGTCCTGGACGAGCACGGGGCCGCCGACGCCCGCGGTCTCGCTGTTCTGATTGTCGGCGACCGGAGCTCCGGCCTCCGTCGTAAGCGGTCCCTGCGTCACGTGCGCCTCCTGCACCCATACTGGTCAAACCTGTCCCTTGGCCAAAGCCGTTCTCGATCCTACAATAGACATTGTCTAAAGCAAGTGAGACTCCAATCTCACACCTGTTCGGGACCTGGTCCCCTTAGCTGTTAGGCTGGTGGCCATGAGTGACCTTCTGGAACGCCTGCGCGGACGCGGATGGCGGATGACCGCGCAGCGGCGCGTCGTGGCCGAGGTCCTCGACGGCGAACACGTCCATCTGACGGCCGACGAGGTCCACGCCCGGGCCGTCGCCAAGCTGCCGGAGATCTCCCGGGCGACCGTCTACAACACCCTCGGTGAGCTCGTGACCCTCGGCGAGGTGCTGGAGGTCTCCACCGACCAGCGCGCCAAGCGGTACGACCCGAACGCCCACCGGCCGCACCACCACCTGGTCTGCGCCCAGTGCGGCGCGATCCGCGACGTCCACCCGGTCGGCAACCCGCTGGCGGACCTGCCCGACTCGGAGCGCTTCGGCTTCACCGTCTCCGATGTCGAGGTGACGTACCGCGGCGTCTGCCCGAACTGCGCGGCGGCCTAGAGTCTCCACACGAAAGCCCCGGCACCGATGGGTGCCGGGGCTTTGTGCTGCATACGGATGAGCCTTCGCCGCATCGCACGAGGAACGACCGAGGGCCGGAATCCTTTTCGGACTCCGGCCCTCGGCCATCAGTAGCGGGGACAGGATTTGAACCTGCGACCTCTGGGTTATGAGCCCAGCGAGCTACCGAGCTGCTCCACCCCGCGGCGATGAATGCAACGTTACGTCAATGAGGAGCACAGATGCAAATCCCTTCCCACGGGGCCGCGCATCGAGAGCTCGGGGCCGGTCCACAGGACAGACACGAGGAGGCCGCGGCCGCAGCGCAGAACCGGGCGGGTACTGTGACGTCCCGCCGCCCCGGTCACGTGCGGCGGCCGGGTCACGGTCCAGGGGCCGGTCACGCTCCAGGGGGGCCGGTCACGGTCCGGTCCGGGGGCCCTGCCATGGTTAGGCGGCCCGGTCACAGTCCCGGTCCGGGGACCCTGCCGCGGTCCGGCGGTCCAGTCACGGTCACGGTCCGGGGGCCCCGCCGCGGTCCGGCGGCCCGGCGGCCCGGTCACCTGCGGCGGTTCGGCCCCCGCACCGCTTGTGGTGTCC